>NZ_JBFAIC010000004.1:0-293664 GCF_040654515.1 Dactylosporangium sp. NPDC050688
TCAGGATCCGTCCGTACGGGCTGCGGTGCCAGGCCGTCCGCGTGCCGGGACTGAACTGCGCCTGGAACGTCCGCAGCCGGGACGGCTCCGGACCGGTGACGTCCCGGTCGATCCACACGACACCGGAATAGCACTGCTGTGGGGCCTGCCTGCCCGGGCTCGGGGCACGGACGACGTCCATGAACCTTCCTCTCTGCACGGAACTTCTGCACGGAACTGTTGATTCGCTGGATCGGCCGCACCGGCCGCCAGGCTGACGGGTCAGGCCGGCTGCCGGTGCGCTGACGGGATCACGGGGTGGCGATCCAGGCGACGTCGACGGGATCGGACGGTGCGGCGTGCTCGGCGACCCGGATCAGATCGTCGTCGGTCAACGGGTCGGCCCGCGACACGCCGGACACCGTCAGCTTCCGGCCATCGCCGAGGTCGACGACGACGTACCGCATGTCCATCGGCCGGTCGGTACGGATCACGAGTCGTGCCGGGTGCCCGTTGACGGTCAGACTCCGGCCGCCGGCCGGTGCGATGGTCGTCGGGCTCAGGGACACGGTGATGCTGCGCTGGCTCGAGGCGGAGCTGCCCGAGGTGGGCTGCTGGTGGGCGCCGAGCATGGCCATCCATGCGGCCGGCGAGTCGCCGCTGACCTGCCCGGTGATGACGTTCATGCCGTCGGGCAGCCAACCCACGTGCAGCGGCACCAGCAGCTGGGCCGGATCGGGCTGGACCGAGCGGGCGATCCTCAGCAGGTCGTGCTGGGACAGGTTCAGCTCGTGCTGCTGCAGCGCCACGACGGTGCCGGCGTCGGCACGCCACTCCACGTACGGCTTGTCGCTGGCGTGGTAGTAGCCCAACGTGCCGTTGATGTCGACCTCGACGCCGGTGTTGGCCAGCGGGTCGTTGGTGCCGCTGGCCTGCCGCATGCTCATGACGAGCTGGGCGGGCACACCGGCACCGTCGGTGCCGACCGGCCGGTCGGTCCAGACGCGCAGCATGCTGGCCGGCGAGTCGTTCCCGGCGGACACGGGCTGCCCGGTGCGGATCCGCTCGGTGAGGCCGGGCGGCAGCCAGGTGGGCCGGTAGCGCAGCGCGACCGGCGGGAATGTCGATGTCGCGGCGGGCGTGGCGGCCGAGGACGGCTGTGCTGCCGGCTGTGACGGCGCACCGCTCGTGCCGTTTCGCAACCCGAACGCCGGGACGGTCAGGGCCGCGGCGACGGCAGCGGCCACAGCGACGGTGCCGAGTGTCTGGTACCTGCGGCGGCGGGCCTGCCGGGCGGCCCGGGCCGGCAGTTCGGTCAGCAGCCGGTCGGGCCCGTGCGCACGCTCTGCCTGGCGTTGCTGGGCCGCCCGGATCAGGTCCTCGATGGGCGTGGTCATACCTGGTCTCCTGTCATGACTCGATGGGCCGGAAACGCCTCGCGCAGCGTCGCCAGCGCGCGGGCAAGATAGGTGCGGACCGTGACCGGCCGGCAACCGATGAGGTCGGCGATCTGGTCGATGGACATGTCCTCGTAGAACCGCAGCGCGATGACCGCCCGCTGCCGGGGAGCCAGCGCGGCGATCAGCCGCAACATCGCATCGCGTTCGTCCCGCGGCCCGCTGGGATCCGGGGCCGGTGCCGCCATGCTGTCCAGTGACTCGCGGGCCAGCGGGATGAGCTGCGCCGCGCGCCGCCGCCGCCAGGACAGGAACTCGTTGACCACCATGCGCTTGAGGTACTGCTCCGGGGTGTCCAGCTGCCCGATCCGGGACCAGCGTGTCCCGGCTTTGATCAGCACGTCCTGCGTGATGTCCTGGGCCAGGTCCGGATCACAGGTCACCACCGTCGCGTAGCGCACGAGGACGCCGAGCCGGGCCGCCACGAACTCTTCGAACGTCACGTCATCGCGCCTTCCGGATGCGTTCAACGGGGTCAGCCCTAACACGCATCGGAACCAGCACTTTGATGACACCCACCGCAAATACGACGCTGTCTGCCCGGCGGTTACCGTCGAGCAGCCTCCGCTTCACGGAAGGGGTAGCGAAGTTGGGGTTGGCGAACCGATTTCCGTACCCCTTCTGCGGGCGAGCGGCCGCCGTGCCAGTTTGTGGCCGCCGCCCGGTAACGCGCCGCTGTGCAGGCGGTGTGCAGACAGCCCCAGCGGCGGCATTCGCCGCACCCGGAATGCAGGCGGCGGCCACGCCCGGGGTGAACCGGGCATGACCGCCGCCAGAAGGAACCGGCGGACGCGGCGCCGCGCCGGGCGGCACCGCAGGGCTGGCTACCAGGTGGTGACGTCGCCGCCGATGAGGGTGATCGCGGCCACGGCGGTGACGCCGACCAGGATGGCGGCGAGGCCGACGTCGAGGGTGGCGGCGCCGCGGTCCTCGCGCACCAGACGGGCGTGCAGCTTGGCGATCAGGTTGATCATCCTCGACTCCCTCGGGTGGCCTTCGGTACGCCAAGCATGACGGAACGTGACCAGCCGGTGCTGTCCAGCCGGGGTGCGGTGAGCGGGGGATGAACGCCTGACATGGGGTTGCCGCGCAGGTGTCGGAAGGCGGCAGAAGGGCATCTAGCGAGCCATGTCGGCACCTTGTTTGCGGAAAGTCACCCCTTCGGGGTGGCGCGCGGACCAGAATGAGTCTGTGCCAAAGATCGACACTGGTCTGGCAAAGTTGCTCGCGCTGGTCCTCGTGGCAGGTTCATTGACGGCCCCCGTGGCGTCGGTGAACGTGTCACGCGCCGCGGTCGCGCGTGGCTGGTTGCCGGTCATCCCGGGTCCACCGGTCGGCGAGCCGCCCGGCGCCGCGGACAGCGGCGGGCGGTGTGCCGACCCGGCCGGGACGTGGCTCGGCATGCGCTGGCGCAACTCGTTGCGATGGCGGATCAACGAGCAGACGATCCCCGCGTACCTGGGCGACCGCGCGAAGGTCGTCGAGTCGCTGCGCAGCGCCGCCACCACGGTGGACACGGGGCGCAACGACTGCGGACTGCCCGCGAACCTCGGCATCGAGGAGTCGTACGCCGGCCGCACCGACCACAAGGCCGGGGTGACCGCGGCCGGCGGCTGCGGCGAGCGCGACGGTCACAACGCCGTCTCGTTCGGGCGGCTGGAGCGGGGGCTGCTTGCCGTCACCTGCATCTGGTGGTTCGGCGGCAAGGAGAACGGCCGCAGCGTCGAGACCGACATCCTCATCGACGACACCGAAGGCTTGTTCTTCACCACGACGCCGGTGGACTGCGCGTCGCGGTGGGATCTCGAGGGTACGGTCACCCACGAGTTCGGGCATGCCTTCGGGCTCGGGCACGTGGCGTTCGCCGAGCACGGCACCCAGACGATGACCGACGGGCTCCCGGACTGCTCCACGGCGTACCGGGGACTCGGGCTCGGCGACTATCTGACGCTCAAGCAGCAGTACGGTACCAACTGAACGCTGTCTACAGTGGAGCTTCCGGCCGCAACGCCCCGGCACCCCGCCGGGACCTGGCCGCGCTACCCGGACTGACGACCTTTGAGGGGACCACCCACCCCTCATGGGAGATCAGTTCATGTTGCGCAATCTCAGGAAATTTGTCCTCGTGCCCGCCATGGCCCTGGCCGCGACGGCGACGACGCTCGTCGTGACCACCGCCCCGGCCGACGCGGCCGTCGTCTCGGTCCGCGTCAGCGGCAGCCTTGCCGCCCGCAACGGCGCCGCCAACTGGTTCACGCAGACCCGCAAGATCAAGAACAAGCAGAAGGTCACGGTCACCTGCAAGGTCAGCGGCCAGTACCTGCGCGGCAACGTGCGCCGCACCGCCCAGTGGGACCGGCTCGCGCTCGGTGACTTCATCTCCCACGCGTACGTCTCCGGCAACCCGAAGCTGCCCACCTGTGTCATCCCGCCGCCCGCCCCGGCGCCGGCCCCGGCCGTGGTCGCCGCGCCCGTCGCGACGGTCCCGATGGGCCCGACCGGCACGATGACCAACGAACAGTTCCTGGCCGCCTCGATCCCCGCCGCCCAGCAGAGCCAGCGCGACACCCGCGTGCCGACCTCGGTCACGCTCGCCCAGGCCATCCTCGAGTCCGGCTGGGGCCGCAGCTCGCTGTCCGCCAACGACCGCAACTTCTTCGGCATGAAGTGCTTCAACAACGCGCCCGGCTCGTACGCCTCCGGCTGCAAGTCCTACAGCACCCAGGAGTGCAACGCCGCGGGCGTGTGCAGCACGACGGTCGCGACGTTCCGCACGTACGCCACGGCCGCCGCCTCCTTCACCGACCACGGCATGGCGCTGAAGAACCTGAGCCGCTACGCGGCCGCGTTCAACTACACGAACAACCCGAACCAGTTCGTCGCCGAGGTCCACAAGGGCGGCTACGCCACCGACCCGCTGTACACGACAAAGCTGGTCAACCTGATGACGAAGTACAACCTCTACCAGTACGACCTGGCCGTTTAAGCATTCTGACCAGGCACGGAACAATCCGGCGAGCTCGCCGGTACAGATTGGTACGGCATTCGTGGCGGCGGTCATGCTCGGTTCATCCCGGGCGTGGCCGCCGCCGGCCGTGGTCCAAGGGTGGTCCGTAGGATCTGCCGACGGCCGAGACTGAGCCCGTCATCCGGGCGTCGTTGCGCGTGGCGCCGATCGCGGCGCCGGTGGTGATGGCGGCGGTGCCGGAGCGGACGTGGTCCGACGAGGAGTGGCAACGGATCCGGCTCGGTTACCAGGCCGACGACATGGACGAGAAGTGGGACGTGTTCGTCGAGGACCGGGTGGCGTTCCTGCACCGCAGCTGGACCGGCCACAGCGTCTTCGAGGCGACGTTCGAGCCCGTGGCCGGTCGTGGGTGGCGCGTCGCGGCGGGGGTCGTGGAGTCCGACGCTGCGCGGTACCGGCGAGGCAGCGACCACTACGACCGGGTGTTGCTCGAGCTCGTCCTCACCGCGATCGTGCTCGGCGAGCCGGCGGCGGCGCTACGGGCCGAGCTGGTGGCGCTGACGGCGCTGGAGTCCGGGCACTCGGACATCCCGGCCGGGCTGATCCTGCACAGCGTGCTCGGACTGCGGTCGTAGCCGCGTCCAGACCGGCACCGGCAACCCAGCATGGCGCCGCCGTACGACAAAAACGCGGACCGGCAAGGGGGAGCCGGTCCGCGTCCGTCGTGCGGGGAGTGGTGCAGGGGCAGGGTCAGGCGGCGTCCACCGAGACCAGCAGGCCCTGGTTGACGGCGGCCATCAGGGCCTGGGAGCGGTTGTTGACGCGCAGCTTGCTGTACAGGCGGGACACGTACGTCTTCACCGTGGCCTCGGAGACGGCGAGGCGCTGGGCGATGGTGGGCAGGCTCAGGCCGTCGCGCATGAGGGAGAGGACCTCCTGCTCGCGCTGGCTGAGCAGGCCGGTCTGGCCGCGGCGGCGGGACAGGGCGGAGGACAGGCCGGGCGCGGTGAAGGAGTGCGGGGCGACCGCCGCGTGGCGGATGGCGGCGAGGACCGACGGGATGGGCGCGGCCTTGGTGACGTAGGCGGACAGGCCGGCGTCGAGGGCGCGGTACAGCAGGTTGTCGTCGCTGACCGCGCTGAGCAGCACGACGCCGAGGTCGGGGCTGGTGGCGCGGAGCCGGCGGGCGAGACCGATGCCGTCGCTGTCGGCCAGGGACGCGTCGATGGTGACCACGCCGGCCCGGGTCTCGGCGACGACCCGTTCCGCCTCGGCGGCGCTGCCGGCCTCGCCGACCAGAGTGATGTCCGGGACGGTCGCCACGACACGGTTGAGGCCGAGTCGGAGAAGGACGTGTTCATCGACGGCGACCAGTCGGATCGTCATCTGGGCTCCTCGGGAAGGTGTGCCGTGGCCTGCACGTTTACGGCGTGGATCATTGCCAGGTAAGCGTGGCAGGGGGCATCGCCGGGTCGCCAGGTGCTGCAATCGACCTGCGCTCGTCGGCAACCATGCTGCACCGCAGGACAATCGGACACCGGTGGACACCGTCCGCTCCTGCGGTGGATCCGCCGAGCGCGCGGCCGGGAGCGGCGTCAGGGGCGCGGCAGCGTGATGCGTACGGTGGTGCCGCCGCCCGGTGTCTCGTCGACCGTCAGCCCAGTTCGTACTCCAGCACGAGGGTGTGCGCGCCGTCCTCGGCGATGACGATCTCGCCGGCGCCGCTGATGCCGGTCAGCTCGCCGGTGCCGGTGTCGGGCACGACCGTCCACGAGCCGCCGCGCTGCCCGCCGGAACCGGACGCGGTGTGGTGCAGCACGAACGTGCCCGTGCGCCCGTGCAGGGCGCCGGTGAGGCGCTCGAAGCCGACGTACGCCGCGGACCCCTCGACCGGGGCGCGGCACATCAGCGTCTCGGCCTCGCTGGTGCCGGTGAAGTCACCGGTGAACGTCTTGGTGATCCTGGTGCGCGACAGGCGGGCGCCGGGGCGCTCGTCGTACACGTCCTCTTCCCAGCCCTCGATGTCGAACGGCGCGACGGTCCTGTTTCCCATGCGCCGGAGTCTGCCGGACGCACCTGACATCCTGTGTCAGGGATGCGGGACGGAGTGCGGCAGCGTGATGGTCACCGTCACCGCGTGCTGCTCCACCGACGTGACCATGCCGCCGCCGTGCCGGGCGGCGATCTCCCGGCCCAGCATGAGCGCGAGCGCGCCGGTGCGGTGCTCGCCCGGGTGCTCGGGGTGCGGGATGCGCATGGACAGCAGCCGTTCGGCGCTGAGCGGGCCGGCGACCGTGGCGGTGACCCGGACCGTCCAGAGCTCCGCGGCGCGGGAGACGGCGACGGTGATTGGCCGGTCCGCGTCGTTGACGACGCCGGCGACGTCGACGGCGGTGCGCAGCAGCTGGCGCAGCAGCGGTTCGTCGCCGAAGAGGTGGGCCGCCGGGGGTATGTGCAGCGCCACCGCGAGCCCGCCGGTGACCTCGTTGAGCAGCGGCTGCAGGTCGACCCGGACCGCGTCGAGGGGCGCCTCGGCGGCCTCCAGCTCGGCCAGCAGCATCAGGTCGGCGACGGTGAGCTGCATGCGCTCGGCGTTGCGCCGGATCGCGGTGAGGGCCGAGTGCCGGTCGCCCGGGTCGAGCGTGAGGACCTCGTCGGCGGCGTCGAGCATGTTGGCGAACGTGATGATCGACGTCAGCGGGGTCCGCAGCTCGTGCGCGGCCACCCGGATGAACTCGGTCCGCAGCTCGTGCATGCCCCGCCCGCCCGGCGCGTCGGCCGGTGCGGTGGTTGCTGTGGCGGTGTCGTCAGCGATGAGCACCCCCTCGGTCCTCCGGAAACGTTACAGGACATGTCATTACATTGCGTAGTATATGTGTGTACCGACAGTAAGCAGCGAGTGTCGCGCTGCCTGCCGGCCGAGGAGAGCTTTGCGTGGAGAGACCGACCGTCTGGTTGACACGGGCCTTATCGAGGGCGCCGTGGTCGACCTGGTGGTCCGTGCCGCGAACGCGACGACCGTGGTGGACGCGCAGCGCCTCGTCGCGCAGCTACGCGGGTTCTCCGGGGTGCGGTCCGCCGAGATCGTCTCCGCGCTGACCCCCGTCCTCGGCGAGCTCGACCTGCTGGAGCGGCTGCCGGTCGGGCCCGCGCAGTGGGGGCAGGAGCTGCGCGTGGAGTTCAGCGCCGCGCCGGCCCGCACCGAGCTGCTCGCCGCCGCCGCGGAGATCGCGGCCGCCGCCGACCGCGTCCTCGCCCAACCCTGCCGGGCGGTGCCGCCCCCGCCGATGCACGGCTCGCCCCTCGCAGCGGCGATCACCGCCGGCGCCCGGGCGATGATCCTGACCGTCGACCCGTCCCGCGGGTGGAGCGCGCTGTCCGACTCGTTCACCACGGTGCTCGGGTACGACCGGCACAGACCCGGCGACTACCGCATCGTCGACCTGATCCACCCCGACGACCGGCCGGCGGCCGTCGCCATGTTCCTCACCTGCTGCAGCGGCCGGCACCCGGTCGGCACGGTCGACCTGCGCCTGTGCACCGCCACCGGGCGGTGGCGCATCATCGAGGTCGCCGCCCGCAGCTTCGTCGACGCCGCCGACGTCGGCACGGTCGCCTTCTTCGGCATCGACGTCACCCGCCAGCGCGAGACCGAGCGGCACGCGCGCGTGGAGCAGCAGCGCCTCGCCCGGCTGGTGGAGACGATGGACGACGGGCTGCTGCTGCTCGACGAGGGCGGCCGGGTCGGGCTGGCCAACCTGGCCGCGCACCGGCTGCTGGACACCGGTCTGGCCGGCCCGGCCGGCGAGCACCGCGACGACCCGCTGGACTGGGCCGCGGTGATCGGCCGGGTGGTCGAGCGGCTCGACCCGGACTCGCCGCGCGCGGAGCGGCTGCGCGAGGCGTTCCGCCTGCGCACCGCGATCGTCGGCGAGGAACTCCCGCTCGCCGACGGCCGGGTCCTCGAGGTCGACCTGGTGCCGGTGGCCGGCCCCGGCGAGTCCGACTCCGGCACGCTCGTGCACCTGCGCGACACCACCGCCAGGGTCGCGGTCCGCCGCGGCCTGGAGGAGCGCAGCCGCGGCCTGGAAGAGCGCAGCCGCGGGCTGGAGGAGCGCAACCGGGCGCTGATCGAGGCGACCGCGCTCAACAACGAGTTCGTCGCCACCGTCTCGCACGAGCTGCGCGGCCCGCTGTCCTCGGTCGTGGCGTTCGCGCACCTGCTCGGCGACGCCAGCACCGGCGAGCTGTCCGAGGACCAGCGCACGTACCTCGACGTGATCGACCGCAACGCCAACCGGCTGCTGCGCCTCATCGAGGACCTGCTGCTGCTGTCCCGGCTGGAGGCTCGCACCCTGCAGCTCAAGCCGATGCCGACCCGCCTGCCGGAGCTGCTCGCGGTCGCCGTCGCGGAGCGGACCCCGGCGGCGCTCGCGGCCGGCCTGGACCTGGTGCTCGAGTGCGCCGGCGGCCCCGAGCTGGTCTGCGACGACACCCGGGTGCACCAGGTGGTGGACAACCTGGTGAGCAACGCGGTCAAGTTCACGCCGAGCGGCGGGCAGGTCACCGTGCGGGCCGGGCCCACCGAGGACGGCTGGACGATCGCTGTGGCCGACACCGGGGTCGGCATCCCGGCGGCGGACCTGCCCCGGCTCTTCAGCGCATTCTTCCGCGGCTCCAATGTCGCCGCGGCGGTCGGGCGGCAGGTCATGCCCGGCACCGGGCTCGGGCTCGTGGTGAGCCGGGCCATCGTCGAACTGCACGGCGGCGGCATCAGCGTCGCCAGCACCGAAGGGGTCGGCACGACGGTCACGCTGTCGTTGCCTTCGCGACCAGCACGAAACGGGGGATGATCGTGAGCCGGCTTCTCGTCGTCGAGGACGATCCAGATATCGCCATGGCGCTGCGCCTGCTGCTGACGCGGGCCGGGCACCAGGTCGCACACGCCAAGGACGGCAGGACCGGGCTCAGGGACGCGTACACGGAGCGTCCGGAGCTCGTCATCCTCGACATCGGCCTGCCCGGCATGGACGGCTGGCAGGTGCTGGAGCGGCTGCGGGACGTCAGTGACGTGCCGGTGCTGCTGCTGACCGCGCACGGGCAGGAGTCGGACAAGGTGCGCGGCCTGCGCGGCGGCGCCGACGACTACCTCACCAAGCCGTTCACCAACGCCGAGCTCGTGGCGAGAGTGGAGGCGCTGCTGCGGCGCAGCGCCGGACCAGCGTCGTGGGCCGACGAGGTGTACGACGACGGCGTCCTGCGCATCGACCCGGCGGCCCGGCGCACGTTCGTCGCCGGCGACGAGGTGCGCCTCACGCCGACGGAGTTCCGGCTGCTCAACGTGCTCGTCCGGCACGCCGGGGCGGTGCTGTCGCCCAACCAGCTGCTCGCGCAGGCATGGGACGACCCGACCGGCATCGGGCCGGAGCGGGTCAAGTTCGCCGTGCTGCGGCTGCGGCGCAAGCTCGGCTGGACCGACCCCGACGCCTCACCGATCGAGTCGGTGCGCGGGTTCGGGTACCGCTACCGCCGCCCGGTGCTCGACCGCGCCGGTGAATAGCGCCGGCGTCAACCCAAGCGCAACTGCGCGGGACCGGACAGGGGACACGGACCGGGCAACCTGATGAGTGGAAGCAGCCAGCCCCAGGGAAGAGAGCCCACATGATCGACCTTGCCGCCGACGGCCACGTCCACACCGCCTTCTCGTCCGGCCGGGACAGCGTCAGCGTCCTCGTGGCCAGCGCCGAGCAGGCGGGGCTGACCGAGGTGACGTTCGCCGACCGGGTCGGACCCGACACGAGCTGGCTGTCGCCGTACCTGGCCTCGATCCAGCGCGCTCAGCAGCGCACCGACGTGGTGCTGCGCCGCGGCGTCGAGGTCGAGGCGATCGGCATCGACGGCTGGCTGGCGTTCCCGTCCGACCTCAACGGCCTGGAGGTCATCTCGGTCGGCCTCAACCGCCTGCCGCTGCCCGCAGGCCTGCTCAGCCCCGACGCCGTGCGCGGGCTCATCGACAACGGCACCATGCGCGCCCTGGACGTCATCGACCAGGTCGTCACCGTGACCGGGCTGGCCGTGGAGCGGGTCTCCCGCTACGCGCCGACCCGCCTCGCCCGCCCCCTGGACTTCCTCGCCCGGGCCGGGATCGACGAGGCCGCGGTGCCGGACTCGGCGATCGCCGAGCTGGTCGAGGCGTGCCGGCTCAACGGCACCGTCGTGGAGATCAGCGAGCGGCACCGGCTGCCCGGCCTGCGCTTCGCCCAGGCGTGCGTCGAGGGCGGCGTGCGGCTGGTCGCGGTCAGCGACGGCGTGCGCGCCGGCGAGGTCGGCGTCTACCGGTACGTGCGGGAGATCGTGGCGGCGCTGCACCGCTCGCCCGCCACGGCTTGAACGTCCGGTACCTGCCCCGACCTGCCCCGACCTGCGTCACGGACCCGCCGCGATCCCCCCGAAACGGGCTGATCACGGCGGGTCCGACTTTACGATCGAAGATGTGCCGAAGGATCGCGAACTCGTCCTGGTCTCGCTGCTGCAGGAGGCGACCCGGATCGCGAACGAGGCCGACGACATCGCCGGCGCCGGCCTGCCCGTGATCAGGGCGGTCTGCGCCGCCACAGGCTGGAGCGCCGGCCACCTGTGCCTGCCGGACCCGCGCGACCGCAGGGTCTTCGTGTCCACCGACATCTGGTACGAGGACGACCCGGGCTCCTTCGCCGGGCTCCGGGCGGCCATCGAGGGGTTCCGGTTCACCTTCGGCGGCGGCATCGTGGGCCAGGCGGCCCGCAGCGGCCGGCCCGTGTGGAGCCCGGACGTCACCAAGGACGGCAACTTCATCAGGTCCCCGCTCGCCGGCGCCCTCGACGGGGTCGGCGCCGCCATCGCCTTCCCGGTCATCGCCCGCGGCGTCGCCTCCGCGGTGCTGGAGTTCTTCACGCACGAGCCGGTCGAGCCGGACGCGCGGCTGCTGGAGATCATGGCCGACGTCGGCATCCAGCTCGGCCGGGTCGCCGACCGGATGGCCGCGTCGCAGGCGCTGCGCTGGCCCCCACCGACCTGACCGAGGTGCTGATGGCGGCGCACGCCGACGTCGAGCCGCGGGCCAGGCGCCGCGGCCACCGCCTGGAGCTCGCCATCGCGCCGCGGCTCGGCACCATCGACGCCGACCCGGAGCAGCTCCAGCGCGCCCTGGTCAACCTGCTGGTCAACGCGGTCAACTTCACCCCCGACGGCGGGCTGATCGAGATGACCGCGCGGCCCGAGGGCGCCGACGTGGTGATCAAGGTGAGGGACTCCGGCGTGGGCATCGACCCGGGCGAGCAGCGCCAGCTCTTCACCCGGTTCTTCCGCGGCACGTTCGCGGTCCGCGAGGCGGTCCAGGGCGCCGGCCTCGGGCTGGCGATCACCAAGACGATCGTGGAAGGCCACGGCGGCGAGGTCGCCGTGGACAGCGTCGTCGGCGCCGGCACCACGTTCACGGTCAGGATTCCACGCGAGCGTCCTCAGCGGCGGTGACCGGCGCCCGGTCCCGGCCGCTCCCGCCGGGACCAGCGGCGGACGCCGGCGGGGTCAGCACGGTCTGGAAGCCGGTCCGGGTCATCTGGCCCCATTCGTGCTTGCCGCCGCGGATCGCGGCCCACATGCCCATCGTGCGCCACAGCGCGGTCAGCTGCCGGTAGCCGAAGTTCTCCAGGATCGAGGCGAGCACTGAGGCGATCAGATCGGTCCAGCGGTGGTACCGGTGGAACGAGTACTCCTCCACGGTCAGCGCGATGAGGTTGATCAGCAGCGCGTAGCCGTACGCGACGCCGACGAACACGAGGGCGAACGTGGCGTCGATCGCGCCCACGTACAGCCCGAGCGGGACCAGGACGACCCCGGCCAGCTCGACGATCGGCGCGAGCAGCTCGAACAGCACGAAATAGGGCATCGCGACGAGCCCGATCCGGCCGTACCGCAGATTCAGGATCATCGAGCGGTGCTTGCCGAGGATCTCGGTGATGCCCCGGTGCCAGCGGCGGCGCTGCTTGCCCAGCACCTTGAGCGAGCTGGGCGCCTCGCTCCACGACACGGGCTCGGCGACGAACACGATGCGGTAGTCGCGCCGCTGCCGGCGCAGGTGCCGGTGCAGGCGCACGACGAGCTCGGCGTCCTCGCCGATGCAGTCGTGGTCCAGGCCGCCGACCTCCACCAGCAGGTCCCGGCGGAAGATGCCGAACGCGCCGGAGATGATGAGCAGCCCGCCGATGCGCGACCACCCGGTGCGGCCCAGCAGGAATGCCCGCAGGTACTCCACCACCTGCACCCTCGGCAGCCAGCCGCGGGGCATCCGGACGTCGACGATGCGGCCGGCCACGACGGTGCAGCCGTTCGCGACCCGGATGACCCCGCCGGACGCCACGGTGCGCAGCGGGTCGTCGGCGAACGGCTTCGCCACCGACAGCAGCGCCTGCGGGTCGAGCACCGAGTCCGCGTCGACCATGCAGACGAGCGGGTACTGGGCGACGTTGATGCCGGTGTTGACCGCGTCGGTCTTGCCGCCGTTCTGCTTGCGTACCACGACCAGGGGGTCGGGGCGTTCCCGCGGGACGTGCACCGACTGGATGCGCCCGCGGGTCGGGGTCGCGTCCGGCACGACCCGCGGCACCTCGACCAGCCCGAACTCCTCCCGCAGCCGCTCGAACGTGTCGTCGGTGGATCCGTCGTCGACGACGATGACCTCGAACACCGGGTACCGCAGCGCCAGCATCGCCTGGACCGAATGCACGATCCCGGCCGACTCGTTGTACGCCGGGACCAGCACCGACACCGGCTGGGTGAGCGGGCTGCGGTACGTCTCCTCGTGCCCGGCGAACGGTACCCGCCGCATGTGGTGCACGAACTCGGCCGAGGCCAGCACGATCAGCACCAGGTAGCTGGAGTTGATCAGCAGGAAGTACGTCAGGATGCACACGTCCGTGACGGTCAGCACCTGCCGGACCCAGTCGGCAATCATGGCACGAGTTGCCTGCGGTGGTCGTCGAGCTCGGCCGCGGCCAGAGCCTCCCGGGCGTGCGCGGCGGCGAGCAGGACACGATGGTCGCCCGGCCCGGTGCTCGGCCGCGGCGAGGGCGGCCCGGCCGGCGCCGCCGAGGCGCAGCAGCGAGCGGGCCGCGTTGTGGGCCACCACGTACTCGACGTCGGACAGCAACCCGGTCAGCGCGGCCGCGGCGGTGACCGCGCCGAGCTCGCCGAGCGCCTTCGCGGCCTCCGCGCGCAGCGCCACGGGCCGGTCCGGTCCGAGCGAGTGGAGCAGCGGGGCGAGGGCGGTCCGGGTGCCGAGCCGCCCCAGCGTGCGGGCGGCGCTGACCCGGACGTCGATTGACGGGTCCGCGCGCAGCGCGCTCTCCACCCGTACCGTGGCGCCCGTCGCACCGATGAGACCCAGGACCTCGGCGGCGGTCGCCCGGATCGGCGCCCGCGGGTCGTCGAGGCCGGCCAGCAGGGCGTTCTGCGCCGCGGTGCCGAGCCGGGTGAGTGCGGTCGCGACGACCTGCTGGGGCACCATGCGCCGGCTGGCGAGGGTGGCCAGCAGCGGCTGGGTCGCGCCGGCGTCGCCGATGCGGCCGAGCGAGCGGGCGGCGACCACCCGGACGTCGGGGTCGGGGTCGCCGAGCAGGTCGCACAGCGGCAGCAGGGCGTCCCTGCGGCCGAGGTTGCCCAGCACCTCGGCGGCCTGCGCGCGGGCCACCGGGTCGCGGCGGCGCAGCTGGCTGCGGGCCCGCCAGGCGGCGCCGCGGCGCTCGAACACGTCGACGAGCGTGGTGTGCGCCTCGCCGCGGACCTTGCCCAGCAGGGCGATCGCGTTGGGCTCCACCGCGTGCCAGACCTCGTCGGGCAGCCGGACGAGAGCCTCGACCTGCTCGGGGTCGTCGTCGCCGGCGGTGATCGCGAGCAGCAGCCGGCGGGCGGGCGTGGCGAGTTTCGCGCGGCGGGCCTCGCGGGCGCGGCGCACGGCCCGCCCGCCGACGATGAGCCCGCCGAAGACCAGGGCCGCGACGAGCAGGACCGCCAGCGCCACGACGGCGGCGCCGGCGAGCGTCACGTGCGCATCCGCGCCAGCACGGCCTCGACCCGGCTCACCAGCTCCCGGGGGCTGAAGGGCTTGACGATGTAGTCGTCGGCACCCGCCCCGAAGCCGACCTCGACGTCGCCCTCCTGGGCGCGCGCGGTGAGCAGGATGATCGGCAGGGCCTTGGTGCCGGCGTCCTGGCGTAGCTGGCGGCACACGTCGATGCCGGACATGCCGGGCATCATGACGTCCAGCACGACGAGGTCCGGCGGGTTCTGGGTCGCCTCGGTGAGCGCGGCCAGCCCGTTGTCGACGGCGACGACGTCGTAGCCGGCCTGTTCGAGCTTGAACGCGACGAGGTCCCTGATGTCCACGTCGTCGTCGGCGACCAGGATCGCGGTCATGCCGGCCCTCCGCTGCGCTCCGGACCGGTCATGGGTCCTCACTTCCGTTGACCTTGAGACTTCATGATATGCGGCATTTAGGGGTGATATCGCCCGATCCAAAAGGACGCCGGCCGACCGGCCGGCGTCCACAGGGCTCGGACGGTCAGAAGCGCGTCTGCTTGCTCCTCGCCGCGCCCCGGTCCAGCGTGTGCTGCATCGGCCCCAGGTTGCCGGCGGCCGGCGGGCGCTGCGGCGGCCGCTCGTTGCTGGCGTGGGTCATGCCGGAGGACGAGGCGATGCCGCGGGCGATCGTGGCGGGGGTCGCCGTCACCGGCCGGTTGGCGGCCGCCTTCGTCGCGGCCTCCTCGCAGAAGCGCTTGAACCCCCTCAGGTCCGCCTTCAGCCGCCGGTTGAGCACCTCGACGGCGTGCTGCTCAGCCGGCATCAGCTCGCGGGCGTCGATCTGCAGCTCCGCGATCACCCTGGTCATGCCGTCGGCCATCGGCTCCAGCCGCAGCGCCTCGCTGACCTGCGGGCCGTCCGTCGCCTCCCAGCACAGGAACTCCCCGGGGCGGCTCTCGGTGATCCTGGCGTCGAACTCCGCCCGGTTGCCGCCGAGGTCCAGCACCATGTGCGCGGTCGAGGCGTCGATCGGCGCCATGCTCATCACTCCCGACATGAACTGCGGGTAGTTCTCGAAGTGGGTGAGCTGCTCGTACGCGACCCCGGCCGGGACGGCCACCTCGATGGACTCACGTGCGGTACTCATGGTGGCCCCCCTTGCTCTCGGATGCCCAACACGGTACCGACGGGTACGCCCTAGTTGAGACCGATTCGCGGTTTCTGCAACGTCCCCACGGTCCTGGCAAGATTTCAGCGATTTTCCGGTGGGCTGCGGGAACGCCGGTGGCCCCCCGCGAGGTCGCGGGGGGCCACCGGTCACCGGGGGAGGTGGGTTCAGACGGTCAGGGTCCAGCTGTCCAGGGTGCCGGTGTCGCCGGCGAAGATGTCGGACACCTTCAGGGTCCACACGCCGTTGCGGGTCTCGCCGGACAGGTCGACGGTGTAGGTGGCGTTCAGGTTCCGGACGTTGTCACCGGAGATGGAGCTCTTCAGCTTGTACGAGGTGCCGTCCGGGGCGATCAGGTCGACGCGCAGGTCACCGCGGTCGGCGTGGCGCACGGAGACCTTGACGGTCGAGGCCTTGGCGGCGGTGCCGGCGCAGTTGGCGACGGTGACCTTGCTGGTGACGACGGCCCGGTCGGCGATGAACACGTCGGTGCCGTTGGAGACCGCGGCGCAGGCGACCGGGGTCGTCGGCGTGGTCGGCGGCGTGGTCGGGGTGGTGGGCGTGGTGGGCGTGGTCGGGGTGGTGTCCGGCGCCGGGATCAGGGCGGTCGTGTTGAGCAGCTTGTTGGGCGAGCCGCTGCCGGCGCCGGTGACGACGCCCGTCACGGCGCTGTTGACCAGTGCGTCACGGACCTGCGCCGGGGTGGCGGTCGGGTGACCGGCCAGGTAGAGCGCGGCCGCGCCGGCGACGTGCGGGGTGGCCATCGAGGTGCCGCTCATCTTGGTCGTGCCGGTGTTGCTGCTGTTGGCGCTGGACAGGATGCTCACACCCGGCGCGAAGATGTCCAGGCAGGAACCGAAGTTGGAGAAGCTGGCGCGGGCGTCCTTGCTGTCGGTCGCGCCGACCGTGATCGCCTCGGGCAGGCGGGCCGGGGACTTGGTGCAGGCGTTGGCGGAGTCGTTGCCGCCGGCGACCGCGTAGGTGACACCCGACGCGATCGACTTCTTGACCGCCTCGTCGAGGGTGCTGCCGGCCGAGCCGCCCAGGCTCATGTTCGCCACGGCGGGCTTGACCGCGTTCTTCGTCACCCAGTCGACGCCGGCGATGATCTGCGAGTAGGAGCCGCTGCCCTGGCAGTCCAGCACCCGGACGCCGACGAGCTTGACGTCCTGGGCCACGCCGTAGGTGGCGCCGCCGACGGTGCCGGCGACGTGCGTGCCGTGGCCCTGGCAGTCCGTGGAGTCCGCGTCCTTGTCGACGAAGTCGTAGCCGGACCGGGCCCGCCCGCCGAACTCGCTGTGGCCGGCCCGCAGGCCGGTGTCGATGATGTACGCCGTGACGTTGCTCGCCGGGCCGTACGTGTAGCTGCCGTTCAGCGGCAGGGCCTGCTGGTCGATGCGGTCCAGCCCCCACGTGGCGCCGGTCTGCGTGGTCGCCTCGACCTTGACGATGCGGTCCTGCTCCACGTAGGCGACGGCCGGGTCGGCCGCGAGCCGGCGGGCGGCGGTCGCGCTCATCGTGCCGGAGAAGCCCTTGACCGTGCTGTTGAACCGCGCGCTCACCGAGCCGCCGACCTTGCCCGCGAGGGCGTCCGAGGTCGTCGTCGAGCCGTCCTTCATCACCACGATGTAGCGGTCCTTCATCACCCCGGCCTCGCCCGTGCCACGGACGGTGCCCTCGGCCGGGGCGGCCGCGGCGGCGGACGCGAAGGAGAAGGAGCCGGCAGCGGCGGCGGTCATGGTCAGGACGGTGAGCATGCGGCGGTTCAACATATGTCTACATCCCTTGCTTTCATGTTCTTCGTCATTGCCTTGCAGAAACAAGATTCGGCCGCTCCGGTGGCACGCCCGGGACCCGCTCGGGAGCAGCGAAGTTGCCCGCAGCGCCGGCCCCGCCGGCCCCGCCGGCCGCGTCGGGCGAACGGTGCGCATCCACCGGGGCGGCGGCCGGTTCTTGTTGCCCGGCAAGGTCTCGCGGGCCGCGTGCCCGGTCCCGCCGGCATACGGAAAAGGCCCGCCCGGACGGAGTCCGGGCGGGCCTTTCGGCAAGCGTCGAAGGATCAGAGCTTCACGTTGAAGCGCGGGTCGGCGGCGATCTTCCGGAAGCCGGCGAGGGCCTCCGGGGTGTCGTCCATGCGGATGTCGTGGCCGTTCTGGTCCTTGGCGGTCTCGAAGTAGACCAGGCCCTTGATCTGCGGCAGCTTCGCCAGCTGCGGCAGCACGGTGTCGTACACGTCGGCCTTGTTCTTGCCGACGACGGTCGGCGAGGAGTCGTACACGCCCCACTCGGCCACCATGATGGGCTTGCTCGGGTGGTTGGTGGTGGCCCAGGTGTACCAGCCGGGGAACTTCGCCTTGTCGTTGGTGCGGTTCATCATGTAGTTGAAGTCGCCGTAGTGGAAGCCGCCGGGCTGCGCGTTGTTGTAGGTGTCGATGCCGACCCAGTCGACGACGTCGTCACCGGGGTAGAGGTCGCCCCACCACGGACTGTTGTTCCACTTCTCGTAGTTCATGTAGGCGACGACGAAGACGGCGTTGGTGACCCCATTGGCCTTCATGCGCAGCGCGGTGTGGCGGAACATCGCGGCGTAGTCCTTGGCGGTCATGCCCGACCCGGCGGTGGCGACGACGTCGTTCTCCGGCTCGTGGTGCAGGACCATGAAGAACTTCTTGGTGCCGTAGTTGGTCTTGATGTAGGTCGAGAGGCGGTCGATGCGGGCGTCCTGGTCGCCCTTGGCGACGTTGGCCCACTTGGTGCCGTAGCCGACCTTCCAGTTGAGCATCAGGGTGCGGGGGTTGGCCGGGTCGCTGGTCATCGCGATCTCGGCCTTGGTCGGGAAGAGCTCGTCGCCCTTGTGGTAGGTGTGGTAGACCGTCGACGTCCGGCCGGTCTTCTGCTCGAACGTCTTCAGCGCCTCGTCGCGGGGCACGTCGGAGAAGCCGCCGGCGGCCGCGCCCCACAGCACGCCGCAGGACGGCACGAGCTTCGCGTCCACGACGCAGTCGGCGGGCGTGGCCGGCGTGGTCTCGACGGGCTTCGTCGACGGCGAGGTCGCCGGGGGCTTCGCCGGCGTGGTCGACGGTGTGGTCGACGGCGGCGTGGTGACCGGCGGCTTGGTGGCGGCCGGGCGGACCACGGTCAGGTTCAGGCTCGGCCGCCCCGCGGTGGCCTCGGAGGACCGGAACCGCGCCGGGGTGTTGGCGACCTTCGAGGTCACCGCGAACGTGTACGTGCCGGCACCCTTCACGACCGAGCTCACGTCGAACGTGACGGTGGCCGCGTTGCTCTTCGGCTTGACGGTGCTGACGGTCGCGCCGAGCGCCGGGTCGTTCCTGGCGGAGAGCGTCTTCTCGGTCCACCTGGTGTCGGCGACCTTGCTGAGCGCCAGCGTGCCCGGCAGCGCCTTGCTCTCGCGGGTCAGGGTCACCTGGGCGTTCTTGACGGTCACGCCGGTGCCGGGGGAGGCGACGGTGAACTTCAGGTAGGTGATCATCGTGTCGCCGCCGGAGCGGCCCGCGACCAGGGTGCTGGAGGCGCCGAAGTTGTACGTCGGGCGGCTGCTGGAGCTGTAGCCGTCCTCACCCGCACCGGTGCGGATGATGTCGGTGGTCTCGGCGCCCGCGTTGCCGGAGAGGACGACGGTGCCGGCGGCGGCACCGATGGCGAGGGCGGCGAGCGGCATCAATGTGCGGGCGTGGCGGCGAATCATCTATTTGGGCCCTTCCTCGGGATTTGCGAATCCTGTGGAGCGGTGGTGCCGTCCGGCGTTGTCATCCGGACCTCCACAAGATTCGGCACCCCGGGTTACACCCCTGGGTCGCCGTTCGTTGCCGTTCGGGTGCCCGCCCCGCGGCCGTTCTGTCCACAGTGGACACGCTGAACGCAGGCTGAGCGAGGGTTGAGCGCACTCCAGGCGCATGGCCGCCTGGCTGGGCGGTTGGTGTCGAGAAGTTGCCGGAGGGGTATGTGGCGTTCACGCGTGATGCATCAGACGAACGGCCAAAGTCGGCAACCAGGCAGTGACCAAATGCCAACGCTTACGAACTAGGCGCTCAAAAGAGGCGAACGTACTGTTAGGTAGGTAAGGCGCAACACCCAGAAAAGCCGCATTTCAATCAGCAGCTGACCGCTTCGACTCGAGGAGACTGAGATGACCCCGATGCTGATCTCGCGCCCGGCCGTTCACGTCGTCCCCGAGCTGACGGGGGAGCGCTGCGACAGCTGTGGTGCCGCCGCCAAGGCTCGCGTGACCTTCGGTGCCGCCGGCGACCTGGCCTTCTGCGGGCACCACACCAACAAATTCGCCGACCGCATCGCGGCCACCGCCGACAAGATCGTCGTCGAGGCGGGCTTCGACTGGCGCGGCTGACCACCACGCAGACCTGGGCGGGCCCCCTCTGGTGGGGGCCCGCCCTTTGCGCGCGTGTTGTCCGTTAGGTGGCGAAAAATCGGATATGTGCTAGCTAGCATCGGAGCGTGCGACGCAAGCCGAGCCCCCATCCCCGCCCTGCCCCGATGGCGGGCCGGCCGTCCACGTTGCTCGCCGTCGCCGGCGTCTTCCTGATCGCGTTTTCGGCAGCGGTACCGGGGATGCTGCGCCAGACGCTGTCGGGCTTCGCGATGCTCGTGGCGCTCGGTGCCGCCGGCGCCGCCGTGCTGCTGGTCCGGCAGCGCTCCCACCGGCTCAGGCACTCCCTGGCCAGGTCCTCGGCGCGTAGCAAGGGCCTGGAGCGGGAGCTGCGCCAGCGCGCCACCCGCGACCCGGTGACCGGCCTGGCGAACCGCCGGCAGCTCACCGAGCGGCTCGACCGGGTGCTCGCCGGCGCCACGCCGGGGGTCACCGTCGCACTGCTGGACCTCGACGGCTTCAAGGACGTCAACGACACCCTCGGCCACGCCGCCGGCGACGAGCTGCTGGTGCAGGTGTCGCGGCGGCTGCGGGCGGCGCTGCCCGGCGCCGACCTGCTGGCCCGCCTCGGCGACGACGAGTTCGCGGTCGTCTGGCGCGGCGCCGGCCAGGCGCTCGACGGGGCCCTCGACGAAGCCCTCGCGCAGCTGCGGCCCGCCTACCCGGTCGCCGGGCGGCAGGTGCACCTGACCGGCAGCGCCGGGCTCGTGGCGGTCGGCGACCAGCGCAGCTCCGCCGACGTGCTGCGCGACGCGGACCTCGCCCTCGACGCGGCGAAGAGCGCCGGCAAGGACCGGATCGTCCGGTTCGATCCCGGGCTGCGCACCGCCGCCGCCCGCCACCAGGAGCTCGCCACCGGGCTGCGCCGGGCCCTCGCAGACGGCGAGTTCACGCTGCACTACCAGCCCGTCGTGCGCCTCGCCGACGGCCGGGTCACCGCGGTCGAGGCGCTGCTGCGCTGGCCGGCGGGCGGGGTGCCGCCCCTGACGTTCGTCCCGGTCGCCGAGGCCACCGGGCTGATCGTGCCGCTGGGCTGGTGGGTGCTGCGGCAGGCGTGCACCGACGCCCGCGAGTGGCACGAGCGCGACGGCGTCGCCGTCACCGTCAACGTCTCCGGGCGCCAGCTGCGCGAGCAGGACTTCGTCGAGCGGGTCCTCGCCGTGCTCGACGAGACCGGCCTGCCGCCCGCCGCGCTGGTCCTGGAGCTCACCGAGTCCGTCCTGGTCGACGACGCCGAGCGCACCGCACGGCTCGGGCGGCTGCGGGAGCGGGGCGTCCGGGTCGCCGTGGACGACTTCGGCACCGGATACTCGTCGCTGGCGTACCTCGTACACCTGCCGGTCGACATCCTCAAGATCGATCGGACCTTCACCGCTTCGGGCGTCGACTCGACCCTCATGCGGGTGATCTTGCAGCTCGCCGAGGGGTTGTCGCTGCAGACCGTGGCCGAGGGCATCGAGACGGCCGCGCAGGCCGCCGGGCTGAAGGCGCTCGGCTGCCACTACGGGCAGGGCTACCTGTACTCCCGCCCTGTCCCCGCCGGGGCACTGTCGTTTTGACGTTGTCACCCTGTCCGCAACCCGGCGGACACACCGGTACACCTGCGGGAGCGTGTGATGGGAGGCAGCCGAAGGGGGTACAAGATGACGCCGCAGCTCCTGGAACACGTCCGGGCCGAGGCGCTGTTCGTCTCCGACGTGCAGTCCTCCGATCCGACCAGCCCCGAGCACATCCGCACCGCCGTCATGCGCAGCGTCCGGCGGCACGGGCCGCGTGGCTGCGCCGCGCTGGTGGCCCACGAGTTCGGCGAGCACCCCGACACCGCCGTCAGCCGGATGGGCTGGGTCCTGGGTGCCGTCCGGCGGGCGTACGCCGCTTGAGGTGAATCTGTCGTACCCCTGGGTGAGAATCCGGGTATGAGATTCGTCGAGCTGGCCACCGTCTCCGCCGCCGTCGCGCGGACCTCAGGGCGCAACGCCAAGATCGACCTGCTCGCCGACGCGCTGCGGCGGCTGGAGCCGGGGGAGCTCTCGCCCGGCGCCTCCTATCTGTCCGGCGAGCTGCGCCAGCGCCAGACCGGCGTCGGCTATGCCAGCCTGCGGGACCTGCCGGAGCCCGCCGAGTCGCCGTCGCTGTCCATCACCGACGTCGACGAGGCGTTCGCGGCCATGGCCCGGCTGTCCGGCAAGGGCTCGCAGGCGGCCCGGCGGGAGCTCGTCGCCACCCTCTTCGGCGCCGCCACCGAGGCCGAGCGGCACTTCCTGGTCGGCCTGCTCAGCGGCGAGCTGCGGCAGGGCGCTCAGGCAGGTCTCCTCGTCGACGCGGTGGCCCGCGCCTCCGGCGTCCCGATCGCGCAGATCCGCCGGGCGCTGCTGCTCGCCGGCGACCTGAAGACCGTCGCCGTCGACGCGCTCACCGCCGGCGCCGAGGCCCTGGAGGCCTACCGGCTCACCGTCGGGCGCCCCCTGGCCCCGATGCTCGCGCAGAGCGCGGCCACCGCCACCGACGCCCTCGCCGACACCGGCGCCCCCGCCGCCGCCGACATCAAGATCGACGGGGTGCGCATCCAGGTGCACCGCGACGGCGACACGGTCGCCGTGTTCAGCCGCAGCCTCGACGACCTCACCGCCCGGGTGCCGGTGGTGGTGGAGGCCGTCCGCGGACTCGAGGTGTCCTCGGTCGTGCTCGACGGCGAGGCCGTCGGCGTCGACGACACCGGCCGGACCGTGCCGTTCCAGGAGACGTCGAGCCGGGCCGCGCGCCGCGACGGCACCGCCGTGCTCCAGCCGTTCTTCTTCGACATCCTGCACCTCGACGGCGCTGACCTGCTCGACGAGCCGGCATCGGTGCGCTGGGCGGCGCTGGAGCGGGCCGTGCCGGCGGGGCTGCGGGTCGAGCGCACCATGCTCGACACGCCGGAGCAGGCCGAGCGGGTGTTCGCGGCCGCCGTCGCCGCCGGCCACGAGGGTCTCGTCGTCAAGTCCGCCGCCGCGCCCTATGACGTCGGCCGGCGCGGCTCCGCCTGGGTGAAGGTCAAGCCGCGGCACACGCTCGACCTGGTCGTCCTCGCCGTCGAGTGGGGCCACGGCCGGCGCAAGGGCCTGCTGTCCAACCTGCACCTCGGCGCCCGCGACCCGCAGACCGGCGGGTTCGTGATGCTCGGCAAGACCTTCAAGGGCATGACCGACGAGATGCTGCGCTGGCAGACCGAGCGGCTGAAGGCCCTCGCCGTCGAGGAGTCCGACTGGGTCGTCAAGGTCCGGCCCGAGCTGGTCGTCGAGATCGCCTTCGACGGGGTGCAGACCTCGCCGCGCTATCCCGGCGGCGTGGCCCTGCGCTTCGCCCGCGTCCTGCGCTACCGCGAGGACAAGCGCGCCGACGAGGCCGACACGATCGACGCGGTGCGCGCCATCCACGCGGGACCGTCCACCGACGAGCCGTGAGCCGGTCCGGGTGCCTGCCCGGCGCCCGGCCGGCAGGCGGCGCGGGCCGGTGCTGGTCGGTCGCGCTGCCTGCCGGCCTGCCGAGTGGTGGTCGAGGGCCGGTGCTGGTTGGTCGCGCTGCCTGCCGGCTTGCCGGGCGGTGGTCGAGGGCCGGTGCTGGTTGGTCGCGCTGCCTGCCGGCTTGCTGGGCGGTCGCATTGCCTGCCTGCCTGCTTGCTGGGTGGTGGCGCGGGCCGCCGTGCGTGGGTTGCGGCGTGGCCGTGTTCGGGCGTGGCCCGGCCGGTCTCGTGCGGCGTCGGCCGTCTCGTGCGGCGTCGGCCGTCTCGTGCGGCGTCGGCCGTGGGTCCGGCCCGTGGTCTGCCGCCGGGTGGCTCAGGCGGGCGTGTCGTGGAACTCGTCGAGGAGGTCCTCGGGCTCGGGGCCGCGGGCCTCGCGGCGGGCCAGGTAGACGAAGCCGCAGAGGCTCAGGGCGGCCAGCAGCCACCACTGCAGCACGTAGCCGGCGTTCTGCAGGGCGTTCTGCTTCTCGGGTGCGACCGCGGTCAGGCCCGGGGCGGGCTGGTCGGTGCTGACATAGGCGTCGTAGACGGCGTAGGGCATCGCCGGGGCGATCGCCGCCGGGGTGATCCGGCGGACCTCCAGGCGGCCGCCGACCTCCTTCGGCGCGCTGCCGCGGCTCTCCGACGGCCGGAGCCTGCCGAGCACGGTCTGCTCGCCGTCGGGGGCGGCGGGCACCGACGGCATCGCGAGCGCGCCGCCCTCGGCCGGTGCGACCCAGCCGCGGTCGACCAGCACCGCCGTGCCGTCGGCGAGGACCAGCGGGGTCAGCACCTCGAAGCCGACCCGGCCCTCCACGGTGCGGCCCCGCACCAGGATCTCCCGGGACGGGTCGTAACGGCCGGTGACCTGCACCCGCAGCCAGTCGGTGTGGCCGCCGGGCGCCGGGCCCACCGTGCCGGCGGCGCCGCCCGGGCGGGGCACCACGTCGGTGAGCGGCACCGGCGTGGCGGACGTGCCCGCCGTGATCCGCGCGTTGATCGACGCCCGCTGGTGATAGCGGTCAAGCTGCCAGAAGCCCAGCAGCACCATGACGGTCGCCGCGGCGACGGTCAGCGCGGCGTAGCCGAGCCACCGGGGCGACGCGAGAAACCGGTACACAACCAAGCACGGTATCCGGTGCGTTCCGGACAGTTGCGGTGGCGCCCACCCGGTATCGTCCGGGACACACGTTTGCCCCCGCGCCAGAGGAGCATCATGAGCACGATCCCGAGGCTGGTGATCAGCGCGCCGTCCTCCGGTCACGGCAAGACCGCGGTCTCCGTCGGCCTGCTGGCCGCGATGTCTGCGCGGGGCTATCGGTCCGCCGGCTTCAAGATCGGCCCGGACCACGTCGACGCCGCTTACCTGGGGCTGGCCGCCGGTCGGCCAGGTCGCAACCTGGACCCGCGCATGGTCGGCGCGAAGCGGATCGGCCCGCTGTTCGCCCACGGCGCAGGCTCGCTCGACATCGCCGTGGTCGAGGGCACGATGGGGCTGTTCGACGGGCTCGCCGGCCGCACCGACAGCGAGTCGACCGCCCAGATCTCCGGGCTGCTGCGCGCGCCCGTGGTGCTGGTCGTCGACGTCGGCGCCATGGGGCAGTCCGTCGCCGCACTCGTGCACGGCTTCCGGGCGTACGACGAACTGCTCTGGCTCGGCGGCGTCATCCTCAACCGGGTCGCCTCGTCCCGGCACGAGCAGCTGCTGCGCGAGGCCCTCGACGACATCGGCGTGCCCGTCCTCGGCGCCCTGCGCCGCCACGCGCTCACCGACATCGGCGACGCGGGCGCGCCGCTGCCGTCCCGGCACCACGGCGTCGCCCCCGTCGTGCACCACAACCTCGACGCGGTCCGCGCCGTGCGCCGCCTCGGCGAGGTCATCGCCGGCGCCGTCGACATCGACCGGGCCATGGCCCTGGCCCGCTCGGCGCCCAGGCTGACCTCCGACCCGTGGAACGCTGCGGAGGAGGTCGCCGCGGCCCGCGGCCCCGAGCCGGCGGTGGCCCGCATCGGGCGCCGGCCGATCATCGGCGTCGCCTTCTCCTACCCGGAGACCGCCGAGCTGCTCACCGCCGCCGGTGCCGAGGTCGTGCCCTTCGACCCGCTGCGCGACGAGTTCCTGCCCGACGGCGTCGACGGCCTGGTCGTCGGTGGTGCCCTGCCGGAGTCGTACGTCGAGGAGCTGGGCTTCAACAGCCGCCTCCGGGCCGCCGTCGCCGCGCACGCCGCGGCCGGCAAGCCGATCGCCGCCGAGGGCACCGGCCTGGTCTGGCTCTGCCGCGACTTCAACGGCCGCCCGATGTGCGGCGTCGTGGACGCCTCCGCCCGCGAGACCGACCTTGTCGTGCTCGGCTACCGGGAGGCCACCGCCCGCAGCTCGTCGGTCCTGCTGCCGGTCGGCGCCCAGGTCGTCGGCCACAAGATGCACCGCACCACGATCAACCCCCGGGCCGGCCTCCAGGCCGCCTGGACCTGGGCCGGCGGTCCGGCCGAGGGCTTCGTCCACCGCGGCGTGCACGCCTCCTACCTCGGCCTGCACTGGGCCGGCACCCCGTCGATCGCGTCCCGCTTCGTGGCCGCCGCCGGCGCCACCGCCACCCCGGTGCAGGGGCAGTGGACGACGCCGAGCACGCACCCGTACAACCGCCCGACCGTCGTCGCCGCGCAGCCGCCGTCCGGCGGCACCACCCTGCAGTTCCCGGCGGGCGGCCAGGTCGCGGCGGCCGGTGCGTCCGGGGTCACCAGCCTCGCCAAGCCCGGCGGTGCGCCGGGGCCGGCGCCGACCAGGCCTGACCCGTCGCGCCAGCCGGCCGCTCCCAGCCCGAGCCCCGTCTCGGCTCCGGCCGCCTTCGCCGCGCCGGGCACCGCCCCCGCCGCCAGCCCTGTGTCAGTCCCGGGCCCGGTCTCGGCGCCGGGCGGGTTCACCGCGGCCTCCGGTGGGTTGACCGCGGCGCCGGGTGGGTTCCCCGTGGCGGCGGACACATACTCGCCGCCCGCGCCCGTCGTGGGCCCGGGCGCCGTGACGCCGGTGTCGGCCCCGTCCACCCCGTCGCCGGCGCCGGTGTCGTCGCCCGCCGCCGCGCCGGCGGGCAGGGAGGAAGCGCCCACCGCGGTCATCCAGGCGCCGGCGGACGCGGGGGAGGACGATGGGATCGCCTCCAGCCCGTTCGGTCCGACGAGCCGGGCAGGGGTCGCGCTGGTGTCCGCCGCTCAGCCCTCCGGATCCGCAGGCCAGGTCGCCAGGCCAGCCGCCCAAGATGCGGGGCCGGATGCCATGCCGGAGGTCGGCTCGGATGCCGGGTCGCCGGTCGGGCTGGGTGTCGACGGGCCGGGTGCCGTCGAGTCTGGTGTCACCGCGCCGGATGTCACTAGGCTAGGTGTCGGGCCGCAGGTCGGGCCGGGTGCCGGGCCGCAGGTCGGGTCGGACCATGTGGCTGAGCGGTCCGGCGGCGCCGGCACGGAGGGTTCTGGCAGCGACGGCGCGGAGTTGGGCACGGCCGGGGCGGCCGGGGCTGAGCCGTCCAGCGCGACTGCTGGGGCGAGCGTTGGGGTGCCTTCCACCCCGAACGCGCCCGCGACGGGCTCCGGGCTGCCATCGTCTGGGGTTGTGCCGACGATCGTCTCCGCCCCGCCCGCGTCCGTCCAGTCGTCCGAGGTGCCGCCGCCCGCCGGCGCGCCCGTGTCCGGGGCCGGTGCCGCCGGGTCGCGGCCCGCCGAGGAGGCCGGGATGCCGCCGGTGGGGCAGGGGCAGCAGTGGGCGGGCGCGTCCGCGACGTCGGCGGCCGTGCCGGTCTCGCCGGCGCCGTTGCCGACCGTTGCGGCACCCGTGTCGGCGGCGCCCGCCGGGATGACGGTGATCGCCGCCGGGTCCGACCTGGTGGCGCCCGATGAGGCGCCGACGGCGTACCTGCAGGTGCCCGCCCAAGGGCGGGAGCCGCTCGGGGTCGGGGACCAGAGCCCGGTCTCGGCACCGCCAGACTTAGGGCCGGAGCACCCGCTCGCATCCGGCGCCGCCGGAGCGACAGGGATCAGCGCCGCCGCGACGAGGGCCGGCGCCGCCGGAGCGACGGGAACCAGTGCCACCCCGACAGAGACCGGCGCTGCCGCGACAGGAACCGGCGCTGCCGTGACAGGGATCAGCGCCGCCGCGACAGAGGCCGGCGCCGCTGCGGCGGGGGCCGGTGGCACCGTGCCTGCGGCACGTGGCGACGGCGAGCGGGCGGCGGGCGAGGACGCATGGTCCGGGGACGGGCCGCCGACCTCGGGGCCGCCCGCCGGCGGGGCGACGGAGGCCGCCTAGTGTCGACCTGGTCGGTGGCGTTGCGCCGCTTCCCGTCGCTGTCGGTGCAGACCCCCAGGTTGTCGGTGCGGCCGCTGTGCGCGGACGACGACAAGCGGGTCGGTGAGATCTTCGCGGACCGGCTGGTGCGGCGGTGGCTGCCGATCGCGCAGGACGACAACAGCGAGTTCGACGGCTACGCCTGGTGCACGGAGCTGGCCGTCGAGCGGCGCGACAGCGGGGCCGGCGACCACTACGGCATCGTGCGGCGGGAGGACGAGCGGCTCGTCGGCTGCCTCTGGACGAAGAACACCGACTGGCTGACCCGGTCGACGGAGATCGCGTACGCGGTGGCCGCCGACGCCCGGGGCTACGGCGTCGCGCCCGAGGCGGTGGACGTGCTGGCCCTGTCGCTGCTGCTGGAGCACCGGTTCCAGCGCGTCGAGCTGCGGGTGGCGCCCGGCAACGTGGCGTCGCGGCGGGTGGCGGAGAAGGCCGGGTTCACGTACGAGGGGCTGATGCGCAACGCCGGGTCGCTGCACAGCGGGCGGGTCGACCTGGAGAGCTGGTCCCTGGTGCCCGCCGACATCCGCTGAAGCCCCGGCGGGTCCCACCGGGGGAAGCTCAGCGCCGCGTCTTGAAGGCGCGCGGCTTGGCGTTCGCGCCGTAGGCGATGGTCATGCTCGGCGGCGTGAACTGGCGCACGGCGGTGCCGTCGAGGGCGTCGCGGAGCGTCTCGGCGACCGTCTCGCGGGGCTTGCCGGCGTTGGCCGAGCCGACCCGGTGCAGCGGGTTGTCGGGGTCGGCGATGAACCCGGCGACCGTCAGCCCGGGCGTCATCCCGACGAACCACGCGGCCCGGTTGTCGTCGGTCGTGCCGGACTTGCCGGCGACGGGGTGGCGCACGGTCGGGTACACCCGGGACGCGGTACCCCCGCCGCCGCAGTCGCCGGTGGCCGCCTTGAACCCGGTGACGCAGCGGGCCGCGTCGACCGCGCCCCGGGCCACGTCCGGCGACAGCACCTGGGCACAGCGGGGCGCCGCGACGGCCACCCCCTTGGCGTCGACGGCCTCAGCACCGTCGACCTGCCGGATGGACACGACGGGGATGGGCTCGCAGTGCCTGCCGTCCGCGGCGACCGTGGCGAAGGCGCCCGCCATCTCCAGGGGTGTGGTGTCGGCGACGCCGAGGGTGAAGGCGCCCCACGTCTTCGCCTTCGCCGGGGAGGCCTGCAGCTTGTCGATGCCGGTGCGCCAGTGCAGCCCGAGCCGTTCGGCCATGCGGACCGCGGACTCGGCGCCCACGCGCTGCTCGAGCTGCACGAAGAACGTGTTCACGGACTTGCCGAAGCCCGACCACATGGTGTGCCGGCCGGTCATGGAGGCGGAGGCGTTGGAGGGGCACCAGCTGTCCACGCCACAACGGGCGGGGCTGTCGCGGCCGGTCTTGTACTCGGACACGAACGTCTTCGGCGAGTTGATCGCGGTGGCCAGCGGCATGCCCTGCTCCAGGGCGGCGAGCAGCGTGAACATCTTGAACGTCGACCCGGCCTGGTAGCCGGCCATGTCGCCGCCGCCGAGCAGCGGGTTGACCGTGTTGGGGTAGTTGCCGCGCAGGCGTTTGCGCTGGCGCGGGTCGGAGTGCGGGCCGTTGCTGGCCCGGTCGAGGGAGTACGTGCGGTTCACCGCCATGGCGCGGATCAGGCCGGTGCCGGGCTCGACCGCGACCTGCCCGAGGGCGTACAGGCTGTGCGTCTTCTCCCGCTTCAGCACCTGAGCCTGGGCGATCTCCTGGATGCGCGGGTCGAGTGACGCGATGACGGTGTACCCGCCGCGGCGCAGCCGGTCGAGCCGCTCGTCGGGGCTGTCGCCGAGCCCGGGCTGGTCGCTCCACCAGGACCGGAACATGGCGCAGAAGAAGCCCCAGCCGGGCCGGGCGGGCAGGCAGTCGTTCGGCGGCTCGCTGAGCTTCAGCGCGATCGGGGTGGCCCGGGCGGCGGCCGCGGCGGCGGCGTCGAGGTACCCGAGGTCGGCCATGCGGTCGATGACGTAGTCGCGCCGCTGCACGGCCGGCGCGGGGTCGCTGCCGGCCGGGTCGTACGACGACGGCGCCTGGACCAGCCCGGCGAGCAGCGCGGCCTCGGGGACGGTGAGGTCGGCGGGGCGCTTGGAGAAGTACACCTCCGCCGCGGCGAGGATCCCGTAGGCACGGTGCCCGAAGTAGGCGACGTTGAGGTACCGCTCCAGGATCTCGGGCTTGCTCAGGTGCTTCTCGAGCTCGATGGCGAGCTTCATCTCGCGCAGCTTCCGGGCGCCGGTCTGCTCCGTCGCCTCGGACACCTCGGCCGGGGTGTCGGCGCTGTCGCGCAGCACGTTGCGCACGTACTGCATGGTGAGCGTCGATGCGCCCTGCGAGACGGTGCCGGCCTTCTGGTTCGCCACGAAGGCGCGGGCGACGCCCTTGAAGTCCACGCCGTGGTGCTCCCAGAAGCGGGCGTCCTCGGCGGCGACGATGGCCCGCTGGATGTTGGGCGAGATCGTGTCGAGGCTGGTGTAGGTCCGGTACTCCTCGTAGAACTGCGCGAGCAGCGTCGTGCCGTCGGCCGCGTACACGTGGCTGGTCTGCGCGGGCAGCGACGAGCGCAGCGCGCCGACCGGCACGGACAGCGCGTCGGTGCCGCGCTTCACGCCCACGCCGGTGAGCGCCACCATCGGGTAGATCAGCGCGGCGACCGCGAGCCCGACGATGAGCCCGGTCCGGACGAGGGTCAGGAATCCACCGGCCACTCGCAGCGTGCGCGCGATCACATCTCCAAGCTAGGACAATTCGCCTCCCCGTACGCGACGATCGCTGGATGCTGCGGTTCCACGGCGATGCCGAGGTCGCGCCCGGTCTGGTCGACCTGGCGGTCAACGTCCGACAGGAGCGGCCGCCCTCGTGGCTCACCGACCCGATCGCGGCCTCCCTGGCGGATCTCGCGCGGTACCCGGACCCGGCGGACGCGACCGCGGCGATCGCCGCCCGGCACGGCCGGCCCGCCGACGAGGTGCTGCTGACCGCGGGCGCCGCGCAGGCGTTCACGCTGCTGGCGCAGGCGCTGCGCCCCCGGCACGCGGTGGTGGTGCACCCGCAGTTCACCGAGCCGGAGAGCGCGCTGCTGACCGCGGGCCACGCGGTGGACCGGCTGCTGCTGGACGCCGCCGACGGCTTCACGCTGAAGGACCCGCCGCACTCGGCGGACCTCGTCGTGGTCGGCAACCCCACCAACCCGACCTCGTGCCTGCACCCAGCGGAGCGGATCGCGTCCTGGGTGCGTCCCGGGCGGACGGTCGTCGTCGACGAGGCGTTCGCCGACACGGTCCCCGGCGAGCCGGAGACCCTGACCGGCAACCGCGACGCCGTCGTCATCCGCAGCCTGACCAAGACGTGGGGCCTCGCCGGCCTGCGCATCGGCTACGTCCTCGGCCCGGCTGGGCTGATCGCCGAGCTGCGGCGGCACGCGCCGTTGTGGAGCGTCTCCACCCCGGCGCTCGCCGCCGCGACCGCGTGCGCGTCGCCGCTGGCCGTACACACGGAGCGGACCATCGCCGAGGCGCTCACCGCCGACCGGGAGCACCTCGTCGCGGCGCTGCGCGCGGCGGGCGTCGAGGTCGCCGGCCGGCCCCGCAGCTCGTTCCTGCTGATCAGGGTCGCCGATGGCACGAGGGTCCGCGAGGCGCTGCGGGACCGGGGCTTCGCGGTGCGACGTGGCGAAACGTTCCCGGGACTGGGCCAGGACTGGTTACGTATTGCGGTGCGGGACACTGCCACGAGTGACGCGTTCGTCGCGGTGTTGTCGAACGTACTGGGAGGGTGAAGATGCTCACGGAGACACTCGCGGCGATCCGGCCGCTCGACGACGAGGCGATCGCGGCGGCCAGGGCACTGCAGGCCAGGCTGACGAAGCCACCGGGCTCCCTCGGTGTGCTGGAGATCCTCGCGGTACGGCTCGCGGGCCTGGCCGGCACGTGCCCGCCGCCCGTACCGGAGCCCGCCGCGCTGGCGATCTTCGCCGGTGACCACGGCGTGCATGCGCAGGGCGTGACGCCCTGGCCGCAGGAGGTCACCGCACAGATGGTGGCCAACTTCCTGGCCGGCGGGGCGGTCGTCAACGCGTTCGCCCGGCAGTGCGGCGCGAGCGTGACCGTCGTCGACGTCGGCGTGAAGAGCACCCTCGACCCGGCCGAGGGCCTGGAGCTGCGTAAGGTCCGCGCCGGCACCCGCGACCTCAGCGTCGAGCCGGCGATGACCCGCGAGGAGGCGCTGCAGGCGATCGAGGTCGGCATCGACATCGCCCAGCAGCTGGTCGACGGCGGCGCGAAGGTGCTGCTGACCGGCGACATGGGCATCGCCAACACCACCCCGTCGGCGGCGCTGATCGCCGCGTTCACGCACGCCGACCCGGCGTCGGTGACCGGCCTCGGCACCGGCATCGACAGCGAGACCCACGCCCGGAAGGTGGCGGTTGTCACATCAGCGGTCGTCGCGCTGCACGCCGAGGACCCGGTCGACGTGCTCGCCGCGGTCGGCGGGCTGGAGCACGCCGCGCTCGTCGGCTACATCCTGCGGGCCGCGGCGCTGCGCGTCCCGGTGATCATCGACGGGGTCATCGCCGCGGCCGCCGCCCTCGCCGCCGCCGCGCTCGCGCCCGCCTGCACCGCCGCCATGGTCGCCGGGCACCGGTCGGCCGAGCCCGGCGCGAGCGTAGCGCTCGGCTATCTTGAGCTGGAACCGCTCGTCGACCTGGGCCTGCGCCTGGGCGAGGGCACCGGCGCCGTCCTGGCGCTGCCGATCGTGGCCAGTGCTGTCCGCGTGTTGCACGAGGTTGCCACTTTCGACTCAGCTGGAGTTGCCCACAAGTGAACCCATACCCCCTCGGTCTGGTGCTCAACGGTTTGCGTGTCCTGGTGGTCGGCGGCGGTGCCGTGGCCACCAGGCGCGTTCCCGCCCTGCTCGACGCCGCCGCGGACGTCGTGCTGGTGTCGCCGCACATCACCCCCGCCCTGCAGGCCCACGTCGACGCCGGCCGGGTCACCTGGCGCGCCCGGCGCTTCGAGCCGGCCGACATCGACGACGTGTGGCTGGTCCACGTGGCGGTCAGCGACCCCGCCGCGGCCGCCACGATCAGTGAGCTCGCCGCGGCCCGCCGGATCTTCTGCGTGCGCGCCGACGACCGCCACGCCGCCACCGCCTGGACCCCGGCGGTGACCCGGCAGGGCCCGGTGACCGTCGCCGTGCTCGGCGGCGGCGACCCGGCCCGCGCCGTCGCCGTCCGCGACGCGATCGGCGAGCGGCTCGCCGCCGGCGAGATCGCGGCGGCGACGCCGCCCGAGGCCGCACCGGTGGACGGCATGGGCCGGGTGGCGCTGGTCGGCTCCGGCCCGGGCGACCCGGAGCTGCTCACGGTCCGCGGCCGCCGGCTCCTCGCGGCGGCGGACGTGGTCGTCATCGACCGGCTCGCCGCCGGGCTGCTGCTGGACGAGCTGCGCCCGGAGGTCGAGCTGTTCGACGCCTCGAAGATCCCCTACGGCCCGTCGGCCGCCCAGGAGGAGATCAACCGGGTGCTGGTCGACCGGGCCCGGCAGGGCAAGTTCGTGGTCCGCCTCAAGGGCGGCGACCCGTACGTGTTCGGCCGGGGCGGCGAGGAGCTCCTGGCGTGCGCGGCGGCCGGGGTACCGGTGACCGTCGTGCCCGGCATCAGCAGCTCGATCGGGGTCCCCTCGGCGGCCGGCATCCCGATCACGCACCGCGGCCTGGCGCACGAGTTCACCGTCGTGTCCGGGCACCTGTCCCCGTCGCACCCCGAGTCGCTGGTCGACTGGGCGGCCCTGGCCCGGCTGCGGGGCACCCTGAGCATCCTGATGGGCCTGAAGAACCTGCCGGCGATCGCCGCGACCCTGCAGGAGCACGGCCGGGCGCCGGACACCCCCGTCGCGGTCATCCAGGAGGGCACGACCCGCGACCAGCGGGTCGTGCGCGCGCAGCTGTCCACGGTCGCCGACGCGGTGAAGGAGGCGGCGCTGCGCCCGCCGGCCGTCATCGTGGTCGGCCCGGTCGTCGACGCCCTCACCGCATGAAACGGGCGCCCTCCCCGCGGAGGGCGCCCGTTCTCCAGGCTCAGGAGCGGTCCAGCTCCAGGGCGCAGCGGATCAGCCCGAGGTGCGAGTACGCCTGCGGGTGGTTGCCCAGGGCGCGCTCGGTCAGCGGGTCGTACTCCTCCGGCAGCAGGCCCGTCGGGCCGGCGCACTCGATGAACTGGGCGAACAGCTCCTCCGCGTCGGCCCGGCGGCCGGTGCGCAGGTACGCCTCGATCATCCAGGTCGTGCACAGGTGGAAGCCGCCCTCGACGCCGGCCAGGCCGTCGTCCCAGCGGTACCGGTACACCGTCGGGCCCTCACGCAGGTCGGCCTCGACGGCCAGGACCGTGGCGAGGAACCGCGGGTCGTCGTCGGCGAGCAGCCCGGACAGGCCGATCCACAGCACCGACGCGTCCATCTCGTCGTAGCCGTAGGCGACCGTGTACGCGCCGAGCTTCTCGTCCCAGCCCTTGTCCAGCACGTTCTCGGCGATCGTGTCGCGCAGCGCCCGCCACGTCTCCGGCACCGGCCGGCCGGCCCGCTCGAAGAGCTGGACGCCGCGGTCGACGGTCATCCAGCACATGACCTTCGAGTAGACGTAGTGCCGGGGCCGCCGGCGCGCCTCCCAGATGCCGTGGTCGGGCTCGTGCCAGCGCCGCTCCACGGCCTCGACCATCGCCTCCATGAGGGCGAAGTCGCCGTCCTCCGGCGGGCGGATCTCGGCCAGCGTGGTCACCAGGTCGGCGACCGGGCCGAACACGTCGAGCTGCACCTGGCCGTTGGCGGCGTTGCCGACCCGCACCGGGCGGGAGCCCGCGTAGCCGGGCAGCGCCTCGATGACCGCCTCCGGGCCCAGCTCGGTGCCGTCGAGCGTGTACAGCGGGTGCAGCCGCTCCGGGTGGCCGTCGGTGTTGTCGGCGACCTTCAGCGTCCACCGCAGCAGCGACTCGGCCTCCTCGGTCGAGCCGAGGTCGACCAGGGCCTTGGCGGTCAGCGACGCGTCACGCAGCCAGCAGTACCGGTAGTCCCAGTTGCGGGAGCCGCCGATCTCCTCCGGCAGCGACGACGTCGCCGCGGCCAGGATCGCCCCGGTCGGCTTGTGCCACAGCCCGCGCAGCGTGAGCGCGCTGCGCCGGACCAGGTCGCGGGCGACCGAGGGCAGCTTCAGCCCGTCGGACCAGTCCCGCCAGGCGGCCTCCGCGGCGACCTGCCGCTGCTCGACGTCGTCCACGGGCGGGTCGATCGAGTCGGTGCCCAGCCGCAGCTCCAGCATGGCGGTGCCGCCGGTGGCGCTGAGGTCGACCGTGGCGCGGGCCAGGTCGCTGTGGCCGTCGGAGGTGATCTCCCAGCTGATGCCCGGGGAGTAGAGCACCATCGGCTCGTTGGAGCCGAGCACCAGCAGGCCCTCGTCGCCGATCGGCTGCAGGCGGATGTGCACCTGGCCGAAGTCGGGCCGCGGCACGAAGTCGATCCGGGCCCGGGCGCTGCCCGACAGCACCCGGAGCAGCGAGTTGCCGCTGGGGTGGTGGTCGAGCCAGTCCGTGACGGTCAGCCCCGACCAGCGGGTCTCCACGGTCATCGTGCCCGGCCGGTACCGCTGCCCGAGCGGGATGCCGCCGCGCTCCGGCTGGACCGTGAAGTGGCCCGCCGCGGTGTCGCCGAGCAGGTCGGCGAAGACCGCGCCGGAGTCCGGCTTCGGGTGGCACAGCCAGGTGACCCGGGCGGCGGGCGTGAGCAGCGCCACGGTGTGCGTGTTGGACAGCATCGAGTGCCGCTCGATCGGCACCGCCTGCTCGCCGAAGAGCCAGCGCCGGCGGGTGTGCAGCAGCAGCTCCAGCACGGCGACGGCGACCTCGGCGTCGGCGATGCTGAAGCGGGCCAAGGTCTCGGCGCCGGTCTCCCCGGCGCCGACCTTGATGCCCAGGTCGGGCCCGTGCAGGTGGGCGAAGGCCTTCTCGTCGGTCGCGTCGTCGCCGAGGTAGACGATGGCGCTGGCCGACACCTGCATCCGCAGGGCGTCGACGGCCAGGCCCTTGTCGGTCGGCACGACCGACAGCTCGATGACCTCCTTGCCGGTGGTCACCTCGATGTCGGGCCACAGGGCCGCACCGCTGCGCACGGCGTCGAAGACCCGTCCCGCGACGTCGCGGGGGGCCGCGCGGGTGTGTACCGCGACGCTGCCGGGTTTCGCCTCCAGGCGCACCCCCGGCTGGTCGCGGCAGATCGCGGTGAGCGCCGCGTGCAGCTCGGCGCGCCGCTGCTGGCGCTCCGGCGGCAACTCGTCGACGTAACCGACGTCGAACTCGGAGCCGTGGCTGCCGACGAGCCGCACCTCGGCGGGGAGGCGCGACAGGGCGGCCAGGTCGCGCAGCGCGCGACCCGAGATCACACCGACGGTTGTCTGCGGCAGTGAGGACAACGCGCGGACGGCGGCCACGGATTCTGGGCTGGGGATCGCCTTGGTGGGGTCGGCGACGATCGGCGCGAGCGTGCCGTCGTAGTCACATGCCACCAGAAGGTTCGGCACGCGGGCGACGCGCAGCACCGCCGCGCGGAGGTCCGGGTCGAGCGAGAGGACACTGCCTGTCGCCGAGTGTTGGTTCATGTCCGGCCTGTTCGTGGGAGCGATGGAGGTCGTTGGAGCGGTTGACGTGCACACGGCGGTGCATGGGCGGGCGTGTGGCGGTCAAGATGCTGCGCCGAGAGCGTCGAGAAACGCGTCCGCCCAGGCGCGGACATCGTGTGAGCGCAGGTGGGAATGCATAGCATGCATCCGTTTGCGCCCTTCGACCGGGTCGACGTGGATCGCGCGCATCAGCGCGTCCTTCACCCCGTCGAGGTCGTGCGGATTGCACAGGAACGCCTGACGCAGCTCGGCCGCCGCGCCGGCGAATTCCGACAGCACGAGGGCGCCGCCGTTGTCGGCGCGGGCACCGACGTATTCCTTGGCAACGAGATTCATGCCGTCCCTCAACGGAGTCACCATCATGACGTCGGCCGCGACGTACAACGCGGCCAACTCAGCCCGACTGTACGACTGATGGAGGTAGTGCACGGCCGGTTGGCCAACTCGTCCGTACTCACCATTGATGCGCCCGACCTCACGTTCAACGTTCACCCGCAGTGTCTGGTAGTGCTCCACCCGCTCCCGACTCGGCGTAGCCACTTGTACCATCACCGTCTCCGGCGCCGTAAGTCGTCCATCCGACAGCAATTCGCGGAATGCCTTGAGCCGCCGCTCGATCCCCTTGGTGTAGTCGAGCCGGTCCACGCCGAGGATGATGGTCTTCGGCTCACCCAGCTCGGTCCTGATCGCCCTGGCCCTGGCCTGCACTTCCGGTGAGGCGGCGAGCCGCTCCATCTCCTCGACGTCGATGGAGATCGGGAACGCCTCGGCCCGCACCGTGCGGCCCTCCCACTCCACGACGCCGCGCCGCACGCGGGTGCCCAGCAGATGTCGGGACAGTTGGACGAAGTTCTGCGCGCCGAGTGGCCGTTGGAAACCAACCAGATCGGCACCGAGCAGACCCTTGAGAAGTTCCGCCCGGCGGGGTAGTTGCATGAACAGTTCGACCGGGGGGAACGGGATGTGCAGAAAAAACCCGATCTTGAGATCGGGTCGGGTTTCGCGCAGCAGGGCCGGCACGAGTTGCAACTGGTAGTCCTGGACCCACACGGTCGCGCCGGGTGCGGCGTCGTCGGCGACTGCCTTGGTGAACCGCTCGTTGACCAGCCGGTACGACTCCCACCATCGTCGCTTGAAGATCGGTGTCTCCACCGCGTCGTGGTAGAGCGGCCACAGGCTGGAGTTGGAGAAGCCCTCGTAGTACCGCTCGACCTCACCCGCGCTGAGCGCCACCGCGTGCAGCTTCACCCCGCCGGCCTCGAAGGTCTCCTCCGGAAGCTGTGAGTCCCCGGTGCCGCCCGACCAGCCCACCCAGGTGCCGTTGCGCTGCTGGAGCACCGGCTCGAGCGCGGTGACCAGGCCTCCTGGACTTCTGCGGAAGCTGACCTCGCCGTCCGGCCCGACAACCTTGTCGACCGGCAGCCGGTTGGCGACCACCACGAATGCACTGTTTCCAGCCACGTGTCGTGTCCTCCCCCTGGGTGATCCACCCTCGTACTTTCAGCCTACTGATCCCGTGCCTGCCCGGCAGCATGCAGCGTGCTGGCTCACAGGTGCGATCCTGCTGGGCATGTCCTCGCACGATGCCTACGCCGAGCCCGAGCGGGGCCGGACGCTCACCGTCGTCCTGCTCGCGTTGCTGATCCTGACCGTCATCGGTGCTTTGTTCGGATTCGTGCTCGGCCGCCGGGAAAAGGGCGACGCTGCGTCGGATCCCGGTAGCGGACAGTCTTCACGACCATCGACGAACGTCAGCACGCAGGGTGCCTCTTCCGCGGTCATGCCCTGCCCCACCTTCATGGAAGACGCGATCAAGCAGCGCGACAGCAAGGCGGCCCTACCCCTCGCGCTGCGGCTCTACATCCGCACCGACAAGCGTGAGGTCTGGATCTGCCAGGAGGCCGACGCCTCCAGTCTGTGGTACCAAGGACACGACAAGCGCAAGAACTTCTCCGGCGTCACCGGCTCCGGCGAGACGCCCGTCGAGGGCGAGAACGGGCTGCTGCTGAGCACTGTCACGTTCTCCGGCAGCGCGGGCAACGACAAGTACACGGCGACCAACGGTGCCACCACCTACACCGTGTCCCGGGAGAAGCTCACGGTCAGCGGCAACCAGACGCTGAACGAGGACGTGAAAGAGTCCTTGCCCAAGAAGTGACGCCCGGTTTGGGGGCTGACCCCGGGGCCTGGAAAGATTGACCCGACGCGAACACAGACTTACCGGAGGTAGGGGCGCACCGTGGCGCAGTACATCTACGTGCTCGAGAAGGCGCGCAAGGCGCACGGCGACAAGGTCGTGCTCGACAACGTCACGCTGTCGTTCCTGCCCGGCGCGAAGATCGGTGTCGTCGGCCCGAACGGTGCCGGCAAGTCGAGCCTGCTGAAGATCATGGCCGGGCTCGACAAGCCGAGCAACGGCGAGGCCCGGCTCATGCCCGGCTACACCGTCGGCATGCTGCTGCAGGAGCCGCCGCTCAACGAGAGCAAGACCGTCCTCGGCAACATCGAGGAGGCGGTCGCGGAGACCAAGGCGAAGCTCGCCCGGTTCAACGAGGTCGCCGAGCTCATGGCGACCGACTACACCGACGAGCTCATGGAGGAGATGGGCCGGCTGCAGGAGGAGCTCGACCACGCCGACGCGTGGGACATCGACTCCGCCCTCGCCCTGGCCATGGACGCGCTGCGCTGCCCGCCGCCGGACGCCGACGTGACCACCCTCTCCGGCGGTGAGCGCCGCCGCGTCGCGCTGTGCAAGCTGCTGCTCGAGGCGCCCGACCTGCTGCTGCTCGACGAGCCCACCAACCACCTCGACGCGGAGAGCGTCAACTGGCTGGAGCAGCACCTGCAGAAGTATGCGGGCGCCGTGCTCGCCGTCACCCACGACCGCTACTTCCTCGACCACGTCGCCCAGTGGATCGCCGAGGTCGACCGCGGCCAGGTCCACGGCTACCAGGGCAACTACTCCACCTACCTGGAGAAGAAGGCGCAGCGGCTCGCGGTCGCCGGCCGCAAGGACCAGAAGCTGCAGAAGCGCCTCACCGAGGAGCTGGAGTGGGTCCGCTCCAACGCCAAGGCGCGCCAGACGAAGTCCAAGGCCCGCCTCGAGCGTTACGAGGAGATGGCCAACGAGGCCGAGAAGACCCGCAAGCTGGACTTCGAGGAGATCCAGATCCCGCCGGGCCCGCGCCTGGGCAACATGGTCATCGAGGCCAAGGAGCTGGTGAAGGGCTTCGACGAGCGCGGCGTGCTGATCGACGGGCTGTCGTTCTCGCTGCCGCGCAACGGCATCGTTGGCATCATCGGGCCCAACGGCGTCGGCAAGACCACGCTGTTCAAGACCATCGTCGGCCTGGAGCAGCCCGACGCCGGCACGGTCCGTGTCGGCGAGACGGTCAAGCTGTCCTACGTCGACCAGAGCCGCTCCGGCCTCGACGGCGACAAGACGGTCTGGGAGGTCGTCTCCGACGGCCTCGACCACCTCATGGTCGGCAAGGTCGAGATGCCGTCCCGGGCGTATGTCGCGGCGTTCGGCTTCAAGGGCCCCGACCAGCAGAAGCCGACGAAGGTGCTGTCCGGCGGCGAGCGCAACCGGCTCAACCTCGCGCTCACGCTGAAGATCGGCGGCAACGTGCTGCTGCTCGACGAGCCGACCAACGACCTCGACGTCGAGACGCTGTCCTCGCTGGAGAACGCGCTGCTGGAGTTCCCGGGCTGCGCCGTGGTCATCTCCCACGACCGCATGTTCCTGGACCGGGTCGCCACCCACATCCTCGCCTGGGAGGGCGACGAGAAGGATCCGGCCAAGTGGTTCTGGTTCGAGGGCAACTTCGAGTCCTACGAGAAGAACAAGGTCGACCGCCTGGGCCAGGAGGCGGCGCGGCCGCACAGCGTCACCTACCGCAAGCTCACGCGCGACTGAGGTGGGCCGCTTCATCTACCACTGCGCCCTGCGCTGGTCCGACCTGGACGCGTACGGGCACGTCAACAACGCGCGCTTCCTCACCCTGTACGAGGAGGCGCGCGTGGCGTTGATGTTCACCGCGGCGAAGAACGCCGGGCTCAGCACGTTCGAGGACGGGATCGTCATCTCACGTCATGAGATCGACTATCTGCGGCCGGTCGACTACGGCGACCCCGTGCGCATCGAGCTGTGGCTGGAGGAGATCAAGGCCAGCCGGTTGACGGTCGCCTACGAGCTCTTCGACGGCGATGCGGTCGCCTCCCGCGCGCGGACCGTCTGCGTGCCCTTCGATCTGGCCGCCGGCCGTCCCCGCCGGGTGAAGGACGTCGAGCGGGAGTTCCTGTCCCCGTGGCTTGGCTGAGCGGGGCCGGTGCCGAGGATGCCCGGGCCTTCCTGGCCCGGGTGGTGCGCCTCGACGACGGTGCCGTGGTCCGGCTGCGGCCCGCCGGTGACGACCGGGTCACGCTCTGGTCGCACCTGCCGTGGGGAGTCCTGGTGAGCCGCGGAGTCCCCGGCCACGTCGACGGCGACCACACCGTGCTGGCCCGGGAGCTGCTGACCTCCCTCGATGGGGATCTTCCCACCTTTCGGGACGACCAGTGGCGGTGGTCCATCCCTGGTGACCCGGGGACCGTCGTGGAGCGGATCCCGGGGGCCGACATCCGGCGCGTCGGGGCCGCCGCCGCGGACACCTTGCGCACCGCCGCGACGGAGGGTGTCGGGGGCCGTGCGGTCGGTTCGAGGGTGCTCCGCGACGCGCTGCTGGATCATGTGCCGATCGTCGTGACGACCGCCGCCGGAGATCGCGTCGAGATCGCGCAACGGCTCGTGCAGGCGGTCGTGCGAATGGGGTTCATGTCGAGTGAACGTGCAGCTGCACGAGACTTCGTCGATGTTCGGAAATCGGGTCCATGGACGGCCCTGGCCTGCGCATATGGCTCTGCCTGGCATCGTACTGCCAAGACTCTTCTCATCGGATAGACGGTGGTAAGACCCTCACCCGAACGGGTGGGGCGAGGGTGAAATTGGGGGCTGCTGAAACTCGTCCGAACGGGTACCGTCCTCTTTCGGGTCCACCGCCGAGCGGAATCACTCGGCGACAGACCGCAATTGCGGGTGGAGGCCACGGGGGAGCTAGGGAGCGCGGGAACATGCCAAAGTGGCCATGGCGTGCCGAGCAGACGGACGGATCGCAGGCCGAGACGACCGTCGCGCAGCTGGCACGGGAGGAGCCGACTCCGGTGACCGACGCGGTGCGCGACGGAAGCCGGGACGTGGGTGCGGGCGTGATCGCACCGGTGACGCTGCTGCGGGTCGCGGAGGCCCTGGAGCAGCTCGAAATTCGATACCTGACCGATGGGGATGGCAGCCTTCTCGCGCTGTGGGAGCGCCACGCTGTGCTGTTCGCCCTCGAAGGACCATCCGACGAGATCCTCGTCGTCCGGGCCAGGCCGCACGCCACGGTGCCGCCGGACTGGGCCGACCGCTCCTACCGGGTGGTCAACGAGTGGAACCACACTCGCCGCTTCTACAAGGCCTACGTCGGTGACCCCACCGACCGCGGCCAGCTGCCGATCTACGCCGAGATGCAGGTGCCTCTGCTGTCCGGCGCCCACCCCGAGCTCATCGCCGAGCTCGTCGACTGCGCGGCCGTCGTCGCGATGGGCTTCGTCGACTGGCTGCACGACGAGGGCGCGCTGCTCTGACGGACTGTATGCCCCGCCTTATCCGGACAAGTCCGGCAACGGCGGGGCACCGTACCGGCGGCGCTTCGAGGTGATCGGCGGGCATGGGACGATAGAGCTCTGATCCCCGCCATCATGGAGAACGGACGCCTGTGCCACCGACGAACGACCCCGGCGCGAACCGTCCCGGTGCCACCGTGCCGGACCGGATCCGCAACTTCTGCATCATCGCGCACATCGACCACGGCAAGTCGACGCTGGCCGACAGGATGTTGCAGCTCACCGAGGTGGTCGACGCGCGGCAGATGCGGGCGCAGTATCTCGACCGCATGGACATCGAGCGCGAGCGCGGCATCACGATCAAGAGCCAGGCTGTGCGCATGCCGTGGCGGGTCCGCGAGGGCGACCTGGCCGGCGAGCAGTTCGTGCTCAACATGATCGACACCCCGGGCCACGTGGACTTCACCTATGAGGTTTCCCGCAGCCTGGCCGCCTGCGAGGGCGCCGTGCTGCTCGTCGACGCGGCGCAGGGCATCGAGGCGCAGACCCTCGCGAACCTGTATCTCGCGCTCGAGAACGACATGACGATCATCCCGGTGCTCAACAAGATCGACCTGCCGGCCGCGCAGCCCGAGAAGTACGCCGAGGAGCTCGCCCACCTGATCGGCTGCGACCCCGACGACTGCCTGCGCGTGTCGGGCAAGACCGGCGTCGGGGTGGCGCACCTGCTCGACGAGATCGTGCGGCAGCTGCCCACGCCCCAGCCGGGCAACGACGGCGCCGCCCGCGCCATGATCTTCGACTCGGTGTATGACGTGTACCGCGGTGTGGTCACCTACGTCCGCGTCGTCGACGGCCGCCTCGGCGCCCGCGACCGGATCAAGATGATGTCCACCGGCGCCGTGCACGAGCTGCTGGAGATCGGTGTCATCTCGCCGGAGCCGATCAAGAGCGACGGGCTGGGCGCCGGCGAGGTCGGCTACCTCATCACCGGCGTGAAGGACGTGCGCCAGTCCCGGGTCGGCGACACGGTCACCATCAACGCCAAGCCGGCCACCGAGCCGCTCGGCGGCTACAAGGACCCCAAGCCGATGGTCTACTCGGGCCTGTACCCGATCGACGGCTCGGACTACCCGCTGCTGCGCGACGCCCTCGACAAGCTCAAGCTCAACGACGCCGCCCTGGTGTACGAGCCGGAGACCAGCGCCGCGCTCGGCTTCGGCTTCCGCTGCGGCTTCCTCGGCCTGCTGCACCTGGAGATCATCCAGGAGCGCCTGGAGCGTGAGTTCAACCTCGACCTGATCTCCACCGCGCCCAACGTGGTCTACCGGGTGATCATGGAGGACGGCAAGGAGCACGCGGTCACCAACCCCAGCGAGTTCCCCGACGGCAAGAGCAGCAATATCTTCGAGCCGACGGTCCGGGCCACCGTGCTGACCCCGAACGACTTCGTCGGCGCCGTCATGGAGCTGTGCCAGAGCCGCCGCGGCTCCCTGCAGGGCATGGACTACCTGTCCGCGGACCGCGTCGAGCTGCGGTACACCCTGCCGCTCGGCGAGATCATCTACGACTTCTTCGACCAGCTGAAGAGCCGCACGAAGGGCTACGCCAGCCTCGACTACGAGCCCAGCGGCGAGCAGCAGGCGGACCTGGTGAAGGTCGACATCCTGCTGCACGGTGAGCCGGTCGACGCCTTCAGCTCCATCGTGCACAAGGACAAGGCGTACAACTACGGCGTCACGATCGCCGCCAAGCTGCAGAAGCTCATCCCGCGCCAGCAGTTCGAGGTGCCGATCCAGGCCGCCATCGGCACCCGGATCATCGCCCGCGAGACGATCCGCGCCATCCGCAAGGACGTGCTCGCCAAGTGCTACGGCGGTGACATCAGCCGCAAGCGGAAGCTGCTGGAGAAGCAGAAGGAAGGCAAGAAGCGGATGAAGATGGTCGGCCGCGTCGAGGTGCCGCAGGAGGCATTCATCGCCGCGCTGTCGACGTCGGACGCTCCGGCCGCGGACAAGTCGAAGAAGTGAGGCACTGCCCCCGCTGCGGGGCGTCCACGGACGCCCCGCCGGTGGCCTGCCACGCCTGCGGCTACGCCGTCTTCGTCAACCCCCGGCCCTCCGGCGCCCCGATCATCCTCGACGGCGACCGATTCCTCGTCATCCGCCGTGCCCGCCCGCCCCGGGAGGGCTGGTGGGACCTGCCCGGCGGCTTCTGCGACGGCTGGGAGCACCCGTCCGACGCCGCCGTCCGCGAGGCCCGCGAGGAGCTCGGCGTCGAGGTCCGGCTCGGCGCCTTCGTCGGCATGTGGATCGGCGGGTACCAGTTCCAGGACGAGATGCTGCCGGTTCTGGACTGTTTCTGGCTCGCCTCCCTCGCCCCCGGCGCCGTCATCACCCTCGATCCCGCCGAAGGCAGCGAACTGGCCTGGATGCCACTGTCCGATCCGCCACCCCTCGCGTTCAGCACCATGGACGCGGCGATACGCGAAGTTCGTCGATCGTCGGGGCGTTTGGTCCCTTGACGTCACGGGCAATAAGAGCGCAACCGCAAAATGCAAGACCCCTGGTTGAGGCTCCGAAGGAGGACACCGTGACTGTCACCGGAATCATCACGGCACTGATCGTCGGCCTGATCGTCGGTGCGCTCGGGCGGCTCGTCGTGCCCGGCCGCCAGAACATCCCGATCTGGCTGACCATGGTGATCGGCGTGGTCGCCGCGCTGCTCGGCACCGTCATCGCCAACGCCATCGGCATCTCCACCAACACCCCCGGTGTCGACTGGGGCGAGCTGCTGATCCAGGTCCTGCTCGCCGCCGTCGGCGTGGCCCTGGTGGTCGGCGTGGCCGGTCGCGGTCGTCGCAGTACCCTGTAACACCACACAGCGTATGGCCCCCAGCCCCCCGGTCTGGGGGCCTCGCTGTGTCCGGGGTCGGACGGCGAAGAGGTCGTGACCCCTGGGGTGCGGGGGCACGACCTCTTCGGAGCTGTGGTGCGAGGTCCTAGCGCAGCCAGGGGATGGAGCGGTCGAGCAGGCCGCGCGTCTTGAGCTCCTTGCGCAGCGGGATCTCCTCGTCGATGTAGCCGTTCCAGTTGATGCCCCAGTAGTTGGCCGTGTGTGTGGCCTCGCCCAGCAGCTGACGCTGGACGGGCGTGCGGTTGGCCCACCACTCGCTGTCGTAGTCGATCGGCATGTCGTCGAGGTTGCGGATCCACCGGTACGTGTAGCCGATGAACAGCATCTTGCGGGTGATGTCCGAGTAGTTCGGCGACCGGGAGTGCCAGAGGCGGCGGTCGAAGATGAAGCAGTCACCCGGGTTGGCCGTGATCTCCACGGTGCCCTCGGGGTCAGGGTTCTCGATCGTCGTGTCGGCCGGGCGGGGCAGGGAGTTCCACAGGTGGCTGCCCGGGATCACCTTGGTGGCGCCCCGGCCCGTCTCGGACAGGTCGGAGATCACGTAGGCGATCTTCAGCGAGAACATCGGCCGCGGCAGGTTGGGGTCCATGGTCTCCGGGTCGGAGTTCTGCCGGTACCCGTCCTGGTGCCAGCCCCACGAGGGGGCCTCCGTCGCCGCCGCCGGAGGGGTGACGTCGAGGTGGTTGTGGTGCGTGTAGATGTTCCAGCCGGCCAGGCCCCACATGTACGGGAAGAGGGTCGGCTGGGTCAGCAGGTGCCCGAACAGGTCGTCGCGCGTGAGGAAGCCCAGCAGGTGCAGCGTGCCGTCCTTCTTCATGCTGCTGGAGCCGGCCGCCTTCTCCTCGGCGTAGACCCGGTCCATGGCTGCTTCGAGCTGCGCACGGTGGTCTTCCTTCAGAACGTTGCGGACCAGCAGGAAGCCCTGATCCAGGAACTCCTTGCGGTCGGCCTCGCTGATCGGCTCATAGCCGGTCAGACCGCCGTAGTCGGGTGCAGCGGACGTCATGTCCTCCCCTTACTTTCGTCAACCAGGGAACGACCGATGGTAACGCGAGGTGCACATGGAGCCGACTCCGGAGTTGGCTGCCGGACAATGCGCAAATGTCACCCGAACGGCCGACAACCTGCTGGTCGTCTGCGACGTCCAGGCTCTCAGTACACCTCGGCGACGACCTGCTGGGCGCCGGTGTCGCCACGCTGCGTGACCCGGCTCCAACCGCCGCTCTTCGCGGTCCACTCCATGTCGCTGAAGACGACCCGCTTGACGCCGTGGTCCTGGGCGTGCGCGACCATCCAGTGCGCATACTGCCAGCCGGTCTTCTGCTCGCGCACCTTCAGCGCGACGCCGACCAGGTCGGTGACCTCGGCGGTGCGCACGTCGCCCCAGTCGAGCTTGACGCTGGCGCCGAGGGTCTTCGCGGCCTCGGCACCGTGGCTGCTGGCCTCGGTGACGGTGCAGGCGACCGCGCCGGTGGCCTCGCCGCTCAACGCGCGGGCCATGATCTCCGACTCGTCGACCCACTTCTCGTACGCCTCGGGGTGGGCGCTGCGCTGCACCTGCTGCGCGGCGTCGGTGACCCGCATCTTCTCCCAGCCCTTGACCTTCAGCAGGGCGGTGTAGAAGGCGTTGGCCGCGTAGCGGGGGTCCGCGATCTGCTCCGGCTTGCCCCAGCCCTGGCTGGGCCGCTGCTGGAACAGGCCGATCGAGTCGCGGTCGCCGCCGCTGAGGTTCTCCAGCTTCGACTCCTGCCAGGCGGTGGCGAGGGCGACGACCAGGCCGCGCTGCGGCACGCCCCGGCGCAGGCCGACGGCGGTGATGGTGGCGGCGTTGGCGACCTGCTCGGCGTCGAGCGGCACGGCGGTGCCGGCGCCGGCGGAGGCGCCGGAGTCTTTGACGTTGGCGGGGGCGTCGCCGGCGTTGATGACGCAGGCCCGGCCCACCGGCAGCAGCTGCGGCAGGTGGTCGCCGATCCGCTGGACGAGCACGTAGACACCGACGGCCGCGGCGACGGTGAGCGTCGCCAGGACCGCCAGCACGTGTCGTGTACGCATCGTCACCTCCCGACCTGAGAACTCGACCAGCGTACGTCCCGCCCGCCACTGCCTCCCCGCGTTCCACGCGGGGTTGAGGCGAGTCGGACCGTTCAACTGACGCCATCAGGGATCCAGTTTGGTGGTCGTTTGTCCCGGAATGCCATGATTCCCTCGATTCCCTCCGGGGAACCGAAGTACGACAACGACAGCTCCGTCATGGCCGCCAGCTCGTCACCCAACGTGTCGGCTTTCCGTCGGCGTAGCAGCTCCTTGGTGCCGCGCACGGCGCCGGGCGCTCCCCGTACCAGCGACGCGACGAACGACGCGACGGCCGCGTCGACCTCGTCGGCGGGCACGGCGGCCGTGACGAGCCCGATCTCGCGGGCCCGGGCACCGTCGAAGGTGTCGCCGGTCAGGAACAGCTCGGCGGCGGCGCGCGGGGACAGCCGCGGCAGCACAGTGGCGGAGATCACCGCCGGAATCACGCCGATGCGCACCTCGGAGAACGCGAACGTCGCCTCCAGCGAGCACACCGCGAGGTCCGCGGCGGCGACGAGACCCAGGCCGCCGGCCCGCGCCGGCCCGGTCAGCCGCGCGATGACCGGCTTCGGGCTCTCCCAGATCGCGGTCAGCACCTCGCCGAGCCGGTTGATCGGCGGCTTGCCCGACCCGAACGCGGCCGCGGTCTCCTTGAGGTCCGCCCCGGAGCAGAAGACCGGGCCGGTGTGGGTGAGGACCACGACCCGCACCGACTCGTCGGCGCCGGCCGCGGCCAGTGCCGCGAGCAGCTCCTCGATCAGGGCCGACGACAGCGCGTTGCGGTTGGTCGGGCTGTCGAGCGTGACGGTGGCCACGCCCTGCGCCGTCTGTGACCGTACGAGTGGCATGCGGGCACACTAGTGAAATGCCCGGAACACTGCCAGAAGGCGAGCCGATCCCGCGCGACGGCGCGCTGCCCGACGGGGTCGCCGACGCGGCGGGGGAGGCCGGGTTCGGGGTCTACGTCCACGTCCCGTTCTGCGCCACCCGCTGCGGGTACTGCGACTTCAACACCTACACCGCCGACGAGGGCGTGCTCAGCGCCGGCTACGCCGAGCAGGTGCTCGACGAGCTGGCCCTGGCCGCGAAGGTGGTGGCGCCGCCGCGGGTGGACACGGTCTTCTTCGGCGGCGGCACGCCGACGCTGCTGCCGCCGTCGGAGCTGGGCCGCATCCTGGAGGGCATCGACCGCACCTGGGGCCTGGCCGGCGACGCGGAGGTGACCACGGAGGCCAACCCGGAGTCGGTCGACGCGGCCGGCCTGCGGCGGCTGCGCGGCGCCGGGTTCAACCGGATCTCCCTCGGCATGCAGTCCGTCGCGCCCGGGGTCCTGGCGGTGCTCGACCGGCGGCACACGCCGGGCCGGCCCGCGGCCGCCGTCGCCGAGGCGCACGCCGCCGGGTTCGAGCGGGTCAATCTCGATTTGATCTACGGTACGCCCGGCGAGCGCCCCGAGGACTTTGCCGCCTCGCTGCGCACGGTGATCGGCGCAGGGGTCGACCACGTGAGCGCCTACGCGCTGATCGTCGAGGACGGCACGCGGCTGGCGGCCCGGATGCGCCGCGGTGAGCTGCCCTACCCCGACGACGACATCGCCGCCGACCGCTACCTGGCCGCCGAAGAGGCCCTGACCGGCGCCGGCATGACGTGGTACGAGGTGTCGAACTGGTCCCGCGACTCGCCCTGCCGGCACAACGAGCTCTACTGGCGCGGCGGCGACTGGTGGGGGCTGGGCCCCGGCGCGCACAGCCACGTGCGGGGCGTGCGGTGGTGGAACGTGAAGCACCCGCACACGTACGCGGCCCGGCTGGCCGGCGGCGCCTCGCCCGGCCACGCGCGGGAGGTACTGACGCCGCAGGAACGGCACATGGAGGACGTGCTGCTGCGCATCCGGCTCGCCGACGGGCTGCCGCTGGAGGTGCTCGACGCGGCCGGGCTGGCCGGGGCGCGGGACTGCCTCGCCGACGGGCAGCTGGACGCGGCGGCGTTCGCGGCGGGCCGGGCGGTGCTGACCCTGCGCGGCCGGTTGCTCGCCGACGGGGTGGCGCGCGCCCTGACCTGAGCAGGGCGCCCTGAAAGGAAAAGGGGCGGCCCGGCCGCCCCTTTGCACGTCGATGCCTACTTGATGAAGCGGTACGTCATCGGGTAGCGGTACAGCTCGCCGCCGTTGGCCTTCATGCCGGCGATGATCGCGAACACGATGATGATGATCCAGGGCACGATCAGCGTCACGCCGAACGTGCAGATCGACAGCAGGGCACCGACGAACAGGATGATGCCCCACGTGATGTGGAAGTTCAGAGCCTCGTTCGCGTGCGCCTTCACCGTGGGCGACTCGTTGCCCTTGACCAGCAGCGCGACCAGCGGGGCGATGAAGCCGAAGAAGATGCCACCGAAGTGGGCGATCAGGGCCCAGGTCTTCTCGTCGCTGTTGGCGTAGCCGACCGGACCGGCGCCGGCGTAGCCGCCCGGCTGCTGGTAGCCGTACTGGCCCGGCTGCTGGTAGCCACCAGGCTGCTGGTAGCCACCGGGCTGCTGGTAGCCACCGGGCTGCTGGTAGCCGCCCGGCTGCTGGTAGCCCGCGCCGCTGGTCGGCGGCGGGTAGCCGCCACCGGAGACCGGCGGCTGCTGGGAGTAGTCGGGGGCCGGCGGCGGATACTGGGCCCCGCCCGGCATCGAATACGAGGGCGGAATATTCGGGTCCTGCGGAACGCCGTACTCCCCAGGGCGAGGTGGTTCACTCATGGGGGCCACGGTAGGTGCACCGATCAAGGATGGCCAGCGACGCGGCATGACTTCTTTTGGACAAAGTTCCCGCAGACCATCCCAATAGCGGCGGTTCGCACACATGACGATCATTCCGTGGGCGGCGGAGGCGACGTAGACTGGCACTCGCAAAGTGGGAGTGCCAAGTCTCGGGGAGGTGCGTATGGCGCTCGACGACCGAAAGCTCGAGGTGCTGCGTGCCATCGTCGAGGACTACGTCGCCACCCAGGAGCCGGTCGGTAGCAAGGCCCTCGTCGAGCGGCACAACCTGCGCGTCTCCCCGGCGACGGTCCGCAACGACATGGCCGTCCTCGAGGAGGAGGGCTACATCCGGCAGCCGCACACCAGCGCCGGCCGGGTGCCCACCGACGCCGGCTACCGGCTGTTCGTCGACAAGCTGTCGCGGGTCAAGCCGCTCAGCCCCGCCGAGCGGCGGGCGATCGAGCGGTTCCTGATCGGCGCGGTCGACCTCGACGACGTGGTGCACCGCACAGTGCGGCTGCTCGCGCAGCTGACCCGGCAGGTCGCCGTCGTGCAGTATCCGAGCCTGTCGCGCGCCAGCGTGCGGCACTTCGAGCTGGTGCCGATCTCCACCACCCGGCTCATGGTCGTCATGATCGCCGAGACCGGCCGGGTCGAGCAGCGCCTGGTCGACCTGCCCGGCCCGATCCTCGCCGACGACGTCACCGAGCTGCGCCGCAGGATCAACGAGAAACTGGTCGGCAAGCGCCTCGTCGACACCCCGCCCCTGGTCGAGGCGCTCGTCGAGGAGACCGCGCCGAGCCTGCGACCGCCGATGACCGCCCTGTCGACGGTGCTGCTGGAGACCCTGGTGGAGCGCACCGAGGAGCGGATCGCCCTGGCCGGCACCGCCAACCTCGCCCGCGGCGGCCTGCTGGACTTCCAGGGCTCACTGCGCCCGATCCTCGAGGCGCTGGAGGAGGAGGTCATCCTGCTCAAGCTCTTCGGTGAGGTCGAGCCGAGCATGACCAGGGTCCGCATCGGCGACGAGAACGAGATCGAGGACCTGCGCAGCGCATCGATCGTGGCGACCGGCTACGGGCCGGGCTCCATGGTCGTCGGCGGCATGGGTGTGCTGGGGCCGACCCGGATGGACTACCCCGGCAACATCGCCACGGTGCGCGCCGTGGCACGCTACGTCGGCGATCTGCTGGGACAAAGTTGAACCTCATGGACGAGTCAGGGGCATAGGACTCAGTGGCGAAGGACTACTACGGGATTCTCGGTGTCAAGCGGGACTCCACGGCCGACGAGATCAAGCGCGCCTACCGACGGTTGGCGCGCGAGTTCCACCCGGACGTCAATCCCGACCCCGTGGCACAGGAGAAGTTCAAGGAGATCAACGCGGCCTACGAGGTGCTGTCCGACCCGCGCAAACGGGAGATGGTCGACCTCGGCGGCGACCCGCTAGCGCCCGGTGGCGGCGGTGGCGGGCCGCAGGGCGGCGCGTTCGTCGGGTTCCAGGACATCATGGACGCGTTCTTCGGCACGACCGCCAGCCGCGGGCCACGCCCGCGGATCCGGCCGGGTGCCGACGCGATCCTGCGCCTCGACCTGGACCTGCACGAGACCGCGTTCGGCGTCGAGGCCCCGATCACGGTGGACACCGCGGTCGTCTGCTCCACCTGCAGCGGCGCCGGCACCGCGCCCAACACCCACCCGCAGACGTGCGAGATCTGCGGCGGCCGCGGCGAGGTCCAGTCGGTGCAGCGCACGTTCCTCGGCCAGGTCGTCTCGGCCCGGCCCTGCTCCGCCTGCCAGGGCTTCGGCACCGTCATCCCGAACCCGTGCGCGACCTGCGGCGGCGACGGCCGGGTCCGCACCCGTCGCACCCTGACCGTGAAGATCCCCTCCGGGGTCGAGGACGGCATGCGCATCCGCCTGGCCCAGCAGGGCGAGGTCGGCCCCGGTGGCGGCCCTCCCGGCGACCTGTATGTCGAGATCCACGAGCGCCCGCACGACGTGTATTCCCGCAAGGACGACGACCTGCACTGCCGGGTCACCGTCCCGATGACCGCGGCGGCGCTCGGCACCCGGCTCACGATCAAGACCCTCGACGGCGAGGAGACGGTCGACGTCAAGGCCGGCACCCAGCCCAACCAGACGCTGCGCATCCGCGGCAAGGGCGTCCCGCACCTGCGCGGCGCCGGCCGCGGCGACCTGCACGTCCACCTCGACGTGCGGACCCCGACCCGGCTGGAGCCGGAGCAGGAGAAGCTGCTGCGGGAGTTCGCCCGCACCCGCGGCGAGGAGGTCGCCGAGCTGTCCAAGCAGGGCGGTTTCTTCTCCCGCGTGCGCGACGCCTTCAACGGCCACGCGTGAGCGGTCCTCCGGGACGCACCACGGGCCCGGCGCCCGCGCACCGCGGTGCCGCCGCCCGGCTCACGGCGGTGCCGGTGCGGGCGGCGCCGGTGCGCGGCGACGGGTCCGCGCGTCGCGGGCTCCTGCCGGCTCCCGGTGGTGCTGCCGCCCGGCACGCGGCCGGGCCCGGTGCCGGCTCGCGGCGGCGCCGGTGCGTGGCGGAGGTGACGGCGTGAGCGGTCCGCAGCGTAGCGGAGGAGCCGCGAACCATGGGCTCAGTGTTGTTGGCTCGCGGCGGCGCCGGAGCGCAGCGGAGGTGACGGCGTGAGCGGGCCGCAGCGGAGCGGAGGGGCCGCGAACCGTGGGCTCAGTGTTTGGCTCGCGGTGGCGCCTGAGCGCAGCGGAGGTGACGGCGTGAGCGGGCCGCAGCGGAGCGGAGGGGCCGCGAACCGTGGGCTCAGGTTCGGCTCGCGGTGGCGCCGGAGCGTAGCGGAGGGGACGACGTGAGCCTGCCGCTGTTCCTGGTCCCCGAGCTGCCCGCCGGGGACCGGTGGCGGCTCGACGGGCCCGAGGGCCACCACGCGGCCAACGTGCAGCGCCTCACCGCCGGGGAGGCGCTGCTGCTGTCAGACGGGCGGGGCGGCCTGCTGCGCGCGACCGTCGCCGCGGCGCACAAGGGCGCCCTGGACCTCGACCTGCTCGACCGTGAGTTCGTCGCGCCGCAAGACCCGCGGATCACCGTCGTGCAGGGCATCGCCAAGGGGGAGCGGGCGGAGCTGGCCGTGCAGCTGATGACCGAGCTCGGCGTGGACCGCATCGTGCCCTGGCAGGCGGCCCGCAGCATCGCCCGGTGGAAGGACGCGAAACCGGTCGAGCGCTGGCGCGCCACGGTCCGCGAGGCGGTCAAGCAGTCCCGCCGCGCCTGGCTGCCCGAGGTCACCGACGCGCGGACCACGAAGCAGCTCGCCCTGACCGGCACCGTGCTCCTGCTGCACGAAGAGGCGTCGGTACCCCTCTCGAGCGTCCCCCTCGCCGGCGACATCACCCTGGTCGTCGGCCCCGAGGGCGGCATCGCGCCGGAGGAGCTGGCCGCGTTCCCGGACGCGGTGCCGGTCCGCCTGGGCCGCGAGATCCTGCGCACCTCGACGGCGGGCGCGGCCGCCCTGGCCGCCCTGTCGGTCCGCCTCGGCCGCTGGTGACCCGCGCCGCCTGACCCGCCGTGGGGCGTGCCGAGCCGGGTTTCGCCTGCGGGGCAGCGCCCGCCGGCCTCCCGCCGCGCCGGTGACCCACCCCACACCCACCAGCGCCGGCTGCCCAGCGCCGGTCGAACCGGCCGCGGCGGTCGGCCGGCGTCCGCGCTGGTCAGCGGAAGTAGGACGCGCCGTTCAGGTCGAGCACGGCGCCTGAGGACCATTCGGAGCCGGCGAGGAACAGCACCGCCTCGGCGACCTCGTCGGGGCGGGCGACCCGGTTGAACGGGCTCTGCGCCCGGATCGCGGCGCCGTCGCCGGCGTCCATGATGGCGTTGCCCATGTCGGTGGCGACGAACCCCGGCGCGACCGCGGTCACGGCGATCCCGCGCGGGGCCAGGGCCAGGGCCAGGGACTGGGTCAGCGAGTTCAGGCCCGCCTTCGCCGCGCCGTAGGCCGGGTAGCGGGGTTCGCCGCGGTACGCGCCGCGCGAGGAGACGTTGACGATCCTGCCGCCCTGGCCGAGGTGCCGGGCCGCGCACCAGCAGACGTTCGCCGGGCCGGAGAGGTTGGCGGCGAGCGTCCGCTGCCAGGCGGCCTGCCACGCGGCGTAGTCCTGCTCCAGGATCGGGTGCTCGACGACGACGGCCGCGTTGTTGACCACCACGTCGAGGCCGCCGAGGGACAGCGCGGCACCGTCCACGAAGGCCTGCACCGCCGCCGGGTCGGCCAGGTCGCCGGAGACGATCACGTGCCCCTCGCCGGGCAGGTCGTCGCGGACCTTGCCGGCCAGCTCCGCCGAGTCGCGGTGGTGCACCGCCACCACGTCGCCGGCCGCGGCGAACGCCCGCGCGACCGCCTCGCCGATACCGCGGGATGCCCCCGTCACCAAGACCTTGCGTCCAGCCATGGCAGCACCCTACAAGCCGCCTACGATGCGACTGTGACTGATGACTGCCTGTTCTGCCGCATCGTCGCGGGTGAGATCCCGGCGACCATGGTCCACGAGACCGACGACACCCTGGCGTTCCGCGACATCGACCCGAAGGCGCCGGTGCACGTACTGGTGATCCCGAAGGCGCACCACCGCGACGTCGCCGCGCTCGCCTTCGCCGACCCCGGGCTGACCGGGAAGGTCATGGCCGCCTGCGCCGCGGTCGCCGAGCAGGAGGGGCTGACCGGGGACGGGTACCGGATCATCTTCAACGTCGGCGCGCACGGTGGTCAGGAGGTCTTCCACGTCCACGGCCACGTGCTCGGCGGACAGCCCCTCGGCCGGATGCTGTCGGTATGACGGCGCACGAGCGGTACGAGCGGCTGGCCCGGCAGGTCCAGGCCGGCGCGCGGGTGCCGGCGCTGAGCGTGGCGATCCACCGCGCCGACCGGCCGCTGTGGACGTTCACCGTCGGCACGGACGTCGACGAGCGCAGCCAGCTGCGGATCGGCTCGGTCACGAAGACCTTCACCGCCGTGCTGGTGATGCAGTGCCGCGACGAGGGGCTGCTGGAGCTCGACGACCCGATCTCCCGGCACCTGCCGGTGAAGGCGCACGGCGAGCTGACGGTGGGACGGATGCTGTCGCACCTGTCGGGGCTGCAGCGCGAGCCGTTCGGCGACGTCTGGGACACGATGCAGGCGCCCGACGTCGACACGCTGCTCGACCAGCTCGACCGGGCCGAGCGGGTGCTGCCCGCGGGGCAGCGGTTCCACTACTCGAACCTGGCGATCGCGCTGCTCGGCCACCTCGCCGGGCGGTTGCGCGGCGGCACCTGGGAAGAGGTGCTGCGGGAGCGGATCCTCGACCCGCTGGGCCTGGACGACACGGTCGTCACGCCGAGCCGGCCCGCCGTCGGGTACCAGGTCGACGCCTGGTCCGACTACGCGCACCCGGAGCCGCCCGACGACTTCGGCGCGGTCGGCCCGGCCGCGCAGCTGTGGAGCACCGCGGCGGACCTGGCGAAGTGGGCGGCGTTCCTGGCCGACCCGAAGGCCGTCGATCCCGCCGAGGCGGTGCTGGCCGCGGCGACGGTCGAGGAGATGCGGGCGCCGCGGGCCGTCACGGAGGACGTCCTGTGGGCGCGCGGGCTGGGGCTCGGGCTGATCCTGCAGCCGCAGCCGGGCGCCGAGCGGATCGTGCACGTCGGCCACGACGGCGCGATGCCCGGCTTCCTGGCCGGTGCCTACGGGCGGGTCGGCGGCGCCGGCACCCCAGGTGCGTTCGGTGCGGCGGCCCTCGGCTCGTCCGGCACCGCCGGTGAGGTCATCGACCTGGCGCACCAACTGCTCGCCGCGGCGGTGGAGAGCGACCCGGCCGACATCGCGCCGTGGGTGCCCGCGCCGCCCCCGCCGCAGCGGTACCGCTCCGTGCTGGGCCGCTGGTGGGGCGAGGGCTTCGAGTACGTCTTCAACTGGCACGACGGCACGCTGCAGGCGCGCGCCGCGGACCAGCCGGCGAACCGGCCGCCGGCGGTGTTCGCGCCGGTCGACGGCCAGCCGGACGTGTTCCGCACCGTGTCCGGCCGGGAGGCCGGGGAGCTGCTGCGGCTGACCCGCGACGCGGACGGCACGGTCGAGCGGCTGCACTGGGCCACGTACCGCTTCACCAGGGGTCAGGAGACCTTCGACCGGTACCGGTTCTAGGAACTAGCGCGAGATGATCGTGAACACGGCGCCGTTGGGGTCCACCACGACCGCGATGCGGCCGTGCGGGGAGTCGAACGGCCCGTGCTGCACCTGGCCGCCCGCCGAGAGGATCCGTTCGGCGGCGCGGTCGGTGTCGGCGGTGGCGAAGTACACCATCCAGTGCGGCGGGATGCCCTCCCACGCGTCGGTCATGGTGAGCCGCCCCGCGACGGGGTCGGCGTTGCCGAGGCTCCACGCGGTGTAGTCGAACTGCTCGCCGGCGTCGACCCTGGCCTGCCGGTACCCGAACAGGCCCTGGTAGAAGGCGTCGACCGCGTCCGGGTCGCGGGTGTTGACCTCGGCCCAGCACAGTGCGCCGTCCTCGTCGTACAGCTGCGAGCCGGTGTGCTGGCCGGGCTCCCAGGCGCCGAACGCGGCGCCGGACGGGTCGAGGGCGAAGAACATCCGGCCGTTGCCCGGGATCTCCATCGGCTCGACGATGACCTTGCCGCCGCCGGCGTCGACCCGCTGGGCGGCGGCCTCCAGGTCGTGCGACATCAGGTACACGCTCCAGGCCGCCGGGGTCTGCTCGGCGCCCGGCATCGGCGGGCTCATCCCGGCGACGACCTTGCCGTCCTTCAGGCACATGACGTAATGCCCGAAATCGGCGCCGGTGTCCAGGAACGTCCAGCCGAACAGCGACGAGTAGAACCGCTGCGCGGCGGCCAGGTCGGGGGCCACGAGGTCGGCCCAGCACGGCTCCCCGTCGACATATCCGCTGCGCTCGACCATGCGTGTGGGCCTCCTGTCGATGGGGGGTACCGCCGATGTCTCACTGCCTCAGTACCACCGCCGCAGCGGGCCTGTCCGGACTTTCGGCGCGAACAGCATGTTCGGGCGACCCTGATCCGGGCGAGGCGGATATTGCCTGTATAGGGTGCAAACCGGGCATCGGCAAGAAATGGGAACGGCTTGCGGGCCGGTCAGCCGATACCATGAAGAGCCTGGAGATGACCCAGACATGAAGCCAGCAGGAGCGAGCCCCGGAAGCAGGTGCTTGAGGCCCCACGTGGCCGACGTATGACCGAGACCCCAACCCCCGCACCGGCAGTGTCGTCGGAGCCGCCCGTGCGGGCCATCACCAAGATCACGGTCCCCGACCCGCACACGATGGTCAGGCTGCTCGGCGCGGGAGACGAGATCCTCAAGCTCGTCGAGCGGGCCGTCAGCAGTGACGTGCACGTGCGGGGCAACGAGATCACCATCACCGGCGCGGCCTCGGACAACGCCCTGGCCGAACGCATCTTCAGCGAACTCATCGAGCTGGTGCGCAAGGGGGAGACCCTGACCCCCGACAATGTCCGGCGCACCGTCGGCATGCTCCAGCAGAACTCCGCCGAGCGCCCCGCCGAGGTGCTGACCCTCAACATCCTGTCCCGCCGCGGCCGCACCATCCGGCCGAAGACCCTGGGCCAGAAGCGCTACGTCGACTCGATCGACCAGCACACGATCGTGTTCGGCATCGGCCCGGCCGGCACCGGCAAGACCTACCTCGCCATGGCGAAGGCGGTCCAGTCGCTGCAGGCCAAGCAGGTCAACCGGATCATCCTGACCCGGCCGGCGGTCGAGGCGGGCGAGCGGCTGGGCTTCCTGCCCGGCACGCTCTACGACAAGATCGACCCCTACCTGCGCCCGCTCTACGACGCCCTGCACGACATGATCGACCCGGAGTCCATCCCCAAGCTGATGGCCGCCGGGACGATCGAGGTCGCGCCGCTGGCGTACATGCGCGGCCGGACGCTCAACGACGCCTTCATCATCCTGGACGAGGCGCAGAACACCACGCCCGAGCAGATGAAGATGTTCCTGACCAGGCTCGGCTTCGGCTCACGCATCGTGGTCACCGGCGACGTGACGCAGATCGACCTTCCCGGGGGCACCCGCAGCGGCCTCCGGGTCGTCCGTGAGATCCTCGACGGGGTCGAAGACGTCCACTTCGCCCAGCTCGGCAGCGCCGACGTCGTGCGCCACCGGCTGGTGAGTGAGATCGTCGACGCCTACGCCAAGTGGGACGAGGCACAGGAAGCACAGGGGGCCCAGAAGCCTCCGGTGCGCGCCGTCCACGACCGCGGACGACGCAGGTAACCCCCTTCAACCAGGAGCAGTTGTTGTCCATCGAGATCGCCAACGAGTCCGGCGTCGACGTCAACTCCGACACCATTCTCGCGGTGGCCCGGCATGCCCTCGACGAGATGGGGGTCAACCCGCTCGCCGAGCTGTCGATCCTGCTCGTCGACGTCGAGTACATGACCGAGCTCAACCACCGCTGGATGGACGGCGACGGCCCGACCGACGTGCTGGCCTTCCCGATGGACGAGGGCAGCGTCGACCACGGCCCCGGCGAGGGTGGCGGCGAGCCCGCGCTGCTCGGCGACATCGTGCTGTGCCCGGAGGTGGCGGCGAAGCAGGCCGCGACCGCCGGGCACGCCACGATCGACGAGCTGGCGCTGCTCACCGTGCACGGCACCCTGCACCTGCTGGGCTACGACCACGCCGAGCCCGAGGAGGAGGCCGAGATGTTCGGCCTGCAGGCGCGGCTCCTGGAGAGCTGGCGCAAGTGAGTGACGTGACCTTGCTGACGACCGCCGCCGGGCTGGTCGTGCTGGCAGGGTTGTTCGCGATGTCCGACGCCGCGCTCAACGTGGTGTCGCCGGCCCGCGCCCACGAGCTGGCCCGCGAGGGCAAGCCGGGCGCCAACGCCCTGCAGGTCATCGCGGCCGACCCGGCCCGCTACATCAACCTGCTCCTGCTGCTGCGGCTGCTGTGCGAGCTGACCGCGACGACCCTGGTCGCCCTGGTCACCGCGGCCGCCGTGGGCGGCGACCGGGACTGGCTCGCCGCGCTGATCACCGCCGGCTCGATGACGGTGGTCAGCTTCGTCGTCGTCGGCGTCGGCCCGCGCACCATCGGCCGCCAGCACGCCTACGCGGTGGCCCGGATCGCCGCGCCGCCGGTGCGCTGGCTCGGCACGGTGCTCGGCCCGCTGACCAGCCTGCTGATCCTCATCGGCAACGCGGTGACCCCGGGCAAGGGCTACCGCGAGGGCCCCTTCGCCACCACGATCGAGCTGCGCGAGCTCGTCGACCTCGCCGAGCAGCGCGGCGTCGTCGAGCACGGCGAGCGCGACATGATCCACTCGGTGTTCGCCCTGGGCACCACGATCGCCCGCGAGGTCATGGTCCCGCGCACCGAGATGGTCTGGATCGAGACGCACAAGACCGTCCGCCAGGCCCTCATGCTCGCCATGCGCAGCGGCTTCTCCCGCATCCCCGTCGTCGGGGAGAACGTCGACGACGTCCTCGGCATCGCCTACCTCAAGGACCTGGTCCGGCGCACCGCCGGCGGCGACGCGGCCGCCGGGGACATGCCCGTCGCCCAGGTCATGCGCGAGGCCACGTTCGTGCCGGAGTCGAAGCCCGTCGACGACCTGCTCCGCGAGATGCAGGCCGCCCGCACCCACATGGCCGTCATCATCGACGAGTACGGCGGCACCGCCGGCCTGGTCACCATCGAGGACATCCTCGAGGAGATCGTCGGCGAGATCACCGACGAGTACGACGTCGCCGAGCGGCCCCCGATCGAGGAGCTGCCCGACGGCGCGTACCGCGTCACCAGCCGGCTGCCGGTCGAGGACCTCGGCGAGCTGTTCGACGTGGAGCTGCCCGGCGACGAGGTCGAGACCGTCGCCGGCCTGCTCGCCCAGGCCCTCGGCCGGGTGCCGATCCCCGGCGCCACCGCCGTCGTCGACGGCCTGGTCCTGCTCGCCGAGGGCACCACCGGCCGCCGCAACCGTATCGACACCCTCCTCGTCCGGCGGGCCGAGCCCGAGGACGAGGAGCAGGCCAGCCACGACAGCGAAAGGCAGCACGCCGATGCCTGAGTCCCAGCCCCCCGCGCCCCTGTCGGCGGAGGACGCCAAGCTGGTCACCCTGGCCCGCGCCGCCCGCGCCCGCATCGGCGCCGTCGAGGGCGCCGCGGTCCGCGACGGCGACGGCCGCACCTACAACGCCGCGTCCGTCGCGCTGCCGTCGCTGTCGCTGACGGCGTTGCAGCTGGCGGTGGCGAGCGCGGTCGCGTCGGGCGCCGGCAAGCTCGAGGCGGCCGCGGTGGTGACGGAGGCGTCGTCCCTGGACACCCTCGGCCGGGCCGCCGTCCGGGACGTCTCCCCGTCGGCCCCGATCCACCTGGCCGCCCCCGACGCCACCGTCTTCGCCACCGTCACGGACTGACCCCCGTGCGCAGGGACCGGGTCGACGAGGTCGTCGACGAGTGGCGGGTCCAGCTGCCCGACACGGTCGGACCCGCGATGGAGCTCGGCAAACGGATCCACCGCCTGGCCGGCCGGCTGCAGGAGGTCGTGCGCGCCGAGACGGCCGCCGTCGGGCTGACACCGGCGGAGTTCGACGTGCTGTCGGCGCTGCGGCGGGCCGGCGAGCCGTACGCGCTGAAGCCCTCCGACCTGGCCAGCGGCCTGCTGCTGACGTCCGGCGGGATCAGCAACGTGCTGCGCAGGCTCCAGCAGGACGGCGTGATCGAGCGGGAGGCCGACACCGCCGACGCCCGGGTCGCCTGGGTGAAGCTGACGCCGCGCGGGGTCACCGCCGCCGAGCGGGTGGTGCGGGCGGTCACGAGGGCGCAGGCGCGACTCTTCGCGCCGGTGCCGGAGGACCTGCAGCGCGCCGCCATCGGCGACCTGCGGCAGCTGCTGATCGAGCTCGGCGACGAGGCCGTCCAAGAGGGAGTCTGAGCCAACCGTGCTGCAACGCTACGACCCGCGCAACTCCGACATCCGCTACTGGGTCGACGGGGTGCTGCGGCACCGGAACGAGCCGGGCATCTCCCCGTTCGACTCGGTCGTGCAGGGCGGCGACGCGGTGTGGGAGGGCCTGCGGGTCTACGACGGCGGTGTCTACGGCCTCGACGAGCACCTGGCCAGGCTGCGCCGCTCGGCGCGGGCCCTCGGCTTCGAGCGGGTGCCGGCCGACGCCGACATCGTCGCCGCGGTCCGGGCCACCCTGGAGGCCAACGACATGCGCGACGGCGTGCACGTGCGGCTGACCCTGACCCGCGGGGTCAAGCTCACCAGCGGCATGGACCCGCGCCTCAACCAGGCCGGCTGCACGCTGATCGTGCTCGCCGAGCACAAGCCGCCGGTGTACGACACGAGCGGGCTGCGCCTGGTCACCTCCAGCGTGCGGCGGCCCGGGCCGGACGTGCTCGACCCGAGGATCCACCACAACAACCTGATCAACTCGATCCTGGCGAAGATGGAGGCGAACCTCGCCGGGGCCGACGACGCGATGATGCTCGACGGCCGCGGGTTCGTCGCCGAGACCAACGCGACGCACCTGTTCGCCGTCGCCGGCGGCGGCCTGGTCACACCGCGCGCGGTCGCCTGTCCGGAGGGCATCACCCGCGACACGGTGCTGCGGCTCGCGCCGGGGGAGGGCCTGCCGGTCGAGGTCCGCGACGTGTCGCAGGTCGAGATGTACACCGCCGACGAGGTCTTCTGCACCGGCACCATGGGCGAGATCGCCGGCGTGGTCGAGATCGACGGCCGCCCGATCGGCGAGGGCACCGTCGGCCCGGTCACCTCCCGGCTCGCGCGGGTCTACCAGCGGCACGCCCGCGAGCACGCTCAGAGGCTGTGGGCCGACAGTTCCGTGTAGAGGGGCGTCGCCGCCTCGACCAGCCACCGCAGGCGCGGCGGCACGTCGGCGGGGCGCGGGTCGTACGCGGCGAACCCCGTCGAGGCCTCGACGGCGGCGTACCAGTGCGGCGCCCACACCCCGTCGGTGTCGCGCCGCCCGGCGGGCCAGGCCAGCATCGCCGGGTTCCAGGGGATGCCGAGGGCGCCGCACAGCCGCTGCAGCGTGCCCGCCGGGTCGCGCAGCACGCCGGCGGCGTCGACGACCGGACCGCCGTGCGCGCGGAAGATCTCGACCTGCTGCTCGTAGCCCAGATCGGCGAGGGTCGGCTCGCCGCGGACCTTCGCGTACGAGGCGACCACATACGCCGGATCCCGGATCAGGAACGCGTTGCGCACCGCGCCGAGCCACTCCCGGCCGACCTGCGGCAGCAGGTGGTGCGTCATGTGCTTCTGGTAGAACACCGCCGCCGGCACCGGCGCGAGCAGCGCGTCCGTCGCCTCCTGCCAGCCCACCGGCTGCGAGGCGAGGATCTCCTCGCGGCCGGGGTGCTCCAGGCCGGTGGCGGCAAGGTAATGCGCGTACAGCGGCTCGTCGACGACGACCGTGTCGGCCCTCGCGCCGAAGCTGCGCATCATCGCCGTGGAGATGTTGCGGGGGCCGGACCACATCGCCACTCGTACCGTCATGGGCAACGAGGGTAACCGACGTGGCATTCAGCCAGTTTTACTCCTGTATGTGGCGGAATCCTGGCGCGCGTCGATGCGATCCACTGGGGCTTCCGGCGCCTACTGTCGGATGCGGAGCCCTGCAGTGCGCCCGCCCCGCCACCAGGCCTACTGGAAACACCGACGGGTAGCCGAACCACAGCACTGCGCGGGAAGGAAGGGGCCGGTCGATGGACCTGCTGATCGACGTGCGCGTGGCGCGACGAGATTCCACGATGTCCGCCGGGCCGGCCGAGGCCGGTGCCGGGGACCGCACGGTCCGCCTCCGGGCCGACCACACCGGCACGGTCACCGACCTCATCGCCGCCCTCCTCGGCGGCCTCGACCCCGCCGACCGGCCGCAGCAGGCCACCTGGGCGTGGAACCTGCGCACCGGCCGCCGGCTCGACCCGGCCCGGCCGCTCGGCGCGCAGGGGCTGCGCTGCGGCGACACGATCGTGCTCGGCCCGCCCGAGCAGGCCCCCGACGCGTCGGTCGCGCCGCCCGGGCACCGCTTCGAGCTGCTCGTCGTCGCCGGACCCGACGCCGGCCGGTGGCTGCCGCTGCCGGCGGGCGAGTTCGTCATCGGCACCGACCCGGCCTGCGACCTGCGCCTCGCCGACCCGGCCGCGGGCCGCCGCCACCTGCACCTGGGCATCGGCAGCCACGAGGTCGCCGCGACCGACCTGCGCTCCCCGGCCGGCACCACGATCGACGGCCAGCCGCTGCACGGCACGGTGACCCTCACCGGCGCCCAGCTGCTGCGCCTCGGCGCCACCCTCGTCACCGTCGAGGAGGTCCCCGCCGAGCCGGGCCCGCCGCCCGGCCCGCCGCCCGCGGTATGGCTGCCGGCGGTGCCGCAGCCGGCGAAGAAGCGGCGCCTGCAGTTCCGCCGCTCGGTGGTCGACCCGGTCGTCGAGTTCGCCGCCGCCGTCGAACGGGCCGAGGCCGACGCCGCCGTCAAGCACCGGGCGGTGCTGCGCACCCGCCGGTCGGCGGCGCCGAGCCTGGCCCACCTCGCCCGGGCCGCCGAGCGGTACGCGGCCGGGGTCGACGCCGAGCCGCGCTCCGGCCGTACCGCCGCAGCCGCCGAAACGGCACAGGCCACCGACGCCGACCGGTCCGACCGGTCCGACCGGGCCGAGCACCGAGGACCGGGCGGCGGCAGCGGCCTGTGGATCCGCCGCCCCGACGACCGGGACTTCCTCACGCTGCGGTTACGGACCGCGGACCTGCCGGGCCGGCTGCGTTTCGAGCAGCCGCCCGCCGGCCCCGGCGCCGACCCCGCGCACATCGAACGCACCGACGCGCTGCGCGAGCGGCACGCCGTCGACCGGGACGTGCCCGTCGAGGCCGACCTGCGGGTCCTCGGCGCCCTCGGGGTCGCCGGGCCCGCCGAGGTCACCGACGGGGTCCTGCGCTCCTGGCTGGTGCAGCTCGCGACCCTCGCCAACCCCACCGACCTCGCCGTCGTCGTGCTCAGCGACGCGCCGCAGTGGACGTGGACCGGCTGGCTGCCGCACACCCGGACGCTGACCGCGGCGATCGCCCCCGGCGCGCGCACCGTCGCCGCCGGCGAGGAGGACCGCATGCAGGTCCTGGCGCTCGTCGAGGCGCTGCTGCGGCAGCGCCGCCGCGGCCGGCACGCCATCGCGGAGTCGTTCGTGCCGCACGTCGTCTTCGTGCTGCCCGATCCGTCGCTGGTGCCGCCCGCGTCGCTGACCCGGTTCGTCGAGGAGGGGCCACGCTGCGGCATCAGCCTGCTGGTCGGCGCCCGGACCCCCGGTGAGCTGCCGCCCGGCGTGCGGGTGCAGGACGGCGAGCCGCTCGCCGCCGACGTCGCGTCCCGGGTCGCGCACGCGCTCGCCGCCACCCCGGACGCCGCCGGCGGCGCCGCGCCGCGGGTCGCGCCCCTCGCCGAGGTGCTGAACCTCACCGACCTGAGCCCCAGCGCCATCGTGAAACGCTGGGTGCCCTCGACCCGCGACCGGGGCCTCGCCGCGCCGATCGGCCTCGGCGGCACGGCCCCCGGCGGGGTCGGGCCAGTCACCGTCGACCTGCGCCGCGACGGGCCGCACGGGCTCATCGCCGGGATCGGCGGCTCTGGGCGGTCGTGGCTGCTGCGGTCGTACCTGGCGGCGCTGGCCGCGACGTACCCTGCGAACCGGCTCACGTTCGTCCTCGTCGACTGGGCCGCCACCGCGGCCTCCGGCGGGGACTCCGGGGGCGGGGCGCCGGCGGCGGGCACGTTCGCCGAGTGTGCCGCGCTGCCGCACACCGTCGGGGTGTTCACCGACACCGACCCGCACCAGGTCCGCCGGGTCCTCGTCTCGCTCAACGCCGAGCTGCGCCGCCGCGAGGCGGTCCTGCGCCGGCACTCGGTCAAGGACATCGTGGAGATGGAGCGCAGGTTCCCGGCGGCCGCGCCGGCGAACCTGCTCATCGTCGTCGCCGAGTTCGTCGACGCCCCCGCGGACTTCGTACCGGGGCTGCGCGAGCTCGCCCGCCGTGGCCGGCACGCCGGCGTGCACCTGCTGCTCGCCACCGAGAAGCCGCACGGCGCCGTCGACGACGAGCTGCGCGCCGAGGCCGGCCTGCGCATCGCCCTGCGGGTCGAGGAGGAGGCCGACAGCCTCGAGGTCCTCGAGCGGCCCGACGCGGCGCACCTGTCGCCGCTGCTGGCCGGCCGGGCCTTCGTGCGTACCGTCGACGGCGGCTTCCAGGCCGTCCAGGTCGCCTACGGCGGGTTCCGGTCACCGGCCGGCCGCCGCGCCACCCCGACGACCGTCACCGAGGTCCACTTCGAGTCGGGGCTCATCGACCGGGAGACGCTCGACGCTCCCGTCGGCGGCGACGACTCCGCTCCGACGGACCTGCAGCGTCTCGTCGAGGCGATCACCGCCGCGCACCGCGAGGCGCGCGTGCCCGACCAGCCGCGGCCGTGGCAGCCGCCGCTCACCGCCACGTATCAGCTGCAGGAGCTGGCCCAGCCGGAGACGGCCGCGTTCGCCGCCGCGATCGGCATGGTCGACCTGCCCAACTCGCAGGCCCGCCAGGTCTGGCAGCTCGACCTCGACGAGCTCGGCCACCTGCTGGTCTTCGGCCCCACCGGCGCCGGCAAGAGCACCCTGCTCGACACGATCGCCGCGTCGTTCGGCGCCCGCTTCGACGGCACCCGGCTGCGCGTGTACCGCGTCGACGGCACCGCCGTGGAGGCCGCCGAGGCGCTGCTCGCCACGATCGAGAAGATCGTCGTGGAGCGTGCCGCGCTCGCCGAGCACGACGGCGCCCGCGTCCTCGTCCTCGTCGACGGCCACGACGTGCGCCTCAACGACCCGCTGATCCGCCTGGCCAGCGGCGGCAAGGCCGTCGGCGTCCACGTCGTGCTCGCCACCGAGCAGCGCAGTGCCGTGCCCACCGCCCTGTCCCGGCTCATGCCGGGCCGGATCGTGCTGCGCAACGCCGGCCGGGGCCTCGTCGAGGGCACGATCGAGCTGCAGGTCGCGCTCAGCGCGCCGGTCCACACAACTCCTGCACAACGCCCCCGCCAGTTGCAGCTCGAGGTCTGAGTACGCTGAACCACCGTGCAGCACAACTACCACGCAGGCTTCGCGTGTTTCGTCGGCCGGCCCAACGCGGGCAAGTCGACGCTCACCAACGCGATCGTCGGGCAGAAGATCGCGATCACGTCGGCGAAGCCGCAGACCACCCGGCACACCGTGCGCGGTGTCGTGCACCGGCCGGACGCGCAACTCGTCCTGGTCGACACGCCGGGGCTGCACCGGCCGCGGACCCTGCTCGGCGAGCGGCTCAACGACCTGGTCCGCGCCACCTGGAGCGAGGTCGACGTCATCGGGCTGTGCCTGCCCGCCGACGAGGAGATCGGGCGCGGTGACCGGTTCATCACCGGGGAGATCGCCGCGCTGAAGGCGACCGTCGTCGCCGTCGTCACCAAGACCGACCTCGTCGACCGCGGCAAGCTCGCCGAGCGGCTCCTCGCCGTGCAGGACCTCGGCGAGTTCGCCGACATCGTGCCCGTCAGCGCGGTGTCCGGGTCGCAGGTCCAGACCCTCGTCGACGTCATGATCGGCCACCTGCCCAAGTCGCCGCAGCTGTACCCCGACGGCATGCTCACCGACGAGCCCGAGCACATCCTGATGGCCGAGCTGATCCGCGAGGCCGCCCTCGAAGGCGTCCGCGACGAGCTGCCGCACTCGATCGCCGTCCTCGTCGAGGAGGTCATCCCCGAGGACGGCCTGACCAGGATCTTCGCCGACATCTACGTGGAGCGCTCCAGCCAGAAGGCGATCGTCATCGGGCACCAGGCGAGCCGCCTCAAGGACGTCGGCACCCGGGCCCGCCGCGAGATCGAGGACCTCATCGGCGGCCGCGTCTACCTCGACCTGCACGTCCGCGTCGCCAAGGACTGGCAGCGCGACCCGAAGCAGCTGCGCCGCCTGGGCTTCTGAAGGGTTGTGACATGTCCGGCGTCGGGTTCAAGGGCAAGCTGTACCGCGACGACGCGATCGTGCTGCAGGTGCAGAAACTGGGCGAGTCCGACCGGATCATCACCCTGTTCACCCGCCGGCACGGCCGCGTCCGCGCGGTCGCGAAGGGTGTCCGGCGCACCATGTCGAAGTTCGGCGCGCGCCTCGAGCCGTTCGGCCACGTCGACGTGCAGCTGCTGGAGGGCCGTACCCTCGACGTCGTCAGCCAGGTCGAGGGCATCGACCTGTACGGCCGCCGGTTCCTCGACGACTACCCCCGGTACACGGTCGCGTCCGCCATCGCCGAGACCGCGATCCGGCTGACCCCGATCGAGGAGGAGCCGGCGCTGCGGCTGTTCCACCTCACTCTCGGCGGCATGCGCGCCCTGGCCAACCGCGAGCATGCCAGCAGCCTGATCCTCGACGCGTACCTGCTGCGCGCGATGGGCGTGTCCGGCCTGGCCCTGGCGCTGCGCGAGTGCGCGGTGTGCGGCACCGCCGGACCGCACCGCGGCTTCTCCCTCGCCGCCGGCGGCGTGGTCTGCCCCGACTGCCGCCCGCCCGGCGCGTCGCACCCGGCGCCTGCGACGATCGAGCTCATGGTGGCGCTCGCGGAATCGGACTGGGTGGTCGCCGACGCCAGCGAACCCAACCACCGGCGCGAGGCCAGCGGGCTGGTCGCGGCGCATCTGCAGTGGCACATGGAGCGGGCGCTGCGCTCGCTCCCGCTCGTAGACCGGGACGACACCGCCCGGGGCCGAAAGGAAAGCTCGTGAGCAACTTCCGTCCGCCGTCGCAGCACCCCACCGGCGCCCGCCCGCCGGCACTGCCGAAGGAGGCCGTGCCGCAGCACGTGGCGATCATCATGGACGGCAACGGCCGCTGGGCCAAGCAGCGCGGCCTGCCCCGCACCGCCGGGCACACCGCCGGCGAGGCCGCCCTGTTCGACGTCATCGAGGGCGCGCTCGAACTCGGCGTCAAGTACGTCAGCGCCTACGCCTTCTCCACCGAGAACTGGAAGCGTTCCCCCGACGAGGTCCGCTTCCTCATGAACTTCAACCGCGACACCATCCACCGCCGCCGCGACGAGTTCCACGAGATGGGCATCCGCGTCCGCTGGGCGGGCCGCCGCCCCCGCCTGTGGCGCAGCGTCATCAACGAGCTCGAGTACGCCGAGGAGCTCACCAAGCGCAACACCAAGCTCACCTTCACCATGTGCGTCAACTACGGCGGCCGGGCCGAGGTCGCCGACGCGGCCGCCCGCATCGCCGCCGACGTGCAGGCCGGGCGCCTGAAGCCGGACCGGATCACGGAGAAGACGTTCGCCAGGTACCTCGACGAGCCTGACCTGCCCGACGTCGACCTGCTGATCCGCAGCTCCGGCGAGATGCGGACCAGCAACTTCATGATCTGGCAGGCGGCCTACGCCGAGTTCGTCTCGGTCGACACCCTGTGGCCCGACTTCGACCGCCGGCATCTCTGGTACGCCTGCGAGGTGTACGCCAAACGCGACCGCCGCTTCGGCGGGGCGATCCCCAACCCGGTCGTGCCGACACTGACCACCTGAGCCCGCCCCACGTGTGATCTCGCCCGCTTGATCTCGCCCGTTGATCTCGCCCGTTGATCGAAGTCGTGTCGTGGTCGTCCAGGTGGCCGGGGCGCGACTTGGATCACGACGGTGGTCCGGCTGGCAGGACGGCGACCACCGGATGCCGCGCGCACGCGCGTGAGGCTGCCGCGCGCAGCGCAGGCAGTGCGAGCGCAGCGAGCATGGGGGGCTCCGGGGTGGGAATCCCCCGGCCGGCCGCGGCGGCAGCCGCCCGAAGCAGGTAGCGACGTGACTATGTGTGCACGAACTTCAGCAAGATCAATGCCGCCGCGAGGACCGCGCCGATGGCCACCACGGACGCGTCGGACCAGCCGAAACGGGTCTCGCGGGCGCTGGTGCGCGGCAGGCCGCGGTCGAAGCCGCGGGCCTCCATCGCGGTCGCCAGCCGGATCCCGCGCCGGATCGCCCCGACCAGCAGCCCGAACGTCGCGGACACCGCCAGCCGCAGGTGGCGGGCCGGGTTCCAGCCGCCGTCGATGCCGCGGGCGCGGCGGGCGAGCCGGATCAGCCGGTACTCGTCGGTGAGCAGCGGCACCAGCCGGAACGCGGCGAGCGCGCCGATCGCGAACCGTGGCGGCACCTTCAGGTGCGCGATGAGCGAGTCGGCGAGGTCCGTCGGGTCGATCGTCGCGAACACCACGAATCCGGGCAGACCGATCGCGATGAGGCGCAGCGCGTACCCGAGCGCGGGCTCGTGCACCTCGAACCCGGCGACGGTGCCGACGACCGGGCCCTCCTTCGCGCCGAGCAGGACCGTGAAGACCAGTACCACGGCCGCGGACAGCAGCAGCGGCCAGCCGCGCCGCCAGAGGGCCGCCCCGCCCAGGCCGGTCAGCGGCAGCAGCGCCAGCTCCACGGCGATGGCGACGGCGGTGACGAACGGGTCGACGGTGCTGAGCACGGCGGCCGTCAGCAGTGCCGCGGCGAGCAGCTTCGCGGTCGCGTCCCGGTCGCGGATCCACCCCGTGACCCGCCCGCCGGAAAGCCCGCCGTGAGGCCCGCCGGAAAGCCCGCCGTGAGGTTCGCCGGAAAGCCCGCCGTGAGACCCGCCGGAAACCCCGACGGTATGCGAGCCGGAAACCCCACTGGAATGCTGGCTCATCGGCGGTCCAGCCTGAGCCGGCGGTCGCCGAGCGCCTCGACGAGCTGCTGGTCGTGAGTGACGATCACCAGGCCACGCCCTTCGTCGCGCAGGTCCGCGAGCAGTTCGACCAGCTCCCGCCACGTCAGCGGGTCCTGGCCGAACGTCGGCTCGTCCAGCACCAGCAGCCCGGGGGCGGCCGCCAGGGCCGTCGCCACGCTCAGCCTCCGCTGTTCGCCGCCGCTCAAGGTGTACGGGTTGGCAAGCGCCAACCTGTCGAGGCGGAGCCGGGTCAGCAGCTCGTCGACGAGCTTCGGGTCGCGCCCGCCGAGGAGCAGTTCGTCACGGACGGTCGCGGTGACGAACTGGTGCTCCGGGTTCTGGAACACCGAGCCGATCCTGCCCGCGAGCTTCGCCGCCCTCCACCGGTGCGGCGGGTGCCGCTCGCCGGGCGCCACGACCCGGCCCGGCGCCGCCGGCTTCGTCAGGCCGCCGAGCAGCAGCGCCAGGGTCGACTTGCCGGCCCCGTTGGGGCCTTCGACCGCGAGGGCCTCACCGGCGCGGACCACCTCGTCGACCACGTTGCCGGTGTGCCGCAGGGCGAGCCGTTCCGCGGTGAGCAGCACGTCGCCGGGGGCGGTGCGGGCCCGGCGGTCGGGCACGACCAGCGTCGGCTGCTGATCACCGAGGGTCACCACCCGGTCGACCAGGGTCAGCGCCTCCTCGAGCCGGTGCTCGACCAGGATCATTGTCGCGTCGACGTCGTACAGCGCCTTGCCGAGCGCCGCCCGTACCAGCTGTGCACCCTCGGGATCCAGGTTCGCGGTCGGCTCGTCGAGCAGCAGCAGCCCGGGCCGCGACACGAGCACGCCGGCGATCGCGAGGCGCTGCTGCTCGCCGCCGGACAGGGCGGCGGTGTCGCGGTCCCGGCCGTACGGGAACCCGACGGCGGCCAGGGCGGCGTCCACCCGCGGCCAGATCTCGGCGCGCGGCACCCCCCGGTTCTCCAGGCCGAACGCGACGTCGTCGCCGCTGCGGCTCATCACCAGCTGCGTCTGCGGGTCCTGGAACACGATGCCCGTGCCGGCCCGGTGCTCCCGGGCCGGCCGGCCGTCGACCAGGACCTCACCCTCCTGCTCGCCGGAGTCCTCGGCGAGCAGGCCGGCGAGGGCGGCGAGCAGGGTGCTCTTGCCGGCGCCGGAGGCGCCCGCGAGCAGGACCCGCTCGCCGTGCTCGATCCGCAGGTCGAAGTGGCGGACCGCCCAGGCCTTGCGCCCGGCGTGCCGCCACCCGAACCCCTTGAACTCGACAGTGCTCACGCCGTCACCTCCGCTGCGCTCCGGCGCCGACGTGAGCCGAGACTGCGCCCATGGTTCGCGGCTCCTCCGCTGCGCTCCGGACCGCTCACAGAACGTTAAACGGCGGCCCGTTCGCGGCCCGAGGGGAAGCGGTCCAGCACGCCGGTGGTGGCGAGGGACCGCTGCAGCGCCCACGAGCCGGCGCCGGCGATGACCGCGCCGCTCGCCACGACGATCGCCGCGTACAGGGCCTTGTCGGTGTTGCTGAAGGCGCCGTAGTACATGTTGAGGTCCAGCAGCGCCGCACCGCCGCCGGCGAGCGCCCCGGCGACGATCGCGTTGCCGAGCCTGTAGCTGCGGTACCCGGTGAGCGCGAACCCGAACTCGCCGCCGACCCCCTGCAACAGGCCCGACAGCAGCACGCCGAGGCCCCAGGTCGAGCCGAACAGGGCCGACACCAGCGCCGCGACGAACTCGGTGTAGAGCCCGGCGCCCGGTTTGCGGATCACCAGCGGGCCGAGCACGCCCGGGACGAGCCAGACGCCGTAGATGAACGCGCGCCACGGCAGCGCGACGCTCTCCATGGCGTTCCACAGGTTGTTCCATGCGTAGAACACGGCGGCGAACGCCACCGCGATGACCGAGGCGACGATGATGTCGACGGTCCGCCAACGGGTTTCCATTGCAGTGCCTCCTGGTTCGGGGGTGAGCCAGAAGGAGACGCGACGCCACGCCCGGGGGGCCGGACGTGGCGCGTGGCGTGAGGTGACCGAGCTCCCTGCGCTGGCATTACCCAGATCAGGTTCGAGGGTCTGCGTCGGCCTGGCCCGGCCGCCGCACTCTCAGCGCTGTGCGCTCCCCTGTCGGATGTGCAGTTGTTTCCCGACGGTAACAGTGAACGAACTTCACTCGAAGCCCCCGGTCGCCAAAATCACGGCGCTTGATCCTTCCCCGCGGGGCATGGCCTTCGCTACTCACGGGTAATAGCCTGGTCGGTACTGGACTGACACCTGGGGGTGCCGCAATGACGCAGGTCGCCGACAGCTCAGCTCACACGAACGAGAACGCGAACCAGAACACGGAGCAGAACGCCAACCAGAGCGTGAACACGGAGGCCAAGACCGGCACGCACGCCGAGAAGCAGGCGCGGAAGGTCATCGAGGCCAGCCGCGAGACGGAATGGCGCAAACCGAGCTTCGGCAAGGAGCTGTTCCTGGGCCGCTTCCGGCTCGACCTGATCGACCCGCCGCCGGCCGACAAGGAGGCCGAGGCCGGGCAGGAGTTCCTCGCGAAGCTGCGGGCGTACATCAGCGGCGTCGACGGCCAGCAGATCGAGCGCGACGCCCGGATCCCCGACGACGTGCTCCGCGACCTGGGCGGGCTCGGCGCGTTCGGGATGAAGATCGACACGAAGTACGGTGGGCTCGGCCTGTCCAACCTCGACTACTGCCGGGCCCTCGCCCTCGTCGGGTCGGTCAACCCGTCGATCGGCGCGCTGCTGTCGGCGCACCAGTCGATCGGCGTGCCGCAGCCGCTGAAGCTCGTCGGCACCGATGAGCAGAAGCAGCAGTTCCTGCCCCGGCTGGCCGGTGGGGAGGTGTCCGCGTTCCTGCTCACCGAGCCCGAGGTCGGCTCGTACCCGGCGAACCTGCGCACCTCTGCCGTGCCCACCGAGGACGGCGACTACCTGCTCAACGGCGTGAAGCTGTGGGCCACCAACGGCACCCTGGCCACCCTGTTCGTGGTGATGGCGCTGGTACCGAAGAGCGAGGGCCACCGCGGCGGCATCACCGCGTTCGTGGTCGAGGGCGACGCGCCGGGCGTGACGATCGAGCGGCGCAACGCGTTCATGGGCCTGCGCGGGCTGGAGAACAGCGTGACCCGTTTCCACAACGTGCGGGTGCCCGCCGCCAACGTCATCGGCGGCGAGGGGCAGGGCCTGCGCATCGCGCTCAGCACCCTCAACACCGGCCGGCTGTCGCTGCCCGCGATGTGCGTCGGCGCCGGCAAGTGGTGCCTCAACGTGGCCCGCGAATGGGCCGCCGAACGCGTCCAGATGGGCCGCCCGATCGGCAGGTACGAGGCCATCGCGAAGAAGATCGCGTTCATCGCGGGCTCCACGTACGGCATGGAGGCGATGCTGGAGCTGTCCTGCCGCCTCGCCGACGACGACCGCAACGACATCCGCATCGAGGCGGCGCTCGTGAAGTTGTACGCCAGCGAGCTGGCCTGGAAGGTCGCCGACGAGCTGATCCAGATCCGCGGCGGGCGCGGCTACGAGACCGCCGACTCCCTCGCCGCCCGTGGCGAACGCCCGATCCCCGCCGAGCAGATCCTGCGCGACCTGCGGATCAACCGGATCTTCGAGGGCTCGACCGAGATCATGCACCTGGCCATCGCCCGCGAGGCCGTCGACGCGCACCTCTCCGTCGCCGGCGACATCATCGACCCCGACGCCGGCCTCGGCGCGAAGGCCAAGGCGGCCGGCAAGGCCGGCGGCTTCTACGCCAGGTGGCTGCCGACCCTGGTCGCCGGCAAGGGCCAGCTCCCGGCCGGCTTCAGCGACTTCGGCCCGCTCGCGCAGCATCTGCGGTACGTCGAGCGCTCCTCGCGCCGGCTGGCCCGGGAGACCTTCTACGGCATGGCCCGCTGGCAGGGCCGGCTGGAGCACAAGCAGGGCTTCCTCGGCCGGATCGTCGACATCGGCGCCGAGCTGTTCGCGATGTCCGCCGCCTGCGTCAAGGCCCGCAGCGAGCAGGCCGAACGCCCTGAGGGCGTCGAGCTCGCGGACCTGTTCTGCCGGCAGGCGACCCTGCGCGCCGAGGCCCTGTTCCGCGACCTGTGGGACAACGCCGACGCGATCGAGTCGGCCGCCGCGAAGCGGGTCATCGCCGGGCGGTACCTGTCGCTGGAGGAGGGCATCGTCCCGCCGGACGCGTCGGGGCCGTGGCTCGCCTCGTGGGAGCCGGGCGAGTCGGCCGCCGAGGACGTGCGGCGCCGCTTCTGAACAACCACGGCCGCCGGCGTCCGCGCCGGCGGCCGTTGCGTGTCCTCGCACCGCGGTCGCCGTGTTGTCCTTGTGGGCGCTGCGCTTTTGATGGTCGCCGGTCAGCGCAGGCCGAGGCTGCGCAGCTCCAGGGTGGCGAGGGCCTCGACCGCCTGCTTGTCGCCCTTGCGCCACAGTGCCGCGATGTCGGGGTCGATCTTCACCAGCTTGCCGAGCGGCTGGGTCGCCAGGGCCCGCAGGGCGAGCAGGTCGCGGCCGGCCGTCGCGTCGCGCAGCCGCGCCGCCGAGCCGGCCCGCCGCATCCACCGGATCCGCAGCGGCAGCCACAGCAGCACGACCAGCGCGACCGGCACCGCGATCACCAGTACCGACATGATCCAGGCCAGGTCGTTGACGATCTGCTGCTGCTCGCGGCCGGCGTCGGCGAGGGAGCGGGCCGCGTTCGCCGCGCTCGCGAAGGGGGCCGCGACCGAGTCCGGTACACCCGGCACACCGTTGATCTTGTCGCCGGCGCCCTGGAGGTTGTCGGCGAGGCCCGTGCCGGCGCCTTCGAGCTTCCTGCCGGGCGCCGCCAGCCCCTGGATGGCATCGAACAGCGCCATGCCCAGCTTGACCCAGACGTAGATCCAGGCGACCACGAACACGTCGGTGAGGAGCTGCCGCAGGGCGGTGGGGGCACGGTCGGCATAGAGCTTCACGAGTCAAGCCTGACGTACCGACGCTGTGGGCGCACTGTGACCATGCGCCGGAATGCGGGTCAGGAGCCGCCGGTCTCGCGGGCGTGGGACACGGCGTCGGCGACGATGTGGGCGATGTGGTCGTCGGTCAGCGCGTACGCGATCTCCCGCCCCCGCCGGGAGCCGCGCACGACACCGGCGCCGCGCAGGACGCGCAGGTGCTGCGACACGAGCGGCTGCGGGGCGCCGAGGGTGTCGACGAGCTCGTGCACGCAGCGGGGGCCGCCGGCGAGCTCGGTCACGATGCGGATGCGCAACGGGGCGGCGAGGGCACGCAACAGCTCGCCGGCCGCCTCGTATCCCTCAATGCTCGACATATGCGCAACGGTAACCGTTGTCAGTAACCATGGTCCACACGGTCGAGCACCACCTCTGGCGTGGTCCGTTCCGCGGCCGGCGGGCTGGGTCTGGTGCGCCGGCGCACCGCCCGCCACGCCGACCCACCGACGGTGACGACGAAGAAGCCGCTGATGGCGAGCAGGACCACGGTGGCGCCGGGGCCGGTGTCGGCGGCCGTCGAGACCCAGATGCCGCCGCCGGAGGCGGCCAGGCCGAGCAGGACCGCCACCAGCATCGTGGTGCGGAAACCGCGGGTGATCTGCTGCGCGGTCGCGACGGGCACCACCATGAGGGCGCTGACCAGCAGCAGGCCGACGGCGCGCATGGCGACCGTGACCGTGACCGCGGTCGTCACGGCGAGGACGAGGTTGAGGGCGCGGACCGGCAGGCCGGAGACCCGCGCGTACTCCTCGTCGTGGCAGACCGCGAAGAGCCACGGGCGGAGCAGGACCGCCACCGCCAGCACCGCGCAGCCGAGGATGAGCATCACCGTCAGGTCCTGCCGGCTCGTCGTGAGCGGTGAGCCGAAGAGGTACGTGACGAGGCTGCGGTTGCTCTGCTCGTCGGACAGGTTGACCAGGATCACGCCGCCGGAGATGCCGCCGTAGAACAGCATGGCGAGGGCGACGTCGCCGGAGGTCTTGCCGCGCTCGCGCACCAGCTCGATGACGACGGCGCCGAGCGCGGCGGCGATGACCGCCATGAGCACCGGCGACTGGTGCAGCAGCAGGCCGAAGCCGACGCCGGTGAGCGCCACGTGACCGAGGCCGTCGCCGATCAGCGACAGCCGCCGCTGCACCAGGTAGATGCCGATGGCGGGCGCCGACGCGCCGGTGATCAGCGCGCCGACCAGGGCGCGGATCATGAAGTCGTACGCGAACAGGCTCATGCCGTCACCTCCGCTGCGCTCCGGTGTCGGCCTGAGCTCCACCCTGAGCTGCTGATTCGCGGCCCTCCGCTGCGCTGCGAGCCGCTCATGCCGTCACCTCCGCTGCGCTCCGGCGCCGGCCTGAGCTCCACCCTGAGCCCATGGTTCGCGGTCCTCCGCTGCGCTCCGGCCCGCTCATGCGTTGCCCAGGAGGCCGGGCGCCTCGACGGCGGCGTGGGGGTGGACGTGGTCGTGGCCGGGCTCGGCGTGGTGGCCGGCCGGCTCGGGGGGTGCGCCGTCGTGGATGATCTCGCCGTGGTGCACGACGACCGCGCGGGTGATCAGGGGGCGCAGCGGGCCGAGCTCGTGCGCGACGAAGACCACCGTGCCGCCCTGGCCGACGAACCGGTCCAGGCACCCGGCGAACGCCTCCTGGCTCGCGGCGTCCACGCCGGCCGTCGGCTCGTCCAGGACCAGCAGCTCGGGCGCGCCGGCGAGGGCGCGGGCGATGAGGACCCGCTGCTGCTGCCCGCCGGACAGCACCGACACCGGCTCGCGGGCCCGGTCGGCGAGGCCGACGGCGGTGAGGGCTTCCTCGACCGCGCGCCGGTCGGCGCTCGACGGCAGGCGCAGGAACCCCCGGCGGGCGAGCCGGCCCTCCGCCACGACCTCGCCGACCGTGGCGGGCACGCCGCTGCCGGCGCCGACACGCTGCGGGACGTAGCCGAGCCGGTGCCAGGCGCGGAAGCGTTTCAAGGGGGTGCCGAAGAGCCGGACCTCGCCCTGCGCGAGCGGTACCAGACCCAGTGCGGACTTCACCAACGTGGACTTGCCGGACCCGTTGGCGCCGAGGATCGCCACGACCTCCGCCGGGTCGACGCGCAGCGACACGCCGTCGAGCACGGGTCGGCCGTCGTAGGCGACGACGGCCCGGTCCACCTCAAGTACCACGGTGCCGAGCGTGCCCGATAATGGGAATCGTTGTCAACTTCAGGTGAGCTTCACGACCGCCAGCAGCACGACCAGCCCGAGGATCACCAGCCGCATCACGCGGGCCCGCGGCGGGTGCGCCCGCCACGTCTGGGCCAGCAGCCACCCGGCGCCCGCGGCCAGGGCGAGCAGCACCAGGGCGCCCACCGGCCCCGGCAGTACCAGCGCCACGAACACGAGCACGCCGACGCCGAGGAACGCCGCCGTCGGGTTGACCCGTCCCAGCCGGGTCAGAACACGCTGGGTCATCTCGGTCGGGCTCCTCGGGTCCGTATGCTCGCGGCATGCTGGTGGTGACACGGTTCGTGCTGGACGACGCCGACGAAAGCTTCGTGGAGCGCGCGCACGCCGCGCTTGGTGCGCTCGCGGCCTGCCCAGGGTATCTCCGCGGGCGCCTCGCCCGCGCGTTCGACGACCCGGCGCACTGGAGCATCGTCACGGAGTGGCAGTCGGTGGGGGCGTACCGCCGCGCATTGTCGGCCTTCGACGTGAAGATGTACGCCACCCCGCTGCTCGCCCAGTCCCTCGACGAGCCTTCGGCGTTCGAGGAACTCGCCGAGGTGGCACCCGGCGGGGCGCTCACGGTCACCGCGAGCGACCGGGCGTAGTTGGCTACTGTTGGGGGCATGATGCCCCAGCCGACCGAGGTGCCGGCACCGCCGCCGGGCCCCGGCGTGGTGACGCCGTTCGCGGCGCCGCCGCGCGACCGGGACCTGCGTGGCCTGTGGATCGGCCTCGGCGTCGGCGGGCTCGTGCTGGCGCTGTGCTGCGTCGGCGGCGCGCTCGGCGGCGGGTTCCTGCTCGCCGGCCTGGAGGGCGTCGCCCGCTCGCAGCTGGCCAGCGTCGTCGACGACTACCTGACCGCGCTGCGGGCCGAGGACTACGCGACGGCCCGCGCGCAGCTGTGCCCCGAGCAGCAGCGCACGCACACGCTCGCCTGGTACGAGGACGAGTACCGCGGATCCGAGGTCACCGCCTTCACCGTGCACGAGGACCGGGTCGACGTGAACCTCGTGCAGGTCCCGGCGGACGTCACCCGGCGGGGGCAGGGCGAGTCGCTGATGACGTTCACCATGCTGCAGCAGACGACCCGGTGGGTGATCTGCGGAGGGGTCGACTGACCCTGCCCCCGGGCACTGCGGATAATCTGGTGCGGCTCGCCCGGGCGTAACCGTACCGTCGATGTGGACGTTGACGGTTTGCCCGTCTTGACCGACATTTCAGTACCCGATACCCGCCTTGCCGACAGCCAGTCGCCGTGAGGCCGAGGAGGAACCATGGCCGCCGATCGCATCGATTCCGTCGTCAGCCTCGCGAAGCGCCGCGGCTTTGTCTTCCCGTCCAGCGAGATCTACGGGGGCACCCGCTCCGCCTGGGACTACGGCCCCCTCGGCGTCGAGCTCAAGGACAACGTGCGCCGGCAGTGGTGGCGCACCATGGTCCAGCAGCGCGACGACATCGTCGGCCTGGACTCCGCCGTCATCCTGTCCCGCGACGTGTGGGTCGCCTCCGGCCACGTCGACGCGTTCGTCGACCCGCTGACCGAGTGCGCGTCCTGCCACAAGCGGTTCCGCGCCGACCACCTCGAAGAGGCGTTCGTCGAGAAGCACGGCACGGACAAGCCGTTCGTCCTCAGCGAGATCAACTGCCCCAACTGCGGCAACAAGGGCACGTTCAGCGAGCCGCGCATGTTCAACGGCCTCATGAAGACCTACCTCGGCGCGGTCGAGAACGACGAGGGCCTGCACTACCTGCGGCCCGAGACCGCGCAGGGCATCTTCATCAACTACAAGAACATCGAGGGCGTGGCGCGCAAGAAGCCGCCGTTCGGCATCGCGCAGGTCGGCAAGAGCTTCCGCAACGAGATCACCCCGGGCAACTTCATCTTCCGCACGCGCGAGTTCGAGCAGATGGAGATGGAGTACTTCGTCGAGCCGGGCAAGGACGAGGAGGCCCACGAGTACTGGCTCCAGGAGCGCTGGAACTGGTACCTGGACCTCGGCCTGTCCGCCGACAACCTGCGCTTCTACGAGCACCCGAAGGAGAAGCTGTCGCACTACTCGAAGCGCACCGTCGACATCGAGTACCGCTTCCGCTTCGGTGGCCAGGAGTTCTCCGAGCTCGAAGGCATCGCCAACCGCACCGACTTCGACCTGACCACGCACTCCAAGCACTCCGGTGTCGACCTGTCCTACTTCGACCAGGAGAAGAAGGAGCGCTGGGTCCCCTACGTCATCGAGCCCGCCGCCGGCCTCACCCGCGCAGTGCTGGCGTTCCTGCTCGAGGCGTACGACGAGGACGAGGCGCCGAACACCAGCGGCAGCGTCGACAAGCGCACGGTCATGCGCTTCGACAAGCGGCTGGCGCCGGTCAAGGCGGCGGTGCTGCCGCTGTCGCGCAACGCGGACCTGTCGCCGAAGGCGCGTGACCTGGCCAAGCAGCTGCGCAAGCGGTGGACCGTCGACTTCGACGACGCGCAGGGCATCGGCCGCCGGTACCGCCGGCAGGACGAGATCGGCACGCCGTTCTGCCTGACGGTCGACTTCGAGACGCTCAATGACAATGCGGTGACGGTGCGTGACCGCGACACGATGGCGCAGGAGCGGGTTTCGCTCGACCAGGTGGAGACCTACCTGATCGAGCGCCTGCCGGGCTGCTGACCGGCTTTCCTTAGAACGTCGTTCCGCCCGGTCGGCCGTTGCGGTCGGCGAGCAGGCCGGCGAGGGTCGCGAGGGCGATCTCCGCCGGTGTCTTCGAGCCGATGTTGAGGCCGATCGGGCGGTGGACGCGGGTGATCTCGTCCTCGGCGACGCCCAGCGCGCGCAGCGCTTCGACGTGCGGGCCCGCGTGCCTCGGGCTGCCCATCACGCCGATCCAGCGGGCCGGTGAGTTGAGCGCGTCGCGCAGGACGGCGCCCAGCTCCGGCCGGTCATGGTCGGTGACCACCACGTCGGTCTGCGCGTCGATCGGCGTCCGGCCGAGGTCCGGGTCGGCCAACGCCACCCGGTAGCCGAGGGCCGCCGCGAAGTGCAGCAGGTGCGCGGCGACCGGGGAGTCGAACACCGCCACCAGGGCCCGGCCGTCGCCGGCCGGCTGGACGGTGCCGTGCGCCAGCGCGCACGCCTCGGATTCCGTACTCATGGGATTCGCCGTTCTGTCATACCAGGACGGTAGCCTCCAGGCGTGACGTTGACCCAGCAGCCGGACTCGCCGGTCGCCGCGAAGCCGCGGCGACGGATCGGCTCCGTCGAGGTGCTCGCCGCGGTGCTCGTAATGGTGGTGCTGTTCCGCGGGCCGTTGACCGAGTCGCTGTCCGCGCCCGCGCTGCAGACGTGGCTGACGGTGTTCGTGTCCGTGATGACCCAGGCGATCCCGTTCCTCGTGTTCGGGGTCATGCTGTCGGCGGTCATCGCGGTGTTCGTGCCGCCGTCCTTCTTCGCCAGGGCCCTGCCGAAGCACCCCGCGCTCGCCGTGCCGACCGCGGGCGTCGCCGGGGTCGTGCTGCCCGGCTGCGAGTGCGCGTCGGTGCCGGTCGCCGGCGCCCTCGTCCGCCGCGGCGTCACCCCCGCGGCCGCGTTCGCGTTCCTGCTCGCCTCGCCGGCGGTCAACCCGATCGTGCTGGTCTCGACCGCCGTCGCGTTCCCCGGCCAGCCGCGGGTCGTGGTCGCCCGGGCGCTCGCCAGCCTCGTCGTCGCCTGCCTCATGGGGTGGCTGTGGCAGGCGTTCGGCAAGGGCAGCTGGCTGAGGATGCCGTCGCGGGCGCACCTCGACGGGATGGACAGATGGCCGGCGTTCTGGGCGAGCGTCCGGCACGACGTGCTGCACGCCGGCGGGTTCCTGGTCATCGGTGCCGCGTCGGCCGCCGTCATCGCCGTGGTCGTGCCGAAGTCGTGGCTGGCGCAGCTCGCCGCCGACCCGTTCGTCGCGATCCTGGTGCTGGGCCTGCTCGCGGTGCTGCTGTCGATCTGCTCCGAGGCCGACGCGTTCGTCGCCGCGTCGCTGACCCAGTTCTCCATGACCGCCCGGCTCGCGTTCATGGTCGTCGGTCCGATGATCGACCTCAAGCTCTTCGCCATGCAGGCCGGCATCTTCGGGCGCGGGTTCGCGCTGCGGTTCGCGCCGGCGACGTTCGTGCTCGCGATCGGGGTGTCCGCTGTGGTCGGGACGGTGCTGTTGTGAACAGGCAGGCGCAGGCGGTCATCCTGCTGCTCGTCGGGGGTGCGGTGCTGCGGGCCAGCCTCACCGACCAGTACCTCAACTACGTCAAGCCCGGGCTGCAGCCGTATCTGATCCTGGCCGGGGCGATCCTGGTGGTCGCCGGGCTGTTCTCGTTGTGGTATGAACTTCGCCCGGCCCGGCCCGCCACGTCCGGCGGGGCGGCCGGCGGCGGGCCGGCGGCCGGCGGCGTGATGGACGGTGAGGGTGCGCGGGACGGGCAGGTGCTCGTGTCGGCGGGTGCGCACGGGCCCGACGACGGGCCCGGGGACGACGGGCACGGGCACGGGCACGGGCATGCGGCCGGGGACGACGGGCACGGGCATGGGCACGGCGGGCCGAGGGTGGCGTGGCTGCTGCTCGCGCCGGTGTTCGGGCTGCTGCTGGTGGCGCCGCCGGCGCTCGGGTCGTATGCGGCCGGGCGGGCCGGGTCGGCGCTGGTCGAGAAGTCCGACTTCGCGCCGCTGCCGGCCGGCGACCCGGTGAAGCTGACCATGCTGGACTACGCGTCCCGGGCGGTGTTCGACCGCGGGGTGTCGCTGGGGCAACGGCGGGTCGAGCTGACCGGGTTCGCGATGCGCGGGCCCGAGGGCACCTGGCTGCTGGCGCGGATGATGGTCAGCTGCTGCGCCGCCGACGCCCGGCCGGTCAAGGTCGCGCTGGCGGGGCAGCTGCCCGACGGGCTGGCCGAGGAGCAGTGGCTGCGGGTCACCGGCGGCTACACGGGCCGGCAGGCGAAGGACACCGTCAACGGGGAGACCATCCCCTTCATCGAAGTCGCCGAGATCACATTGATCGAGGTGCCCGCCGAGCAGTACGAGTCGTAGATGGAGCCCAGACGTCCAGCGCTGCTCGTGCTCGTCCGGCACGCCGAGTCGGCGCGCAACCAAGCGAAGAAGGGCAGCGTCTACTTCGCCGACGACGCGGCCCGGCAGGTGGTCCGTGGTGTGCCCGACCACCTGATCGACCTGACCGCCGACGGGCACAAGCAGGCGGCGCAGACCGGCCACGCGATCCGGGAACGGTTCGGGGTGTTCGACTACGTCTACACGAGCGGCTATGCGCGCACCGTGCAGACCGCCGAGGGCATTCTCGGGGCGTATCCGTCGCAGGAACGCGACCGGATGCGGGTGCGCACCAACATCTTCGTGCGTGAGCGTGACCCCGGGTTCGCCTATGACATGACGACCGCCGAGGCCGAGGCGGCGTTCCCCTGGCTCAACGAGTACTGGCACACGTTCGGCGGCTTCATGGCCCGCCCGCCCGGCGGCGAGAGCCTGGCGGACGTGACCGGTCGCGTCCACACGTTCCTCGACACGCTCTTCCGCGACCGGCCCGGCCAGAAGATCATGGTCGTCACCCACGGCGGCACGCTGCGCTGCTTCAGGTTCCTGCTGGAGCGCTGGGACTACCAGCGGGCGCAGCGCTGGCCCGAAGGTCAGACCCCCGCCAACTGCGGCGTGACGACCTACCGGCTGGCCGCGTCGGGCGAGCAGCTCGAGCTGGAGGACTACAACCGCGTGTACTGGACGGTCGGCTCAGCCACCGACGGCATCTGACCTGCGCCTGCGGCCCGGCGCCCGCGGTGGCGTGCCCAGGCCGTGGCTCTGGCGTGCCCGGGGCGCGGGCGGCCAGTCGCTCGTGTGACCTCGTCGGGCCGGAGGGCCACAGGCAGTGGGGCCGACCGTGCCCCATGGCGGACGTCAGCGAGGTGTACGGTGTGCGCGTCGATGGGGGAGAACGATGCACATCAGCTTCACGGTCGAGCCGGACCCGGCACGGGCCCGTCGAGCCATCCACACCACGATGGGTGGGAAGCTGATGCGGCTGTACGTTCTCGGGGCCGTCGTCGCGGCCGTCGGGGTGGTCATGTTCGTCAACGACATCCCGTCCGGCGCGGCGCCCGTCGCGCTCGGGGCGGGGTTGGTGTGCTTCCCGTGGCTGGTGTCGCGGGCCGCGGCGCAGGCGAGGACCGGGCTGCTCGGGGAGACGGTCACGTATGAGCTGACCGACGCCGACGTGCAGGCGCACACCAGGAGCCTGAACGTCGGGTACCGCTGGGAGTCGGTCCAGGCGGTGCGGGAGACCTCCGAGTTCTGGGTGCTGACGGTCGCCGGGATCAATCCGCTCGTCGTGCCGTGGACGCAGCTGCCGCCTGCGGACATCGCCAAGGTGCGGGCGTTCCTGGTGGCGCGAGGGATGCTGCCCGCCGGGCGCGAGCCGGCCCTGGAGGTCTGAGACCCACCCGGCCCGCCGGACGGACAGCCGCCGATCCGACGGCCGGACCGGCCGCTGGCCACAGCGCCGCGCGGTCGGTCTCAGGGCCGCGGCGGTCGGCGGGCATGGTGGCGGGGCGCGGGCGTCGGCGAGGGATCAGTGGACCGGGCGGTCGGTGCGGTCGGCGAGGGCGAGGAAGCGGTCGGGGCCGTCGTCGTACACGCTGAGGCGCCAGCCGGAGCCCGCCGTCGTCGCCGTCAGCGGGCCCTCGGCGAGCGGCTCGTCGGGGCGCAGGACCCGGCCGTGGCGGGCCGCGAGCGTGGCGCGGCCGGTGGGGTGGAAGAGCACGAGCCGGCCGCCGGGCCTGGTGACCCGGGCGAGCTCGCGCAGGCCGTCGGCCGGGTCGGGCAGGTGCATGACGAGCCCGGCGGCGAAGACGGCGTCGACCGCACCGTCGGTGAACGGCAGGCGGCTCGCGTCGGCGAGGACCAGACCGCCGTTGCCCTTCTCGCGGGCCTTGGCGAGCATCTGCGGCGTGTGGTCCAGCCCGATCACCGTGCCGGCCGGGCCGACGGCGGCGCGCAGGGCGGGCAGGGCGCGGCCGGTGCCGCAGCCGACGTCGACGACCACGCCGCCGGACGGGAGGGCGGCGGCCTCGACGGCGGCGGCGTACGCGGGCAGGTCGTCGCCGAACTTCGCGTCCCAGGTCTCGGCGCGGACGCCGAAGAACGCGCGAGACTCCGCCAGGTGCCACCGCTCGTGCGGCAGCAGCCGCGGGGCGAGGTGGCGGATCACCGGCCACTCGGGGTCGTGCAGGTCAACGACGACGTCCGCGGTGTCGCCCCGGGCACCGTCGGCGGCGTGCTGCCGGCGCGACGTGCGCAACCAGATCACGACGTCCCAGCCGCCGGCCGGCGCCCGGTCCCGCGCGGCCGGCCCGTCAGCCACCAAGACCGCATCGCCCGTACCGCCGGCCGCGCCGGTACCGCCGGAAGCGCCCGAAGCGCCGGTGACGGCGGACGTACCCGCGGCGCCGGGCGTGCCGGGCGGCGAGGACGGCGGCCTGGTGCATGGGCGGCCGGCGGACCGCAGCGCGGCCGTCAGACGGTCGGCCACCTGGCCGGTCCGTTCGTCGGTGCCGTCGACCACCACCGTCGCACGGCCCGCCGGGATCGCCTCGACGAGCAGGTGCATGACCTCGCTCCACCGGTCCTGTGTCATCGGTCCATCATGCGGAAGCGGCCGACGGAGGGTCGGCACCGCCCCGGCGCCTGCCATCATGAGCCGGTGCGAAAGGTACTGATCATTGGAATCGGCGCGGGTGACCCCGAGCATGTCACCGTGCAGGCGGTCAACGCCATGAACGCGGTCGACGTGTTCTTCGTCCTGGACAAGGGGGACACGACGGCGGACCTGACCGAGGCGCGGCGGGCGATCTGCGAGCGGTTCGCCACGCAGCGGCCGTTCAGGACGGTGGTCATCGCCGACCCGCCGCGGGACCGGACCGCCGCCGACTACCCGGGCGCCGTGCGGGACTGGCGCGACGAGCGGGCCAGGCTGATCGAGGAGGCGCTGCTCGCCGAGCTGGGCGAGGACGGCGTCGGCGGCATCCTCGCCTGGGGCGACCCGGCGCTGTACGACGGCACCATCCGCATCCTCGACACCATCGCCGCCCGGGGCAAGGTCCCGGTCACGTACGAGGTGATCCCCGGCATCACCAGCGTGCAGGCGCTCACCGCCCGGCACCGGATCATGCTGAACCGGGTCGCCGGAGCGGTCCACATCACCACCGGGCGCCGCCTCGCCGCCGGCTGGCCCGAGGGCTGCGACGACGTCGTCGTCATGCTCGACGCGGACCTGGCCTGCCGCGCGTACCGCGACGAGGATCTCGACATCTACTGGGGCGCGTACCTCGGCACCCCCGACGAGCTGCTCGTCGCCGGCCGGCTCGGCAAGGTCATCGACGAGATCGAGGCCGTCCGCCGCGAGGCTCGCGCCCGCAAGGGCTGGATCATGGACACGTACCTGCTGCGCAGGGTCTGAACGGCGCGCGGTTCAGGCGGCCCGCTTCACCTGCGCGTGGCCCTGGATCAGGCGCAGCGGCGCCGGCGCCGGCGGCTCCGCGGCGGGGTCGAGGTCGAGGCCCGGCGGGCGGCCCCACCGGCGCGGCGGGCGCCGCCGGTCGGCGGGCGGGCCGCCGGGGTCGAGCGCGGGGCGGGACAGGGCGACCACGATCGCGTACCCGGCGAGGACGAACCCGTGACTCACCAGCCGCGTGGTCTCCACCGCCCCGGCGAGCAGGTCGTTGGCGGACAGCAGCGCGAGCAGCGCCACGAACGCCGTCAGCATCGGCAGCGCGCCCGCCGGGGTGGCCCGCCGGGTCGCGATCCAGGCGAACCCGGCGCCGATCGCCACGTTCCACGCGGCCGACTCGTGGAAGAGGTGACCGGCCTGGTGCACGTGGGTGGTCGCGGCGTTCGCCGCCTGGGCGATGCCGAGCACGAACTGCGCCATCCCGAACCCGCCGAGCAGCGCCCGCAGCCCGAGCACCAGCCGGGGCCGGCTCAGCCACCGCCTGGCCGCCCGGGTGCCGGAAGCCGCAGGTGACGCGGTAGCCGGGGAGAAGCCGGCCAGGAGGCGTTCGGCCGGGAGCGGAGCGGTGTGCAGCGGCCACAGCCGTACCATCCGCGTCGCCGACACCGCGTGTGCCTGCCACTGCCGGCACGCCTCGCACTGCGTCAGGTGCGCGTCGACCAGCGCCGGCGCGACCGGCTCGTCCTCGCCGTCCATCCGGGCGGACAGCGCCTCCCGGTACCGCATGCACTCCACGGACAGGTAGTCGCCGCCACGACCGGGGAAGTTCCCGGGTGGCTCGGGCAACGCGTCGCCATACCCCGGACCGGGTGGCGCCGGCGGCGTTCCCGGCGGGCCAGGATTGCGGCCATGCCTCAGGACGCAGCCCGAGATCGGCCCGTGCTCGTGACCGGCGCGGCGGGCGGGGTCGGGTCGGTCGGCCGTACCGTCGTGGAACTGCTCCGGCGGCAGGACGTGCCGGTGCGGGCCTTCGTCCACCGTGACGACGACCGGGCGGACGCGCTGCGGGCCGCCGGTGCCGAGGTCGTGGCCGGGGACCTCACCGAGGCCGGCGACGTCGTGCGCGCGCTGGACGGGTGCGGCCGCATGTATTTCGGCATGAGTGTGTCGCCGCGGTACCTGCAGGCGACGGTCACCGTGGCGGCCGCCGCCCGGGCGCGGGGCGACCTGGCGGTGCTGGTCAACATGTCGCAGATGACCGTGTCGCAGATGACGCTCACCAGCACCACCGAGTCGAAGCAGCACCGCCTGCACTGGCTCAGCGAGCAGGTGCTCGACTGGTCGGGGCTTCCGGTCGTACACGTGCGGCCGACGGTCTTCCTCGACAACCCGATCTTCACGACGCTCGCGGCCAGGTCGATCGCGAGCGACGACACGATCCGGTTGCCGTTCGGCTCCGGGCGCACCGCACCGGTCGCGGCCCGTGACGTCGCCGAGGTGGTCGCCGCGGTGCTCACCGACCCGGCGCCGCACATCGGGAAGGTGTACGAGCTCACCGGCCCGCGCTCGCAGGACATGACCGCGACGGCGGCGGACTTCTCCGCCGCCCTGGGCCGGCCGATCACCTACGTCGACGTGCCGCTGCGGCAGTGGATCGACGAGGACCTCATCCCGCTCGGCCTGCCGGAGCACCTGCAGAACCACCTCGCCACGATGGCCCGGCTGCACCGGGAGGGCCGCTACGACCGGCTCACCCACGACGTCGAGGCCGTCACCGGACGGGTGCCCACCAGCGTCCGCGACTTCGTCGCGGCTCGATGACGAGCGGCGCCCGGAGCACCCGAGCTCTGCGGCCCGCAGGCCGGACCACCGTGATGATCCAAGTCGCGTTCCGGCCATCCGGACGACCACGACGCAAGATCAGGCGGGCGGGATCAGAAAGGGCCGACGCGGTCCCCGCCGCCGAGGGGGCGGCGGCGGGGACCGGTCGAGTCAGGCCGTTGGGGTGTCGGCGACGCGGTGGCGGGGTGTGGCGGGCTTGCCGCGCAGGATCAGGAGCACGCCGCCGGCGATGCACAGCAGCGCCAGCACGCCCAGCCCGATCGGGAGGTACAGGCCGACCAGGGCGAGCTTGTCGATGTTCGAACTGGCCGTGTCGGCCGCCTTCTTCGTGGTCTCCTCGGTGTAGGTGAACGTCGCGTCGAGCAGCACGGTCGGCCCGCCGGTGTTGGGCACCAGCTCCTTGCGCTGCTTCTCGCTGACCTTCAGGTACTGGCCGGTGACCGGCTCCACCCACAGGGTGCGGGTGTTGCTGTACTCGATCCGGCCGCTCGTGGCGCCCTTGGCGAACCGGTCGAACAGCAGGGCGAGCCGATCGGCGGGCACGTCCTGGGCCTGCTTGTCGATGACCTGTTCGAAGCGGTACACCTCGAGCCCGTGGATCTTCTCCGTGCCCTTGAACTCGACGGGCAGGGCCTTGCGCAGATCACGGTCGTAGTACTCGTAGTTCTTCTTCTCGGTGCCGAAGGGGAACTTGTACGTCTGGCCCGAGTACTTGATGTTCACTGCCGCTGGGCGTGCCTTGCCGCCGTGCGGGTCGTACTGCTGGCCCGAGTCGTCCAGCCACTGCTCGTCCCAGTCGACGGCGGCCGCGGAGACCCGGTCGAGCGCGATACCCGTGGAGTAGCCGTTGATGATCTCGTTCTGCTCCTTCCAGATCACCGTCTGGAAGACGTCCCATGCGACGGTCTCGTCGCGCAGGTCGGCAGGCAGGGTCTTGGTGGTCTGCGCCTGCGGGACCACCTCGATCGTCGACTGCAGCGTGCCCTCGCGGACCTCGATGGAGACCTTGCCGTCCTCCACCTTGGTCTGCATGAACTTCGCGTTCGGGGCCACCGCCACAGACGTGGACGGCTTCAGGTCATACGGCAGCCGACTCACCGAAGGCTTCACATACAGCGGTAGCCCGGCCGCAAGAACCAGCAGCAGGACACCGAGCCCAAAAAGAGCGGCGCCGACGCGAAACTTCACTCGTTCCTCCTTGACACAAGAGCTCCCTCGGGGACCTGTTGCACCGCTCACCCCCGTCCATAGCATGGCGGAGGTTACTCTTCAGTCACATCCAGCGCGAGCCCCTGGATGGTCGATGTCTGTACCTGCGAATCTGCCTGTCCCGCCGCGCCTGGCTCGCGCGGTTCGATGCCGGGGTGGCGCGGTCCTTGCCGCTTACCGGGTTTCTGCTGTTCCGGCCGTACGTGTAGGCCGTGGCGGACGGCCTAGCACCTGCGCCGGCGGGTCACCGGGGCCGGTCGCCTGAGCACCGGGCGGCGCTGGATCAAAGCCCGTCGATGATGACTCCGGCATGCAGCCTCCTCGTCCAGCCCATTGCAACGACGCTCCGACTGAACGTAGTGTGACGCGATCGCGAACGCTACTCGCGAGTAGGAGCGAGCGTGAAGACACCCAACCCTGCCCTCCGGCACGTCCTGTTCCTCAATTGGCGCGACACTCTCAACCCCGAGGGTGGCGGCTCGGAAGTGTTTGTGGAGCGCATCGCCGCAGAACTCGTGGCCCGCGGTCACCAGGCCACGCTGTTGTGCGCCGCGCACGGCAACGGGCCGGCCGAGGAGGTCAACGCCGCCGGTGTAAGGATCCTGCGCCGCGGCGGCCGGCACACGGTCTACGCCCGGGCCGCGCTGACCTACCTCGCCGGCTGGTTCGGGCTGGGCCGGCTCCGGCGCGGCGCGGCCGGCCGGGCACGACCCGACCTGATCGTCGATGTGTGCAACGGCCTGCCGTTCCTGTCACCGCTGTGGTCCCGCCGCCCGGTGGTCACGCTGGTGCATCACGTCCACCGGGAGCAGTGGCCGGTCGTCCTGCCGCCCAGGGCCGCACGGTTCGGCTGGTGGATCGAGTCGTCGCTGGCGATCCGGGTCTACCGCCGCTGCCGGTACGTGACGGTGTCCGCCGCCACCCGCGACGAGCTCGCCGTCCTCGGCGTCGACCCGCGGCGCGTGACGGTGGTGCACAACGGCACGCCGGAGGTCTCCGTGGCCCGCACCGCGAAGACCGCCGAGCCGACGCTCGTGGTCCTCGGCCGGCTCGTGCCGCACAAGCAGGTCGAGGTGGCGTTGCGGGCGCTCGCCGCGCTGTCGCAGCAGTGGCCGGCGCTGTCGGTCGTGGTCGCCGGCCAGGGCTGGTGGGAGCCGAAGCTGCGGGCGTACGCGGCCGAGCTCGGCGTCGGCGACCGCGTGCGCTTCGCCGGGTTCGTGTCCGACGAGGAGAAGCAGGCGCTGCTGTCCTCGGCGTGGCTGGCGCTGACACCGTCACTGAAGGAGGGCTGGGGCCTCACGATCGTGGAGGCCGGCGCCCAGGGCACCCCGACGGTCGCGTTCCGCGGCGCGGGCGGCGTCGCGGAGGCCGTCATGGACGGTCGCACCGGGCTGCTCGCCGACAACGAGGAGGAGTTCGTGGCGCACGTCCGGACGCTGCTCGCCGACGACGAGCGCCGGGCCGCGATGGGCGCGGCGGCCCGGATCTACGCCGACGGCTTCACCTGGAGCGCGGCCGGCGACAAGTTCGCCGCCGCGATCGGCGCGGGGACCGCGCCTCAGACGGCCGCGGCCGGCGCGACCCGTTCCCGCACGCCCGACCTCCCACTACCCTGAGTGCCCCACGACCGCTGACGCACGGCGGCGGCGACACCAGAAGGAGTGCGGTGCATCCACAGGACGCCCCGGAACGCACCGGAAAGGCGGGCATCGCCGCCCTGGGGCGCGCCGGGCTCCTCGTGACCGTCGCCGGGTTCGCCGTCAACGTCCTGGCGTACGCCGTGCCCGTCCTCGGCGCCCGCCGGCTCGACGCCGCCGACCTGGGCGCGCTCGCGGCACTCCTGGCGATCGGCGCCATCGTCACCGTGCCCGGGGTCGGCCTGCAGCTCGCCGTCGCCGTCCAGCGGGCCCAGGCCGGCGGCCGGCCCGCCCCCGCGGTCGGCACGGTGTCACTCGTCACCGCCATGGCCTCCGGCGGCGCCCTGCTGCTGGCCGCCCCCTTCGCCGCCGCCGCGCTCCGGCTGCCGTACGGTCAGCTGGCCCTGCTCGCCGCGCTCACCGTCGCGGTCGTCCTGGCCGGCCGGCACCTCGGCGACCTGCAGGGCGACCAGCGCTTCGCCCGGCTCGCGGTCGCGATGACGCTGCTCGGCGTCACCCGCTACGGCGGGATCGTCGCCGGCCTGGCCGCCGGCGCCGGCGTCACCGCCTCGCTGGCCGTCGCGGCGGCGGTGGCATGGCTGACGCTGCCGCTCGTCGCATGGCTCGCCGCCGGCACTGCGATGTCCGGCGGTGACACCGCCGCCCCGGTCTCCACCCGGCAGCTCGGTCGCCGGGTCGCGGTCGCCTGCAGCGCGACCCTGGCGATGCTCGCCGTCTCCTACGTCGACCTCATCCTCGCCCGCCAGCTGCTGCCCGCCGCCGAAGCCGGCGCGTACGCGGTCGGCTCCGTCCTCACGAAGGGCGCCCTCTGGGCCCCGCAGGTCGTCACCGTGCTCGCCCTTCCCCGCTTCGCGAAGGGCGACGCGGGCAGCATCCGGGTCGCCACCGGCGCCGTCGCCCTCTGCGGCGCTGTCCTGGTGACCGCCACGACCCTCGCCGGAGACCTGGCCATGCGCCTGGCCGGCGGCGCCGGGTACACCGGCCTCGGCGCCCACGCCCCGCTCTTCGCCGCCTCCGGCGCGCTGTACAGCCTCACGTTCGTACTGGTCAATGCCCTGATCGCGGCAGGCGCCCGATGGCCGTCCGCCCCGCTGTGGGCCGCGACGGTCCTCTTCGCCGGCGGCGCCCAGTTGCTGCCCCACCCGACGGCCGGCAGACTCATCGGGCTCGCGGTCGCGACGGCCGCGGCCACCCTCCTGGCCACCGCCGTCGCGTACCGCTCCGCGAAGCGACACCCAACTGCCCTGAGCAGTGCCTTCTGAAGCTCGCGAACGTGAAAGGGCTGCGACCCGGCCCGGCACGCACGACTTCAACGCAGCGATGGCGGCCCAGCCGGCGGTACCGGAGTAGCGCTGGGCGGCGATGCGCATCTTGATGGTGACCGGGATGCCGGCGGAAGCGGGCTGGTCAGGGGCGGCGGTCGTACGTATGCTTGATCTGGTATCACTGCACATCTGCGTATATCGGGGGTCGTTATGGCGCGCACCGTCATTGATCTGGACGAAGCGACGCTGGCGTTCGCGCAGCGGCAGCTCGGCACGAAGACCAAGCGCGAGACGATCAACAGGGCTCTCGCCATCGCGGCCGGCACGAGCGCGGACGACCGTGCCCGAGGGTTGGCGTGGCTTCAGGACAACGCGGAGCTCATCCTTGACTTCGACGTTCTGGAGGATGGCGAGCGGGCCGGGCGATGACCTATCTGGCGGACACCTCCGCTGCGTGGCGGCTGCTGAGAAACCAAATCCCGGACCCGTGGCCACGGTACGTCGCGCAAGGCGTCGTCGCGCTCTGCCCACCGGTGGAGGCCGAGCTCATGGTCTCGGTGCGCGCCGACCGGGATTACGAGCCGTTCTTCGCCGTGCTGCGCCGGACGTTCGGCTGGTGCCCGACGCTCGAAGATCCCTGGCGGCACGTCCTCGCCGTCCAGCGTGACCTCATCAAGATCGGCCATCACCGCGGACCCTCGCCGATGGACATCATCATCGCGTTGACGGCGCAAGAGCAACGCCTGACGCTGCTCCACGTCGACGCCGACTTCGACTCGATCGCCAAGGTGCGGCCGGGCATCGCCATGATCCGCATTGATCAGCCTTCCTCCGCTTGAAGGCGCCTGGTGATTCGTTCGTGGCATGCAGCAAATCCTGATGAGCGGAGATTGCGGCCGCGCCTGCTGTCAGCGTCGTGGGTAACTGTTCAGCCGCCGCTGTCGTCGAGTTCGGCGCCTTCGGGGATGGTGTCGTCGTCGCGGTCGTCGAGCCAGTTCTGGGGGAGGACGACCTTGGCCGGGGTGCCGGTGCGGCCTCTGGGCTGGCCGAGGATCTCGCGGGGGAAGGGCACGTCGGGGTCGAGTTGTGACAGCAGTGCGCCGAGTTCGGCCAAGGAGGAAGACGTGGCCATGGCGGCGCGGAGTTCGCCGCCGACGGGGAAGCCCTTCAGGTACCAGGCGACGTGCTTGCGGAAGTCCGTCACGCCTTCCTTTTCCTTGCCCCACCATTCGACCAGCAGTGTGGCGTGGCGGAGCATGAGAGCCGCGACCTCGCCCTGGGTGGGCAGGACGCGGTCGGAACGGCCGGCGAAGGCGGCAGCGAGGTCGGCGAAGAGCCAGGGGCGGCCGAGGCAGCCGCGGCCGATGACCACGCCGTCGCAGCCCGTCTGGGACATCATGTCCAGGGCGTCCGACGCTTCCCAGATGTCGCCGTTGCCGAGGACCGGGATGTCCAAAGAGGACTTCAGCGAGGCGATGGCGTCCCAGGAGGCCGTTCCGGAGTAGCGTTGCGCGGCGGTGCGGGCGTGCAGGGCGACCCATGCGACGCCGGCGTCCTGGGCGATGCGGCCCGCGTCGAGCATGGTGACGTGGTCGTCGTCGATGCCGATGCGCATCTTGATGGTGACCGGCAGGCCCTGAGCGCCTTCCACGGCGGACGTGACGATGTCGCGGAACAAGCGACGCTTCCAAGGGAGGGCCGAGCCGCCGCCGCGGCGGGTCACCTTGGGGACGCTGCAGCCGAAGTTCATGTCGATGTGGTCCGCCAGGTCCCGGTCGACCACCATCTCGACGGCCTTGCGGATGGTGGCGGGGTCGACGCCGTACAGCTGTAGGCTTCGCGGCTTCTCGTCGGCGCCGAACTGGATCATGCTCATGGTCTTCGGGTTGCGCTCGACCAGGGCGCGGGTTGTGATCATCTCGCAGACGTAAAGGCCGGCGCCCTGTTCCCTGCACAGCTGCCGGTACGCCACGTTGGTGATCCCGGCCATCGGGGCGAGCACGACGGGCGGGTCGACGACGTAGGGGCCGAGCTTCAGGGTCACCCGTTGAGCATGCCATGCCGCGGGCGTGACCCCGGACGCGGCGAATGGCAGCGCGCAGAAACGATGCTCATTGGTGCTCGAAATACATCGAGACGAAGCAGGTGTACGCATCCCGAACTGCGGGAATGTGGAAAGCGGCAAACCGGACGTGAAATAGAACGATGCGCGAAAGTGTTCGGTGGAGCGCTCCCAAATGCACCCGTACGAGCCACTTGTGCCGTTCCTTGTGCGACTTGTCATATCGCACTGCGAAAGCCCCCCGCGCCGCTTTACGGTGTGCCGCACACGGGAACCCCCTTAACGATGGCTAAGCCCGCACCAGGTAAGGGTAGTGGAGGCGTCAGTGCGAAAGTTCGTCTATGACTTCGAAGAGGGAAACCGGGATCTCAAGGACCTCCTCGGGGGCAAGGGGGCCAACCTCGCCGAGATGACCAATCTCGGCCTGCCCGTGCCGCCCGGGTTCACCATCACCACCGACGCGTGCCGGGAGTACCTGCGCACCGGCGAACTGCCAGATGGCCTGGACCGCCAGGTCGGCGAGCACCTCGCCGCACTGGAGGCCAAGATGGGCCGCCGGCTCGGTGACAGCGGCGACCCGCTGCTCGTGTCGGTCCGGTCGGGGGCCAAGTTCTCGATGCCCGGCATGATGGAGACCGTGCTCAACGTCGGGCTCACCGACAGCAGCGTCGACGGCCTCGCCGCGCAGGCCGGCGGGGACGAGCGGTTCGCCTGGGACTCCTACCGGCGGCTGATTCAGATGTTCGGCAAGACCGTGTGCGACGTGCCCGGCGAGGAGTTCGAGCACGCGCTCGACGACGCGAAGCTCGCCGCGCGGACCAGGGACGACCTGGGCCTCGACGCGGCGGCGCTGCGCCAGCTCGTCACCCGGTACAAGGAGATCTTCCGCGAGCACACGGGCCGCGACTTCCCGCAGGACCCGCGCGAGCAGCTCGACCTCGCCGTCAGTGCCGTCTTCCGGTCCTGGAACGCCGACCGCGCCGTGCTGTACCGCCGCCAGGAACGCATCCCGACGGACCTCGGCACCGCCGTCAACGTGGTGGCCATGGTCTTCGGCAACCTGGGCGCCGACTCCGGCACGGGCGTGGCGTTCACCCGCGACCCCGCGACCGGCGAGCCCGGCGTGTACGGCGACTACCTCGCCAACGCCCAGGGCGAGGACGTCGTGGCCGGCATCCGCAACACAGTGCCGCTGCAGGAGCTCGCGCGGCTCGACCGGCGCTCGTACGACGAGCTGCTGGCCATCATGGCCAAGCTCGAGGAGCACTACCGGGACCTGTGCGACATCGAGTTCACCATCGAACGCGGCAAGCTGTGGATGCTGCAGACCCGCGTCGGCAAGCGGACCGCGGCCGCGGCGTTCGTCATCGCCACGCACCTCGTCGACGAGGGCGTCATCGACATGGACGAGGCGCTGCGGCGGGTCAACGGCGCGCAGCTGGCGCAGCTGATGTTCCCGACGTTCGACCTGTCGCAGGAGCCCGAGCAGCTGACCCGCGGCGTCGGCGCATCGCCGGGCGCGGCGGTCGGCAAGGCCGTCTTCGACGCGAAGCACGCCGTCGCGATGGCGAAGGAGGGCGAGCAGGTCATCCTGGTGCGCCGGGAGACCAACCCCGACGACCTGCCCGGCATGATCGCCGCGCAGGGCATCCTGACCAGCCGCGGCGGCAAGACCTCGCACGCCGCCGTGGTCGCCCGCGGCATGGGCAAGACGTGCGTGTGCGGCGCCGACGACCTCGACGTGAACCTCCACAAGGGACAGTTCACGGTGGACGGTCACGTGGTGTCCGAGGGCGACGTCATCTCCGTGGACGGCACCACCGGTCGCGTGTACCTCGGCGCGGTGCCCGTCCAGCCGTCGCCGGTCGTGCAGTACTTCGAAGGCACCCTCGACGCGGCGGCGGACCCGCTCGTGTCGGCGGTGCACCGGATCCTCACCCACGCGGACGCCACCAGGCGGCTGAAGGTGCGCACCAACGCCGACACCGGTGAGGACGCGGCGCGGGCCCGCCGGTTCGGCGCGCAGGGCATCGGGCTGTGCCGCACCGAGCACATGTTCCTCGGCGAGCGCCGGGCCCTGGTCGAGGGGCTGATCCTGGCCGGCACCCCGCAGGAGCGCGACGCGGCGCTGGCCGAACTGCTGCCCCTGCAGCGGGCGGACTTCGTCGAGCTGTTCCGCCAGATGCAGGACCTGCCGGTGACGGTGCGGCTGATCGACCCGCCGCTGCACGAGTTCCTGCCGCCGCTGGAGGACCTCGCGGTGAAGGTCGCCGTCGCCGAGGAGCGCGGGCAGGACCCGGGCCACGACAAGGACCTGCTGGACGCGGTACGCCGCATGCACGAGGAGAACCCGATGCTGGGCCTGCGCGGGGTGCGCCTCGGGCTGGTCATCCCCGGGCTGTTCGCGATGCAGGTGCGGGCGATCGTCGAGGCCGCGGCGCAGGTCGACGGCGCGCACCCGGAGATCATGGTGCCGCTGGTCGGCGCGGTGCAGGAGCTGGAGACGATCCGCGCGGAGGCGGAGAAGATCATCGGCGAGCACGACGTGGACGTGAAGATCGGCACGATGATCGAGGTGCCCCGGGCGGCGCTCACCGCGGGCGACATCGCCCAGGCCGCTGACTTCTTCTCGTTCGGGACCAACGACCTGACCCAGATGGGCTGGGGCTTCTCCCGCGACGACGTCGAGGGGGCGTTCTTCTGGCGGTACCTGGAGCTGGGCATCTTCGGCGTGTCGCCGTTCGAGTCCATCGACCGTGACGGCGTCGGCCGGCTGGTGCGCATCGCCGTGGACGAGGGCCGGGCGGCCCGGCCGGAGCTGCACCTCGGCGTCTGCGGCGAGCACGGCGGCGACCCCGAGTCGGTGCACTTCTTCCACGAGGTGGGCCTGGACTACGTGTCGTGCTCACCGTTCCGGGTGCCCGTGGCACGGTTGGAGGCCGGCCGCGCGGCCGTGGCCGAGCAGTCGACCTCCGACACCCGTTAGGCAACGCCCGCCAGGCCCTTCCTTTCGCCGGGCGTCCGTCCGACAGGACGCCCGGCGAAGCGAAGGCTGGGCGTTGCTCAGACGTCCATCTCCTGCTCGACGCGGGACAGGTGGTGCCGGGCCAGCGCGAGGTTGGCCCGGGACCGCAGCAGGGCCAGGTAGAGGAACAGGCCCTTGCCGGAGCGGCCCGTGAGCGGCCGGATCAGGTGGTACTGGTTGTTCAGCGTGATCAGGATGTCCTCGATGCCGTCCTTGAGGTTGAGCATCTCGATGGTGCGCATCTTGGCGCGGACCACGTCGGTGTTGCCGGCCGCCGCCACGGTGAGGTCCAGGTCCTTCGAACCGCCGAGGACGCCGAGCGCCATGCCGCTGTTGTAGTCCACCAGCGCGACCCCGATCGCGCCGTCGATGGTCATGAGTTCCTTGAGCGCCGTTTCCATGTCCGCCATGGCTACCTCCGTGAGCTGGTGAGTGGGGGGAGTGTCACTGGGTTTCGGGGCAGGGTCGTTGGTTCGTCTCGGCCGTCGGTGGGCCCCGCCGTTGCGGCCTACCATCGGGCCGGCTCCGGGATCGACGGCGAGGGCTCCGGGATCACCGGGGAGAAGGTAAGCGCCGCGGCGGCCACGATCCGGGCCACCACCGCGATCGCCCGGCGCGCCTCGTGGTGCAGCCGCGCGACGTTCGCCCGGTGGTCGGCGAGCAGCACCAGCACGGCACCGTTGCCGGCCATGTACATGGCGACGTGCCCACCGGTACTGCTGATCAACACCTCCTGGAAGTCCTGGTGGCCGGCGCTGTCGGCGATGCGCTGGCTGACGCCGAGGCAGGCCGCCGCCAGCGCCGCGACCCCCTCGGCGACGACCATGTCGGCGTCGTCGACGATGAGCAGGCCGTCCGTGCTGGCGACCAGGCAGCCGGTGAGCTCCGGCACGGTCCGGCGCAGCCGGCGCAGCTCCGCGAGCAGTTCGCCGCGCAGCTGCGTCTCGGTGGTCATCGGTGGTTCACCTCTCCTTTTCCGGCCGGTTCGACGCGGGGTTCTCCGGCCGGTCTCAACGCAGGGACTGCAGCGCCGAGCGGATCCGTTTGAGCAGCGAGTCGTCCGGCGCCTTGTCGATCGCGCCCGGCAGCACCGCGAGGGCGGTGACGCCCGCCGGCAGGTGCCGCCGGGTGCCGGTCGGAGGGTCGTCGAACGTGAACGTCCCCGGCACCCGCTGCGGCAGGATCTCCACGGCCGGCGCGGTGCCGTTCGCCCGCGCCGCATGGTGCACGGCAGGGTCCGGGTCCTGCGCCGCGGCGGCCTCGGGCCCGGCCGGCACCGGGGCCGGGTGCTGCACCCCCGCCGCGGCCTCGGGCTCCGCGGGCACCGGGGCGACCGGCGCCTCGATCAGGCCCGCCGCCGCCAGCCGCCGCACGTCGAGGGTCACCGCGTACGCGGAACGTCCCAGCAGGCCGGCCAGCTCCTGCGGGGTGCGCTGACCGTCGGCGTGCAGCACGATCTCCCACTGCAGCCCGGACACCAGCACACGGTCCAGGCCCGGTCGCAGGACCGGCCTGACCGGGGCGGTGTCAGTGACGTCGGAGGGGTGCACCTCGTCGAGGATGCGCCGCTGCCGGGCAACGTGGTCGCACACCTGGTCCGCCGTCACGGTGCACTCGGCACCGAGCCAGTGCTCGATGTCCGGGGCGAAGCGCAGCTCGGCCCGCGCGGTCGACAGGACGAAGTACGCGGCGTCGTACAGGGCGTTGAGCGCGCACAGCTCGATCTCGGCGGCGCTGACGTGCCCGCCCTCGACCAGGGCCCGGGCCGGGCGGGACGGGATGGTCTCCCACACCCGCTCCTCGACCAGCCCGGCCGCGGTGAGCAGGCGGTCGACGCTCGGCGCGGTCGGCGACTCGACGCCGTTGACCAGCCCGTCGCGCAGGAAGATGACGCCTCCGGGCTCGCCGACGACGGTCAGCGCGCCCGTCACGCCGAGCGCGGCGAGCTGCTCCAGCGCCTTCGCCGGGGTGACGCCCTTGCCGAACTTCGGTTGCTGCCGGGAGGTCTTGCCGGTGCGCTGCGTGCGTAACGATGCGCTTCCGACAAATTACCTCGGGCGACTTGATCAAGCACTCCGTGCGTTCGGGTGGTTACCGCGAGCTAGTTGGTCAATGACTTTTGCAAAATGCACGTTTACGCCTCGGTGTCGCTGGAGAAGCGCTAAAGTGGCGTCCCCCTCGCGCGTCGGCGTGGCTGCGACGCCTCACGACGCGGCGTATGGTGAGTCCCCACGCCGACCACGGAGGTACGCATGGGGAGCCGGTGGGATGCCTTGATCGTCGACGCGCTCGACCCTGAGCGGCTCGGGCGGTGGTGGGCCGAGGTGCTCGACCATCGGGTCGAAAGCGTGTCACCGCAGGAGGTCGTGGTCGGCTCCGGCCTCGACGGCCACCCGCGGCTGATCTTCCTGCGCCACCCCGACGCCAAGTACGCCAAGAACCGTCTCCACCTCGACCTGCGCCCCGACGACCTGGACGCGGAGCTGGAGCGCCTGGTCAACATGGGCGCCCGCCACGTGGACGTCGACCAGCCCGAGGACGCCGCCTGGGTCGTCCTCGCCGACCCGGAGGGCAACGAGTTCTGCGTCCTGCGGATCCGCGGATGACACCTGCATGACCGGACCGGACTGGAAGGGAACGGGGCGAGCGAGGTGACGTCATGACCGACTTCGGTAGGGCGTACCGCTGGGCCGTCGCCACCGGGCTGGGCCTGCTCACCGTGGCCGCCGGCGCGTTCGCGCTCTACACCGTCCGGCAGATTCTCGTGCAGGTCATCATCGCCGTCTTCGTCGCGGTCAGCCTCGACCCCGCGGTCCGGCTGCTGATCCGCCGCGGGGTGCGCCGCTCGGTCGCGGTCGCCGCGATCGTGGTCCTCGCGCTGCTGGTCCTCGTCGGGTTCTTCTGGTCGATGGTCCCGCCGCTGGTCGGGCAGGGCAGCGACCTGCTGCGCAACATCCCGCAGTACCTGCAGGAGCTGCCCGAGCGTTCACAGGCCTACCGCGAGGTGGCCGACCGCTACGGGCTGACGGAGAAGCTCACCGAGTACGCCAAAACCCTGCCGGGCAAGATCGGCGGCGGCGCGCTCGGCGTCATCACCGGCATCTTCAGCGCGCTGCTCAACGTCCTGCTGGTCACCGTGCTCACCATCTACTTCATGGCCGATCTGCCGCGCATCCGCCGCGGCATCGTGCGGCTGGTGCCCCGCCAGGGCCGGCCCCGCGCCGCGCAGGCCATCAACGTCGTCGTCGACAAAGTCGGCGGGTACATGATCGGCAATCTGATCATCTCGCTGTTCGCCGGCGTGTCGTCGTTCGTCTGCCTCTTCCTGCTGGACGTGCCGTTCGCGCTGCCCCTGGCGTTCTTCGTCGCGGTCACCGACCTCATCCCGCTGATCGGCGCGACCGTCGGCGCCGTCGGCTGCACCGTCGTGGCGCTGGTGACCGGCGACCTGTGGCCCAGCGCGATCGTCGTGGCCACGTTCTTCCTGCTGTACCAGCAGCTGGAGAACTACCTGATTGCCCCGCGCGTGCTGCGCAACACCGTCAACCTGTCCTCCATCGCAGTGCTGCTCGCCGCGCTCGTCGGCGGCGCGGTCATCGGCGTCGTCGGCGCCCTCATGGCGATCCCGGTGGTGGCGGCGATCAAGGTGCTGATGACCCCGATGGTCGAGGCGCTCAACGAGCCACCCGCCGAGCGGGACCCGCCCGCCGAGCCGCCGGTGCCGATCCCGGGCACGGCCCGGGATCTTCCCGAGCCACGGGATCAGGAGCCGGGGGAGACCTCTAAGCTCGAAGCGTGAACCCGGATGCGGAACGCTTCGTGCACGAGCCGCAGAAGGACCGCACCACGACCAGCGCCGACAACGGTCGCAGCCCGTTCCAGCGCGACCGCGCCCGGGTGCTGCACTCCGCCGGCTTCCGCCGCCTCGCCGCCAAGACCCAGGTGCACACTGCGGGCGCCGACGCGTTCCTGCGCACCCGGCTCACCCACTCCCTGGAGGTCGCGCAGCTCAGCCGGGAGATGGGCGCCCGGCTCGGCTGCGACCCCGACGTGGTGGACACCGCCGGGCTCGCCCACGACCTCGGCCACCCGCCGTTCGGGCACAACGGCGAGGACGCGCTCGACGCGGTCGCCCAGCCGTGCGGCGGCTTCGAGGGCAACGCGCAGACCCTGCGGGTGCTCACCCGCCTGGAGGCGAAGGTCCTCGCGGAGGACGGCACCTCGGCCGGGCTCAACCTCACCCGCGCGTCGCTGGACGCCGTGTCGAAGTACCCGTGGCCGCGCCGCGCCGGCAGCCGCAAGTTCGGGGTGTACGCCGACGACGCCGCCGTATTCGCCTGGCTGCGCGACGGCCGCACCGACGACGCGCGGTGCCTGGAGGCGCAGGTCATGGACTGGGCCGACGACGTGGCGTACTCCGTGCACGACGTCGAGGACGGCATCCACGGCGGCTATGTCCACCTGGCCGCGCTGCGCGCCGACGCCGGCGAGCGGGCCGCGCTGTGCGAGGACGTCGCCGCCGCCTACTCCACCGAGTCCGCCGCGGACCTGGAGACGGTGCTGCTCGACCTGCTCGCCGACCCGGTCCTGGCGCCGCTGGACCACTACGACGGCAGCCACGCCGCGCAGGTCGCCCTCAAGCGGGTGACGAGCGTGCTCACCGGCCGCTTCGCCGCGGCGGCCGTGTCGGCGACCAGGGCCGTGCACGGCGGCGCGCTGGTGCGCCGCTACGAGGCGGACCTGCTCGTCCCGCCGGCCGTGCGGGCGCAGTGCGCGCTGCTGAAAGGCATGGCGCTGCGGTACGTGATGCGCCGCCCGGGCTCGGAACAGCGCTACGCGCAGGAGATCACCATCCTGCGGGAGCTCGTCGCCGCGCTCGCCGACCGCGCACCCGACGGCCTGGACGCGGTCTTCGCCCCGATGTGGCGGGCCGCCCCCGACGACGCGGCCCGGCTGCGGGTCGTCATCGACCAGGTCGCCAGCCTCACCGACCTGTCCGCGACGGCGTGGCACCAGCGGCTGAACCCGGCGCCCCCGCAGGCGTATGACCTGTGGCAGATCGCGGACCGGTAGGGAAGGCTGGACGTATGGCTGACGAGCGGACATTTGTGATCGTGGGCGCGAGCCTCGCCGGGGCAAAGGCGGCGGAGACGCTGCGCGCCGAGGGCTTCACCGGCCGGATCGTGCTGATCGGTGAGGAGACGGAGCGGCCCTACGAGCGGCCCCCGCTGTCCAAGGGCTACCTGCAGGGTGACGAGGACGCCCGCGGCAAGGCCTTCGTCCACCCGGAGACGTGGTACGCCGAGCACGACGTCGACCTGCGCCTCGCCACCCGGGTCACCCGCGTCGACCCGGCCGCGCACACCGTCACCCTCGACGGCGTCGACGAGCTGCACTACGACAAGCTGCTGCTGACCACCGGCTCGCGGGTGCGCACCCTCGACGTGCCCGGCGCCGACCTGACCGGAGTCCGCTACCTGCGCACCGTCGACGAGTCCGACGCGCTGCTGGCGCACCTGCGCGCCGCCGCGCACGTGGTCGTCGTCGGCGCCGGCTGGATCGGCCTGGAGACCGCCGCCGCGGCCCGCAAGCACGGCGCGACGGTGACCGTCGTGGAGCTCGCCGGCCTGCCCCTGCAGCGCGTGCTCGGCGACGAGGTCGCCACGGTCTTCGCCGACCTGCACCGCGCCAACGGCGTCGACTTCCGCTTCGGCGCCTCCGTCGCCGAGTTCCGCGGCATCGAGGGCACGCTGACCGGCGTCGTGCTCGCCGACGGCACCGAGCTGCCCGCGGACGTCGCCGTCGTCGGCATCGGCGTCCAGCCCAACACCGAGCTCGCCGTGGACGCCGGCCTGGAGGTCGACAACGGCATCGTCGTGGACGCCGCCCTGCGCACCTCCGACCCCGACATCTACGCCGCCGGCGACGTGGCCAACCTCGAGCACCCCGGGCTGCGCCGGCGGGTGCGCGTCGAGCACTGGGCCAACGCCCTCAACGGCGGCAAGGTCGTGGCGAAGTCGCTGCTCGGAGGGCCCGACGGTGCTGTCGTGTACGACCGGGTGCCGTACTTCTTCTCCGACCAGTACGACCTCGGCATGGAGTACTCCGGCCTCGCCGAGCCGGGCGGCTACGACCGGGTCGTGTTCCGCGGCGGCACGTCGGTGCCGGACGGGTTCGTCGCCTTCTGGGTCAAGGACGGCCGGGTCCTCGCCGGCATGAACGTCAACATCTGGGACGTGACCGACGACATCCAGGCCCTGGTCCGCGCCGGCTGGGAGGGCACCACGGTGGACCTGGACCGTCTCGCCGACCCGAAGGTGCCGCTGGGCGAGCTGCTCGGCTGAGCACCGGGCGCCTCCGGCGCCGCGGCGCGGGCGTCGACCAGGCGGGCCCGGGTGCCGGGGTCAGCCGCGCCGCTGACCCCCGTCAGCGCCGCGGCTGACGACGGCGCGGCGGGGCCCGGCCTACGGTTCCGGCTCGACACATCCGTTCGAGCCGAAAGGTCGTCATGCCATACACGTTTCGACGTCTCCTGGCCGGGGGCTGCCTGGTCGCCGCGCCGCTGGTCTATGTGGCCGGGCTGGTCGTCGACCCGGCCCTGCGCGCCGGTGACGCCGCCGACGGCGCCTACGGGCGGCACCCCGGGCAGGTGTCGGTGAGCGCCGCGCTGCTGCACTGGAGCTGGGTGCTGCTGGTACCCGGCATCATCGGGATGATCCACCTGGTGCGCCGGCGGGCGGTGCTCTTCGGGCACATCGCCGGCGTCGTCGCGCTGCTCGGCGTGGTCAACTTCTCCGCGCTGATGCTCGGCGACTACTTCTACGCCCGGCTGGAGGCGGACCTCGGCACCGCGGAGGGCGACCGGCTCGCCGACGCGGCACTCGCCGCGGGCGGCGCGGTGTGGGGGTTCCAGGTGCCGGGGTTCCTCGGGCTGCTCGGCGTGCTCCTGCTCGGCCTGGCGCTCGCGTACGACCGGCAGGTCCCCTGGTGGGCGCCGCCCGCGATGGTGGCCGGGATGCTCGCCGCGCCGGTGTACCCGGTCGGCATGATCGCCGGGAGCCTGCTGTACCTGGCCGGGGCGGGCGTCATCGGCGTACGGATGCTGCGGATGAGCGACGCCGACTGGGCTCAGGCACCCGCGCCCAGCGGGAACGTCGCCGCGACCGTGTAGCCGCCGTCCGGCCCGCCCCCCGCGTGCAGGGTGCCGCCGTGCTGCGCGACGCGCTCCCGCATGCCGGCCAGCCCGTGCCTGCCCCCGGCAGGCCCACGGCCGTTGTCGTCGCCGGGGCCGCGGCCGTCGTCGCGGACCTCGACGGTGACGGCGTGCACCGTCCAGCCGACCGCCACCTCGACGCTGCCCGCCCCCGCGTGCTTGAGGGTGTTGGTGAGCGCCTCCTGCACCACCCGGTACACCGCCAACCCCAGCGACGGCGGGAGCGGCCGCGGCGTGCCCGTGGTGGCGACCCGCACGTCGAGCCCCGCGGCCCGCAGGGGAGCGGCCAGCTCGTCCAGGCTGCCCAGGCCGGCCGGGGCCCGTCCGTCGCGCAGGACGCCGAGCAGCATCCGCAGCTCCTCGACCGTGTCGCGGCCGGCCCGTTCGACGCCGTGCAGCAGGTCGCGTTCCCGCTCGCGGGCCGGGTCGTCGGCCAGCAGCAGCCGTACCCCGGCGGCCTGCAGCGTCATGAGGCTGACGTGGTGGGAGATGACGTCGTGCAGCTCCCGGGCGATGCGCGTGCGCTCCTCGGCGGCGGCGACCGCGGCGCGCTCCGCCATCCGGATCGTGCGCCGGGTCTGCCGGCGCAGCAGGATGCCGCTGCCGTAGGCGACGCCCATGAAGATGGCGCTGATCAGGCTCTCGGCGAGATCCTGCCCGGGCAGGGTCTGCAGCAGCGCGTAGGCGGCGAGCACGACGCCGATGCCGGCCGCCCGGGTCCGCGGTCCGGCGGGCTCGCTGCCGACGGTGTGCACCAGGATCAGGTTCGAGTAGAACTGCCACGCGGCGAGGGGGTAGTCGTCGTCCATGACCGCGACCCGGAGTAGGGCCGACAGTGCGGTCAGCGCGGCCAGGGTACCGACCGGCGACGCGCGGCGCAGCAGCAGGAGCAGCCCGGCGACGAGCGCACCGGCGGCGACCAGCCCGGGCCGGTGCACCTCGCCGGGGCCGGGGCCGGCGCGCCCGTACGCCTCGACGACCCCGGCGCCGGCGACGGCGAGGGCGAGCACGGCGTCCAGCCAGGACGGCCGCCACCGGGGCGTGGTTCTGGTCATCCGCCAGCCTTGGTCATCCGCCGGGGCGCACGAGGCCGGTCTCGTAGCCGTACACGACGGCTTGGACCCGGTCGCGCAGGTCGAGCTTCACGAAGATCCGGCCGACGTGGGTGCGCACCGTCGCCTCGCCCATGTGCAGCCGCTCGCCGATCTCCGCGTTGGACAGCCCCCGCACCAGGTGCTCCAGGACCTCGCGCTCCCGGACGGTCAGCGTGTCCAGCTCCGGCGCCGGGGCGGGATCCGGCCTGGCGGCGAACGACGCGATGACCCGGGTCGTCACCGCCGGGTCGATGAGCGCGTCACCGGCCGCCGCGATGCGGACCGCGTCGACGAGCTGCTCCGGCGGCGACACCTTGAGCAGGAACCCGCTGACCCCCAGGCGCAGCGCCGCGTGCAGGTGCTCGTCGGTGTCGAACATGGTCAGCAGCACGATCCTCGGCGGCCGCGGGTCGGCGAGGATCTGCCGGGCCGCGGCGAGGCCGTCCAGCCGCGGCATCGCGATGTCCATGACCAGCACGTCGGGCCGCAGCCGGCGGGCGGCCGCGACCGCCTCCACGCCGTCGGACGCCTCCCCGACGACCGTGATGGACCCGGCGGCCGCGGTCTCCACGACCAGCCGCAGGCCCGCCCGGATCATCGCCTGGTCATCGGCGATCACCAGCCTGACCTGCTCCGACATGCCTGCACAATAGCCACCGCCGGCGACCGGGCCCGGGTTGCGGTTCTTGGTCGTGCGACAGCGCACGTTTTGCTTAGGATCAGAACCGATGCGTCGATGTGCAGACGCAGGGTCGGCCGGATCGGGGTAGGCGAGCCGTGGATCGAGATCGGGACATGGCAATGGCCGCCATCCGCTCCGTCTACACGATCACGGGACGGATCAACACCGGTGACACCGTCACCGAGACCCTGGAGCGCATCGCGGAGGCCGTCGTCGAGAGCGCCGGGTTCGGCGCCGCCGTGGTCAACTACCTGCATCCCGACGGCGTGTACGAGGCCGTCGCCATCGCCGGCCCCGAGGAGGCCCGCGCCGAGCTGCTCGGCGTGCGGTACCCGGCGGCCGAGTTCGACGCGCACCTCGCCGCCGCCGACCAGTGGGGGCAGCTGCGGTACCTGCCGCACGACCGGCCAAACGACGGCATCCAGTCGTGGGTCCCCGACGCCGCCGACCTGCCCGACGGCGTCCCCGACGAGGAGCGCTGGCACCCCCTCGACGCCCTGTTCGCGCCGCTGCGCGCACCCGACGGCTCGCTCGTCGGGATCCTCAGCGTCGACCTGCCCACGGACGGCAAGCGGCCCGGCGCGTTCCAGCGGGAGCTGCTGGAGATGCTCGCCGCGCAGGCCGGCATCGCGATCAACAACGCCAATCTGGTCGAGGCGCTGCGCCGGGAGCGCCGGCACCTGGCGGCCAGCGAGGCCGCGTTCCGGCTCGCGTTCAACGGCGCCGGCACCGGCATGTGCATGATCGGCCTGGAGGGCACCGACCTGGCCCGGATCGTGCGGGTCAACCCGGCCCTGTGCGAGCTGCTCGGCCGGGACGAGGACGTGCTCGTCTCGATGCGCTTCGGCGACGTCATCCACCCCGACGACCTCGACCACAGCCGGGAGGTCTTCGCCGGCGGCATCGGGTCCGTCCGCGACCACGAGGTCCGCTGTGTGCGCGGCGACGGCGAGACGATCTGGATCTCCGCCACCATGTCCGTCGTGGCCGGCTCGCCCGCGTTCGCGATCACGCAGGTGCAGGACATCACCGGCCGCAAGGCGACCGAGGCGGACCTGGTCCGCCGGGCCTCCCGTGACCCGCTGACCGGCCTGGTCAACCGCGAGGCGTTCACCGAGGCCCTCACCGCCGCGCTCCGGCTCGCCCGTACCGACGGCGTGCTCAGCGCGCTGCTCTTCTGCGATCTCGACGACTTCAAGGTGGTCAACGACACCCTCGGCCACGACGCCGGCGACGCGGTCCTCGTCGCCGTCGCGCACCGGCTGCAGTCGCTGGTCCGGCCCACCGACACCGTCGCGCGGCTCGGCGGCGACGAGTTCGTCGTCCTGACCGGCAACGTGAGCGTCGCCGACCTCGGCGCGCTCGTCGACCGCCTCGAGCGGTCGGTCTCCGCGCCGGTCACGCACGAGGGGCACATCATGCGGGTACGGGTCAGCGTCGGCGTGGCCGTGATCGATGACACGGTGGAGGACGCGGGGGCCGCGCTGCGGGCCGCGGACCGCGAGATGTACCTGGTCAAGGGCAGTCGTCATGCCGGCGAGGTGACCAGACGGGTGACAGCGTTCGGTGAGCGTTCGGGTGCTCCGGGTGGTATGCAGGTGCTGCGGTTGGCCCGCCCGGAAGCCGCCCAGTAGGGTCGGGATGTCTGCTCCGGTCGACCTGCGCCGCATCGGCGCTGCCGGGCAGGCGCCGTCGAGTCGCGAGACTTCGCGAGCCGGGGACCCACATCGTCCTCTGGGGTGTATCCGTGGCCGAGCCACGGTAGGGCGAAACTTCCCGCCCGAACCCGTCAGCTAACCCGGTAGGCGGCACCGGAAGGAGTCTGCCGATGATGGCCGCCCGCTCGCCGTCGTAGCGCCTCACCACTGGTTCCCCCTTCCAGCACGCCGCCGTCCGGCGCCGTGCCGATGCCGCATGCCATGTGCTGCCTGCCACGAAGGACTTTCTCAGTAGTGAAGCCGTTGCCACGCCAGTTCCAGCCGCGACATCGCCGTCTCGTGCTCGGCGGGAGACCCGGCACCGTCTCGGTCGCCGTGCTGTCCGCCACGCTGCTGGCCACCGTGCCGGCGGACTCGCCGACGTCGGTGTTCGCGGGCTCCGCGTACGCCGAGCCGGGCGCCGTCGCGGCCGCCTCCCGGACCGTTTCCCCGGGCGTTTCCCCGGGCGTTTCCCCGGGCGCTCTGTCCGGTGCCGCCGCCGCGCCGGACGCGTCGTCGCCGGGGCCGTTCGCCGCCGCGGCGCCGGCCGTGCCGCCGGTGCCGCCCGCGCCGCCGGTCGTGCGGCCGGTCGCCGGGCTCGACCAGCAGCAGATGGACAACGCGGCGCTGATCGTCAAGCAGGGCAGGGCGCAGGGCATGCCCGACCGGGCCCTCGTGATCGCGGTCGCGACCGCCATGCAGGAGAGCGACCTGTACAACGTCGCCAGCTCCGCCGTGCCGGCCTCGCTGCGGCTGCCGCATCAGGGCGTCGGGTCCGACCACGACTCGGTCGGGCTCTTCCAGCAGCGGGCCAGCCAGGGCTGGGGCACGGTGACGCAGCTGATGGACCCGTCCCACGCCGCGATGCTGTTCTACTCCGCACTGTCGCGGGTGCAGGGCTGGCAGCGGATGAGCGTGACCGCGGCCGCGCAGGCGGTGCAGCGTTCGGCGTTCCCGGGGGCGTACCAGAAGCACGCCTCGCGCGCGGAGCAGGTGGTCGGCGCGCTGACCTGACCGGGACCGCGCCGCTGTTGCCGGCCGGCCGCGGTTTCGCTGACCGGCGGTCTGCGGTCCGCCGGCCCGCGGGTCCGCGGGTCTGCGGTCCGCGGGTCTGCGGTCTGCGTGGACGGTGGGCGGGCTGTTCAGGCGGGGTGGCGGGTGGCCCAGCGGGCCAGGGCGACGAGTTCGGCGACCGCCGCCGGCTCCGGGATCGCCAGGTCGAGCGCGAGCAGCGCCTGCGCCAGGAGGTCCTCGCCCTGCTGGACGCACCAGGAGCGGGCGCCGGAGCGTTCGATGACCTTCGCGGCGCGTTCGAGCTCGGCGTCGCTGAGCCGGCCCTCGCGGCGCAGCAGGTCCGCCAGCTCGTCGGCGCCCGCCGCGAGCGCCGCGGCGACCGGCAGCGACCGCCGCCGGCGGCGCAGGTCCGGAAACGTCGGCCGGCCCGTCACGGCCGGGTCGCCCCAGATGCCGAGCAGGTCCTCGGCGAACTGCACGGCCAGGCCCAGGCGCACGCCGAACAGCCGCAGCTGCTCCACCGTCGCCGGGTCGCCGCCGCCGGCGACCGCACCGAGCGCGCACGCGCAGCCGAGCAGGGCGCCGCTGCGCTGCTCGACCGCCGTGATGCAGTCGCGCAGCAGGTCGCTGCCGGAGCGGTCGGCCGCGTCCGGGTCGAGGGTCGCGCCGAGCACGGTGTGCTGGCCGTGCAGCAGCTGCTGGACGGTGTCGCCGAGGATGCGTACCCCGGCCCGGTCCACGAGTGCCGCCGCGGCCTGCCGCCGCCCGCCGTCGGCGCACGGGTCGCCGGGGCCGTCCCGCTCGACGAACCTGTCCCGGGTGGCCCGGTCGTCGTTGCGGTGGGCGTGCCCGAGCGGGCCGGAAGGCCAGTCGCCGGGCGCTCCGGCGTCACCGCGGGGGCCGTCGAACGCGCGGGTGCCGTCGGTGCCGCCCGGCTGCTGCCGGTCCCGGGTCGCCTGGCGCAGCGGGCGTGGCACCCGCCGGGTCGGATCGCCGGTGGCGGCCACGTCGAACGCGAGCGCCAGCATCGCCTCCCCGCCCAGGGTCGCCGGGTGCGGGCCGACCACGCTCCACGCGGTCGGGCGGTGCCGGCGGGTCAGGTCGCCGTCGAACAGGTCCCGCTGCAGGACCGACCAGTGGTGCACGAGCTCCACCGCGACGGCGCCGGGCACCGCGTCGTGCGGGTCGCCGCCGACCGCGCCGGCGCAGACAAGGCTCAGGGCGGCGCGCGTCCGCACCCCCGGCGGGTCCTCGTCGAGCCCGCCCAGCTGCAGCTCCGCCACGTCGCGCGACGGTGCCGGCAGGCGGCCCACGGCGGTGCGCAGCGGCGGCTCGACCAGCAGGCCGGCCCAGGCGAGGACGTCGTCGACGGAGCGCAGCACGGTGACCATCAGCCGGACACCGCCAGGCACGGGGCACTCACCGGAAACGCACCACCTATCGGATCGCAGCATGGACAAGCGCCGATCGGTGCCGGCGCCGTGGACTGGTCAAGTATGCCGCCGGTGCCGGTCGGACACGCCCAAAACCCCACGATGGTGGGCGGGTCAGCGCGTCGCCTCCAGCAGCGACGGATCCGGCGGCGATACGACCGTGGCCGGCCGGTGCCGCAGCGCCTCCCATGCCGCCTTCGGGCCCGCGGCAACGTCTCTGGCCGTGTTGTACCAGATCGTCACCCGCTGGCATCCCTCACACAGCGCGGGTACCCCGTACGCGTCGACCCCCAGCCGCCGGCACAGCGTGACCGCACGGTGCAGGTGCAGCTCCTGGCTCACGAGGAGGGCCTTCGTCACGCCGTACACGTCATGGGCGCGGCGGCACGTGTCATAGGTGTCGAGGCCGTGCGGGTCGACGACCATCCTGGCCGGGTCGACGCCCTGCCCGGCGAGGTAGTCGCGCATGACCCGGACCTCGTCGCCGGAGCCGCCCTGCGCGTCGCCCGAGATGAGCAGCGCCTTGACCTTGCCGGTGGTGAGCAGCCGCGCGGCGGTGTCGAGCCGGCCCTTGAGGAACGGCATCGGCACCTGCCCGCCCGGCGCGACCTGCGCACCGAACACGATCGCCACGTCCGCGGCCGGCGCCCCGTCGGCCGGCCCGATCCGGCCCATGGAGCCGGCCCACACCCAGGCGGTCGGGGCGAGCACCAGCGCGGCAGCGACGCTGCCGGTGAGCACGATCCGCAGCAGGATCCGGCGGCGGCGCTCCAGCGGGGTCTCCCGCCCGGACGGCAGCCGCTGCCCGGCCCGCGCCGCCCACCTGGCCCGCTCGACCTCGAACAGGAACCACGGCGGCACCCGCCGGTCGCTGCGCAGCGTCTCGCGCTCGTCGTCGTCGAGGTAGCCGGCGACGTGGTCGACGGCGAGGGAGTACGCCGCCATGCGCGCCGCGCCCCGCCCCCGCGACCGCAGCACCGCCCACGCGCCGAGCGTGGCGAAGGTCATCAGCCATCCCAGGGGCCCCAGGCGGCGGCTGCGCCGGCGCAACCGGTCCTGGACGGCGAGCCAGGCGACGCGCTCGTCACGCAGTTTCGGCATGGCGGCAGCATCGCACGGCGTTGTGATGTGGTGGTGCCCGTGTGATGTGGGAGCTGTGAAGTCGTAAATTGTCGGTGGCCCGAGGCAGGATGTATCCCGGGTAGGGGAGGTGGCTTCGGTTGGCCGGCAAGATCAGGGACGAGGACATCGCCCTGGTGCGTGAGCGCACCGCGATCGCGGACGTGATCTCCGAGCACGTGACGCTCAAGTCGGCCGGCGGTGGCAACCTCAAGGGGCTGTGCCCGTTCCACGACGAGAAGACCGCCTCGTTCAACGTGTCGCCCGCACGCAACGTGTATTTCTGCCACGGCTGCGGCGCCGGCGGCGACGCCATCAAGTTCCTGATGGACCACGACCACCTGACGTTCGTCGAGTCGGTCGAGCGGCTCGCCGGCCGGGCCGGCCTGCAGCTGCAGTATGTCGAGGGCGGCAGCGCGCCGGTCCGCCAGACGGGGCAGAAGCAGCGGCTGATCGCCGCGCACGCCGAGGCCGCCCGCTTCTATGCCGAGCAACTGGGCTCGCCCGGTGCCCGGCTGGCCAGGGAGTTCCTCGCCCAGCGCGGCTTCGGCCGCGAGGAGGCGGAGCGTTATGGCTGCGGCTTCGCGCCCGAGGGCTGGGACCCGCTGAGCAAGCACCTGCGGCTCAAGGGGTTCACGGCGCAGGAGCTGATCACCGCCGGGCTGTCGCGGGAGGCGCGCTCCGGCAGCCTCATCGACCGGTTCCGCCGCCGCCTGCTGTGGCCCATCAAGGACATCTCCGGCGACGTGATCGGGTTCGGCGCGCGGAAGCTGTTCGACGACGACGACGGCCCGAAGTACCTGAACACCCCGGAGACCCCGCTCTACAAGAAGTCCCACGTCCTGTACGGGGTGGACCAGGCCAAGCGGGAGATCGCGAAGCAGAGCAAGGTGGTCATCGTCGAGGGGTACACCGACGTCATGGCCTGCCACCTGTCCGACGTGCCCGTGGCCGTCGCCACCTGCGGCACCGCGTTCGGCGCCGACCACATCGCAGTCCTGCGCCGGCTGCTGCTCGACGCCGACGGCTACGGCGGGGAGATCATCTTCACGTTCGACGGCGACGCGGCGGGGCAGAAGGCGGCGCTGCGGGCGTTCGAGGACGACCAGCGCTTCGTGGCGCAGACGTTCATCGCCGTCGGCCCCGACGGCATGGACCCCTGCGAGCTGCGCATGGCCAAGGGTCCAGTCGCGGTGCGCGACCTCGTCGCCGACCGGCAGCCGCTGCTCGACTTCGCGCTGCGCTCCGTCATCCAGCGCTTCAACCTCGACACCGCCGAGGGCCGCGTCGGCGCGCTCAAGGCCACCGCCCCGCTGGTCGCGAAGATCAAGGACCGCACCCTGCGCCCCGAGTATGCGCGCAAGCTCGCCGGCGACCTCGGCATGGAGCTCGAGACGGTCCAGCGCGCCGTCGGCGCCGCCGCGAAGGGCGTCGTCGAGGCACCCCCCACCCCGGCCCGTAAGGTGCTGGCGCCCGACAGCGCCGAGGCCCTCGTCGAGCGCGAGGCCCTGAAGCTGGCGCTGCAGCAGCCCGCCCTGGCCGGCCCCATGTTCGACGCCATCGGCGCCGAGATCTACGCACACCCCACGTATGCGGCCCTGCGCGCCGCGATCGCCGACGCGGGCGGCGCGTCCTCCGCCGCCGGCGGGGTCGTGTGGATCGAGCGGGTCCGCGAGACCTGCACCGACCCTGCCGCCGCCGCCCTGGTCACCGAGCTGGCCGTTGAGCCGCTGCGCCTCGACGGCGAGCCCGACCCGCGCTACGTCGAGGCGACGGTGGTGCGGCTGCAGCTGCCCGCGCTCAACCGGCGCATCGCCGACCTGAAGTCCAAGCAGCAGCGCATCAACCCGGTCACCAACGCCGACGAGTACCTGCGCCTGTTCAGCGAGCTGGTGTCCCTGGAGCAGCACGCCAGGGCCCTGCGCGACCGCGGCGCCAGCCGGTGGTGACCGTGCGTCCCCGTACCGGCCCGGTCGGGCGCCGGTGGTCCCGTATCGGTCCGGCCGGGTGCTGGTGGTCCCGTATCGGCCCGGTCGGGCGCTGGTGTCCCGTATCGGCCAGATCGAGCGCCGGTGGTCCCGCAGAAGGAGAGCGTCGTGTTCGGCTTCCTGAAGAAGCGCCGCCTGCCCGCCGACCGGCGGCCCGCCCTCGCCCCCGACGAGCGGATCCTGTCCTGGGCCAGCACCACCGGCGACAACGTCGTGGTCGTCACCAACCTCGGCCTCTGGCTCCCCGGCGCCGGCGAACGCCTCGGCTGGCACGAGATCCACAAGGCGACCTGGTCCGGCCGGCAGCTGTCCCTCGTCGCCGCCCGCGAACTGCCCGCCGAGGCCCCCAGCGGCTACGCCGTCATGGAGGACCTGCCGCCGTTGGCGCTCACCCTGCTCGACCCTGACCGCGTGCCCGAGCAGGTCCGCACCCGCGTCAACAAGTCGATCGCGCACACGTCCCACCACCCGCTCCCCGGCGGCTTCGGCGTGCGCGTGGTGGCCCGCCGGGTCAGCGGCGTCGACGGGCTGCGCTGGACCGTCCGCTACGACGAGGGCGCCGACCCGGCGTTCCCGGGTGTGGCGGAGGAGACGGCCGCCCTGGTCGAATGGGCCCGCCAGTCGATCGGCACGCCGGCCACTGCCTAACGGCTGCCCGGAGGTTGGCGTCCTGACGGGCTTTGCCGGGGTTGGCGCGCCGCACGGTCATCGGCTGGTTCCGGTTGGCGTTGGCTGTCCGGTTCGCTGGGGTGGGCGTTGGGGGTTGCGCGGTCATCGGCCGGTCGGGTTGGCGCTGGGTGCCCAGCTGGCCGCGCCGGGGTTGGTGGGTTGCGCGGTCATCGGCCGGTTCGGTTGGGGCTAGGTGCCCGGTTCGCTGTGCCGGGGCTGGTGGGGTTGCGCGGTCACCGGCTGGTCCGGCTGGCGCCGGGCGTCCGGTTCGCTGTGCCGGGGCTGGTGGGGTCGCGCGGTCATCGGCCGGTCGGGTTGGCGCTGGGTGCCCCAGCTGGCCGCGCCGGGGTTGGTGGGTTGCGCGGTCATCGGCCGGTCCGGCTGGCGCCGGGTGTCCGGTTCGCCGCGTTTGCGGACCGTGCCGGGCGCCTGGCTCGCCGCGTTTGGCGCCTGGCTCGCCGCGTTTGCGGACCGTGCTTCGGGGCCGCGTGCATCCCGGTTTGCCGAGTACTTCCGGGCGCCGTGCCGCGCTGATCGGTCAGGTGGTGCCGTGGTCGGTGCCGCCGGTGGTTGCCGGAGCCGTGGTCGGTGCTGCCGGGATGACTGCCCGGGCCCGGCGCCGGCGGCGGATCAGGTGGACCGCGGCGGCCGTGACCAGGGCGACGTCGAGGAACGCACCTGGGGCTTTGGTCTTCGTGGCCAGGCCGAGGCTGTCGGGCAGCGTGAGCAGCGGCAACCCGGCCGCCGCGACGTGCACGACGGTGCGCAGCCGGCCGGTGAGCTCGGTGCCGGCCAGCAGGGCGATGCCGGCGATCGCGTACCAGGCGTAGAAGACCGGCCCGAGCACCGCGGCGGCCAGCATCCCGCACCCGGCGGCGGTGAGCACCACGTCCTGCCCACGGCGCCCGATCACCCCGTCGACCAGCAGCCCGCCGGCCACCCCGTCGGCCAGCTGTCCACCGGCCAGTAGCCCGCCGGCCACTGAGCTGCCGGTCGCGCCGCCGTCCTGTCTCCGAACGCCGCCCGCGCCGATGTCCAGGCCGCGAGCGTCCTCCGCGCCGCTGTCCGGTCCGCGTACACCGCTCGCGGCGCCGTCCTGACCCTGGACGCTGTTCGCGGCGACGTCCAGGCGGCGACCGCTCGTGCCGCCGTCCAGCCCTTGGCCGGCCGCGTCGAGGTCCACCGCCGGGCGGTCCGCGCCGCCGTCCGCCGCTGGGCCAGGTGCGCCGCCCGCCGCTTGGCCGGTTGCGCCGCCGTCCGCCGCCCGGGCGCTCGCGCCGCTGTCGTGCTGTGGGCCGCCCACCGCGCTGTCCCGACCACCACGATCCACGGCGCCGGCGTCCCGTGACCCGCCGCCCAAGTGCAGGTCAGAGAGCTGCACGTCGCCGCGGGCAAGGGCGGCCAAGGTCCTCGCGGCCCGCCACCACAGCACCAGCAGCACCACCGCCAACGCTAGCAGCCCCACGGCCCGCGCGGCGGCGACCGATGTCGAACCCCACTCCGAGTGACCGGCAATGCGCAGTACGTAGTCGACCGCCATGCCCACGCCGGTCGGGATGGAGAGCCACTGGATCATCGTGCTGGTGGAGCCGAGGGCCTGCAGGAAGCCGAGGCCGTGCCCCGTGAGCAGGGCAAGGATGGCGTACGTCGCGCCGACGGCCCCGGTGAACGCGAGTGGGGCGGTCCAGCGGGCTTTGGGCGTACCGGCGAAAAAGAGCAACAGCAGGGCAAAGGGGACGGCCACCAGGGCGGTCACCTTCACCGCCACGGCGAGGCCGACGGCGATCCCGGACGCGGCGCCGGCCGTGGGGCCCGGGCGGCGGGCGGCGACGAACCCGGCCAGCAGCAGCCCCGCGAGCACGACGTCGTTGTGCGCGCCGGACACGACATGGACCAGCACGAGCGGGCTCGCGGCCAGCAGCGCGTTGCCGCGGGAGAGGCGCTGCACGGCGGCGACGCACAGCAGCAGGCCGAGCACCGCGGCGACGCGCAGCAGCAGTACGACCGCAGGCAGGCTGCCATGAGCGAGCCAGGCCGCGGCGCCCTCGATGGTGATCCACAGTGGACCGTAGGGCGTCGGGGTGTCCCGCCACAGCTCAGGCACGTCGGACAGCCACGTGCACGGCAGCGCCGCAGGGCCCACCTCGTAGAGGTCGAGGCCCGCGTTGAAGAGTTGGCCCTGGCAGGCGTACGCGTAGACGTCGTGGCTGCCGAGCGGGGGGGCGAACAGCAGCGGCACGCTCCAGATCGCGGCCGTGACCAGGACGCTTCGCTGGCCGGTCTCCTCCCGCAGCGCCCACCAGGCGCGAATCAGCATCGCGAGGGCGACGAACCACACGAGGAGACCGAGCAGCCACGCGCCGTCGCGTGGCTGTGGCTTGCCGGCCAGGAAACCGCTGGTGGCGAGCAGGACGGTGGCGGCCAGCCCGAGCCAGCGCGGGTTGACGCTCACCCGCACATCGTGCCAACCGCCGACGGGCGACCGCAAACCGACCCTGGCCGAGTCCGCAGAAAGTGTCGTACCCGCGCGTTAATGTCGCACCGTGGCTGAAGACGAAGCATTGATCGCGGCGACCGCACTGGTCAAACAGTTCGGGGATTTCACCGCGGTCGATGGCATCGACGTGCGGGTGCGGGCGGGGGAGGCGTTCGGGTTCCTCGGCCCCAACGGGGCGGGCAAGTCCTCGACGATGCGGATGATCGGCTGCGTGTCCAGGCCCACCGGGGGCTCGCTGCGGATCCTGGGCATGGACGCGGCGAAGGAAGGGGCCGCGATCCGGGCGCGGCTCGGGGTCTGCCCGCAGCAGGACTCGCTCGACCTGGAGCTCACGGTCCTGGAGAATCTGACGGTCTACGCGCGCTACTTCAACATCCCCCGCCGGGTGGCGCGGGCGCGGGCCATGGAGCTGCTCGACTTTGTGCAGCTCGCCGACCGCGCCGGGGACAAGGTCGAGCCGCTGTCCGGCGGGATGAAGCGCCGGCTGACGATCGCGCGGGCCCTGGTCAACGAGCCGGAGATCGTGCTGCTCGACGAGCCGACGACCGGCCTCGACCCGCAGGCTCGGCATCTGGTCTGGGAGCGGCTGTTCCGGCTCAAGCAGCGCGGCGTCACGCTGGTGCTGACCACGCACTACATGGACGAGGCGGAGCAGCTGTGCGACCGCCTGGTCGTGATGGACACCGGCCGGATCGTCGCGGAGGGCTCGCCGCGGGAGCTCATCGAGCGGCACTCGACGCGGGAGGTGCTCGAGGTGCGGTTCGGCACCGAGCCGCTCGACCGGTTCGCGGAGAAGCTCGACGGCATCGGCGAGCGCACCGAGGTGCTGCCCGACCGCATCCTGGTCTACACCGACGACGGCGACGCGGCCGCGGCGCAGGTGCACGGCCTGGGGCTGACACCGTCCAGCGTGCTGGTCCGCCGCGGGTCGCTCGAAGACGTGTTCCTGCAGCTCACCGGCCGGACGTTGGTCGACTGATGGCACGCCCGACGGCTCTGGCACTCGAGTATCACCTCGTGTCCTACCGGCGCACCTGGCGATCGAGCGTGTTCAGCTCGTTCGCGCTGCCGGCGATGTTCCTCGTCGCGATGGGGATCACCGTGGGGCGCTACATCGACGAGCGGTCCACCGCGATCGGCGTGCCCTATCTGGACTACCTGGGCCCGGGGTTGCTGGCCTCGACCGCGCTGCAGGTCGCGGTCGGCGACTCGACCTGGCCGGTGTACAGCGGATTCCACTGGAGCCGGATCTACCACGCGATGCGAGCCTCGCCGCTCACGGTGGGTGACATGCTGCGGGGGCATCTGCTGTTCGCCATGCTGCGGGTCGCGCTGTCCGGCGTCGCCTTCCTGGTGGTGCTGCTGCTGTTCGGCGCGCTGCACTCGTGGTGGGCGCTCGCCACCCCGCTGGTCTGCGTGCTGCTCGGCGCGGCGTGTGCGGCGCCGTGCTTCGCGTACGCGGCACGGGCCGACAACGACGGCGCGTTCGCGGTGCTGTTCCGCGTCGGGGTGGTCCCGATGACCCTGTTCGCCGGCGTGTTCTTCCCGGTGGAGAGCCTGCCGGGGCCCGCCCGCGTGCTGGCATGGGTGTCGCCGCTGTGGCACGGCGTCGAGCTGTCGCGGGCCGCGACCCTCGGCACGTCGACCGCGTGGGGGCTGCCCGCACACACCGCGGTGCTGCTGCTGTGGTGCGCCGCCGGTTACGTGCTGGCGCTGCGTGCGTTCACCCGGAAGCTGGGCGACTGATGGTCTCGACGCTGATCTTCCCGCGGGCGATGTCCCGCCTCGACCACCGCACCTCCGGCGCACTGTCGGTCACCGCACGGAATCTCGCCGCGGCCAGGCACGCCGCGTACTGGTGGGTGCTGCTGTCCGGTTTCGTCGAGCCGCTGCTCTACCTGCTGTCGATCGGTGTCGGGGTGGGGCGGCTCGTCGGGGACATCGCGCTGCCCGACGGGCGGCTGGTGACGTATGCCCAGTTCGTGGCGCCGGCGATGCTGGCGGCGTCCGCGATGAACGGGGCCTTGGCCGAGACCACGATGAACTTCTACGGCAAGCTCAAGTTCATGCGCATCTACGATGCGACGCTGGCCACCCCGATCACCCCGATGCAGGTCTCCGCCGGCGAGCTCATCTGGGCGATGTGCCGGGGCGGCGGGTATTCCGCGGTCTTCCTCGTCGTCATGGCCGCGCTCGACCTGACCACCTGGGGCTGGGCCGTGGTCGCGCTGCCGGTGACGCTGCTCGTCGGGTTCGCGTTCGGCGCGCTCGGCATGGGCCTGTCGACGCTGCTGCGCTCGTGGCAGGACTTCGACTACATCAACGTGACCCAGCTCGGGCTGTTCCTGTTCAGCGGCACCTTCTCACCACCGTCGGACTTCCCGGTGCCGCTGCAGGTCCTGATCGAGCTGACCCCGCTGTACCACGGCGTGGCGCTGCTCCGGGCGATCACGACCGGCTCGCCGGACTGGTCGATGCTGTGGCACGCGGGGTATCTGGTGGCGCTGGCGGTGGCCGGGTTGACGATGGCCAGCCGGAGGATGGGGAGGCTGCTGCTGAAGTAACCATGAGCCGTTGGGCTTTGCTGGGGCCGTTCGCTGGTTCGTCATTGCAGCGCTGCGGCGCCCCGCTGCCGGGGCCTGGTGCGAGGGCCGTCATCGTTGGCTGGCTTTTGTTGATTCGGCCGTTGTCCTCGCGGGCGGTTGTCGTCGTCGGTGCGGTCGTTGCTGGCGTGCATGCTGTTGGTGGCTCGCGGCGGGCGGTGCCGCGTCTGGCTCGGCGAAGCGTGCCGGGTCGCTCGCCGGTGGTTCGTGCCGGTGGTTCGTGCTGGCGGTTTGTGCTGGCGGTTTGTGCTGGCGGTTTGTGCTGGCGGTGGTCGGCCTGTCAGCGCGCGTGCTGTCAGGGCACGTCGTGTCAGCGCGTGCTGTCAGGGCGTGTGCTGTCGGTGCGTGTTCTGCGAGGGCGTTCTCTGCGAGGGCGTTCTCTGAAAGGGCGTTCTCTGCGCGTTCTGTTGGTCCGTGTTCTGTTGGTGTGCGTTCGTGGTGGGTCGATCTGCCGGTAAGCGCGGTCAGCTGGTGCGTTTCGCCGATGGCTGCGTTTGCTGTCGCCTGCGTCCACCCGGTGTGATGTTGGCCAGCTGCGCACGCGTCGGCGGTGCCCCTCTCGACGGCGGAGCCCCGGGGAGACCTGTGCCCGGGTCGACGCCGGTGTCCGTGGCCGCGGTGGTTACCGTGACGGGCGAGGGTGACTTGTTGACCATCGCTTGAGCCACAGGCGAGTCAGCACAGCGACGTTGCGTCACTCTCCGTGGACGCCGACCGTATGACGCAATGATGGCTCCCCACGCATGCATGTCGATGTGCTTGCGGGCGGTCTGGAGCACGGGTCCAACCCGGTGGATCCCTGGAACCCGGTGGATCCCTGGAACCCGGTGGATCCCTGTTCCCCGGCGCACAGGGATCCACCGGGTTGTGTTGCCCGGTCGCGCTCATGCCGGCGAGGTTCAATCAGGCGGCGGCGGTGGCCGCCAGGCTCGGCCCGCGATCATCAAGCCCCGGCCGGCCCGCACCGCCCGACCGTGCGATTTGTCCGGTGCGCGGGGGTTTGGTGGAGCGTCCGTACACGTGCTCACCTGCGGAAATGAGGAAACGTTCGGAAGTGGGTCAACTTCCGTTGGATTCAGCGAAAGTTTGGTAACGGAAGATAGAAGACCTAGACGTGGCGCGGTGAAGGGCCTAAAGTCTCGACGCAACACGGGTGTAACGCACGGCACACGACCCGGCAACCAGCACCTTGGCGGGGGTGTGGTGGTGTAGCCGCGTGTCGCGGACTCCCTGCCTGCGACCAGATGAGGAGGTGCCATTGTGAACACGGTCAGTGCGGTGGATGGTCCGGTTCAGTCGCGCCTGCTCCGCTTGTTGCGGGACACCGGTGCGTTGTCGCGTGCGGAGCTGGCGGATCGCCTGGAGGTGCCGCGGCCGCGGCTGCTCGCGGATCTGGACGCGCTCGTCGCGACCGGGCTCATCCGCGAGGCGGGGCCCGCCGCGAGCCGGGGCGGGCGGCGCTCGACGCTGGTGGAGCTCAGCCCGGACCTGCGGTTCGCCGCGGTGGACCTGGGGGCGAGCTCGATCGACGTGGAGATCACCGACGGGCGGCTGGAGCCGGTGGCTGCGTACGGCGAGCCCGCCGACATCAGGTCGGGGCCGAAGGTGATCCTGCAGCGGGTCAACGAGATCCTGCACAAGTTCCGTGCGGAGGGGTCGTACGAGCGGTTGCACGCCATCGGTATCGGCGTGCCGGGGCCGGTCAGCTTCCGCGACGGGGTGCCGGTCTCGCCGCCCATCATGCCGGGCTGGGACAGGTTCCCGGTGCGGGAGGTGCTGGGGCGCGAGTTCAACTGCCCGGTCGTCGTCGACAACGACGTCAACATCATGAGCATCGGCGAGCGCTACGGCGGCGTCGCGCACTCGGTGGACAACCTGCTGTTCCTCAAGGTCGGCACGGGCATCGGGTGCGGCATCTACCTCAACGGCGAGGTCTACCGGGGCACCGACGGGTGTGCCGGCGACATCGGGCACATCCAGGTCGACAGCCACGGGCCGGTGTGCTCGTGCGGCAACGTCGGGTGCCTGGAGGCCCTGTTCGGCGGCGGTGCGCTGGCCCGTGACGCGACGGCGGCGGCGCGCAGTGGCGCCTCGCCGGCCCTCGCCGAGCGGCTCAACGCCAACGGCGTGGTGACGGCCAAGGACGTCGCCGACGGCGCGGCCGAGGGTGACGTCACGTGCATCCGTCTCATCCGTGACGGTGGGCGCCGGGTGGGTGGGGTGCTGGCCGGCCTGGTCAGCTTCATCAACCCGTCGATGATCGTGATCGGCGGCGGTCTCGCCGGCCTCGGTCACATCCTGCTGGCGGAGATCCGCAGCGTCGTCTACCGGCGTTCGCTGCCCCTCGCGACCGGCAATCTGCCGGTCGTCCTGTCCGAGCTCGGCCCCCGCGCCGGCGTTGTCGGCGCCGCGGTACTGGCCAGCGAACTCGCATATGGACGGCCATCATGACAAGTACGGACGACATCGTCCTCAGGCTTACCGATGTGGTGAAGACCTTCCCCGGTGTCCGCGCGCTCGACGGCGTGCAGCTGGAGGTGCGGGCCGGGGAGGTGCACTGCCTGCTCGGGCAGAACGGCGCCGGCAAGTCGACGCTGATCAAGGTGCTCTCCGGCGCGCACACCCCGGACTCCGGCGAGATTCTGTGGCTGGGGCAGCCGGCCGCGTTCAACAGCCCGCAGACGGCCATGAAGGCCGGCATCGCCACCATCTACCAGGAGCTCGACCTCGTCGACGGGCTCAGCGTCGCGGAGAACATCTACCTCGGTCACGAGCCGCACAGCGCCGGGTTCGTCGCCCGGCGCACCGCGCGCCGCGGCGCGGCGGAGATCCTGGCGCGGCTCGGCCACGCGGAGATCCCCGTCGGCCGGGAGGTCGGCAAGCTGCCCGCGGCGGCCAAGCAGATCGTCAGCATGGGCCGGGCGCTGTCGCGCGAGGCGCGGCTGCTCATCATGGACGAGCCGAGCGCCGTGCTCGCCCATGACGAGGTGCAGAACCTGTTCCGCATGGTCCGCGCGCTGACCGCGCAGGGCATCGCGGTCATCTACATCTCCCACCGCATGGAGGAGATCCGCGAGATCGGCGACCGCGTGACGGTGCTCAAGGACGGCCGCACGACCGCGGCCAACCTCGACGCGAAGACCACGCCGACCCGCGAGCTGGTGAGCCGGATGACCGGCCGCACCATCGAGTACGTCTTCCCCGAGAAGCCCGCGGCGAAGGTGTACGGCGAAAAGCTCCTGGAAGTGCAGGGACTGTCGCTGGAGGGCCGGTTCAGCGACGTCTCGCTGACCGTGCACGCCGGGGAGATCGTCGGCATCACCGGGCTGGTCGGCTCCGGCCGGTCCGAGGTGCTCGAGACCGTCTTCGGTGCCCGCCGGGCGACCGCCGGCACGGTGGCGGTGGGCGGCCGGGCGCTGCGCCGCGGCAGCGTCAACGCCGCGGTGAAGGCCGGCATCGGCATGGCCCCCGAGGAGCGCAAGAGCCAGGCGCTGCTGCTCGGCGAGCCGATCTACCGCAACGTCACCCTGGCCGGCTTCACCCGCTTCGCGCGGGTCGGCTTCACCGACTCGGGACGCGAGCGCGCCGAGGCCGAGACGATCACCCAAGGCCTCGACCTGCGCCCGAACGATGTCCGGCGCCCGGTGCGCACCCTGTCCGGCGGCAATCAGCAGAAGGTCGTCGTCGGCCGCTGGCTGCTGGGCGGCACCCGGCTCCTGCTGCTCGACGAGCCCACCCGGGGGGTCGACGTGGGTGCCCGGGCCGAGCTGTACCAGGTGATCCGCAGACTCGCCGACGAGGGCGTCGGTGTGCTGCTCGTGTCCAGCGAGGTGCCCGAGGTGCTGGGCCTGTCCGACCGCGTGCTCGTCATGCGTGAGGGACGGCTCGTCCGCGAGGCGCCCGCCGACGAACTCGACGAAGACACCGTGCTCGACCTGGTGATGGCCGGTTCGCTGCTGGACGGGGCCGACCTGGCGAGCACCGCCCCCGAAGGGACCGCAGCATGAGCACCGCGACCACACCGTCCACCGCCCCGGTGGAGCTGAACAAGGGCGCGGCCGCCCAGCAGGGCTGGTGGCAGCGCGACGGCGCCGACTCGATCAAGCGCAACCTCGCCCTCATCGGCGTGCTGGTCCTGCTGCTGATCATCGGTGCCGTCACCCGCCCCGACATCTTCCTCGACGTCGACCGGCTCTGGTCCAACGAGCTGACCGTCCTGACCCAGGCGTCCAGCATCGGCGTGATCGTGGTCGGCATGACCTTCGTGATGATCAGCGGCGGCATCGACCTGTCGGTCGGCGCGCTGCTCGCCCTCGCCAGTGTCTGGTGCACCACCGTGGCGACCCAGGACATGGGCCCGGCGGCGATGGTCTTCACCGCGCTCGCCGTCGGTGCGGTCGCCGGCCTCGTCAACGGCGGGCTGATCGCGTACGGCAAGCTGGTGCCCTTCATCGCCACGCTCGCCATGATGCTGTCGGCGCGAGGGCTGGCCCAGAACATCTCCGGGTCGCACACCCAGATCACCGCGGACCCCTTCATCAAGAGCCTCGCCGGCGACCGGCTGCTCGGGGTGCCGTACATGGTCATCATCTTCCTGGCGGTCGTCGTGATCGGCTGGGTCCTGCTCAACCGCACCACCTTCGGCCGGCGCACCATCGCGATCGGCGGCAACGCCGAGGCCGCCCGCCTCGCCGGCATCAACGTCCGGCTGCAGACCATGCTGCTGTACGTGCTGTCCGGGGTCTGCTGCGGCATCGCCGCGCTGATGATCGTGTCCCAGACGACGTCGGGCAGCAACACGCACGGCGACCTGTACGAGCTCAACGCCATCGCCGCCGCGATCATCGGCGGGACCGCCCTCACCGGCGGCCGCGGCACCATCGTCGGCTCGCTGCTCGGCGTGCTGATCTTCACGCAGATCACGAACCTGTTCATCGTCAACAACCTGCAGCTGGACGTCCAGCGGATCATCAACGGCGGCATCATCGTGGTCGCGGTCCTGATCCAGCAGTTCCGGGTCGGCTCGTTCTTCAGGACCCGGCTCAACAGATAGGCACCAGAGCCCAAACCGCATAGGGCACCTCACCGCGACACCACACCGCCGTCCAGCCGCGACGGCAGTGCTGATCAACACGCCCAAAAACGCACCGAACCAGTACACACCCCCATCCCACAGACGACCAGGAGGTCGTGATGAGCGCATCCTCGGGTGACATGTCCCGCCGCAAGCTTCTCCTCGGCGGGGCGGCGCTCGGCGCCGGCGCACTGCTTGCCGGTTGCACGTCCAACGAGACCAAGGACTCCGACACCGGGACCAACACCAAGGTCAACAACGCCACGGAGGCGCCCGGCAAGGCCGTCACCATCGGCTTCTCCGCGCCGGCCGCCGACCACGGCTGGATCGGTGCCATCACCGCCAACGCCAAGGCGCAGGCCGCCAAGTTCTCCGACGTGACCCTGAAGGTCGTCGACGCCGGTAAGGACGCACCCGCGCAGATCGCCGCGCTGGACACCCTGATCGGCTCGAAGCCCGACGCGATCGTGCTGCTGCCGCAGGACGGGGCCCAGCTCACCGAGATCGGCCGGAAGGCCACCGCGGCCGGCATCATCGTCATCAACCTCGACCGTGAGTTCTCCGACCCGGCCGCGTCGTTCTCGTTGATCAAGGGCGACAACTACGGCATGGGCATCGCCGCCGGCCACTTCATCGGCGAGAAGCTCAAGGGCAAGACCGACGCGGTCATCGGCGAGATCCCCGGCATCGACGAGCTCCAGCTGACCAAGGACCGGTCGAAGGGCTTCGCCGACGCGCTCAAGACCTACGGCCTGACCGTCAAGCACCGCGTGGCGGCCGGCTTCACCGTCGAGTCCGGCCAGAAGGCGGCGGCGAACCTGCTGCAGGCCGCGCCGAAGCTCGACGCCGTGTGGAACCACGACGACGACCAGGGCGTCGGCGTCCTCGCCGCGATCCAGCAGGCGAACCGCAAGGAGTTCTTCATGGTCGGCGGCGCCGGCTCCCGCGACGCGATGGACCACATCAAGGCGGGCGACACGGTGCTGACCGCGACGGTCACCTACCCGCCGTCGATGGCGTCCTCGGCGATCATCCTGGCCCGCCTCGCCGCCCAGGGCAAAGGCATGGGCGACCTGGTCGAGCTGCAGGTGCCGAAGCTGATCGTCCTGCAGTCCGAGACGATCACCAAGGACAACGTCGACAAGTACCTGCCGCTCGGCTTCAAGTCCTAGCAGGTCGTCAGGTAGAGCCAACCACCAGAAAGGAACCGCCAAGTGTCCACTCAGGGCAGCAGCGGGGAGCTGCGCGTCGGCATGGTCGGCTACGCGTTCATGGGCGCCGCGCACTCACAGGCGTGGCGCACCGTGAACCGGGTCTTCGACCTGCCGGCGCGGGCGACCATGGTCGCCGTCTGCGGCCGCGATGGGGCGAAGGTGGCGGAAGCCGCGAGCCGGCTCGGGTGGGCCGAAGCGGTGACCGACTGGCGCGAGCTGCTCGCCCGGGACGACATCGATGTCATCGACATCTGTACCCCGGGCGACAGCCACGCCGAGATCGCCATCGCCGCGCTGGAAGCGGGCAAGCACGTGCTGTGCGAGAAGCCGCTCGCCAACACGGTCGACGAGGCGCGCGCGATGGTCGCCGCGGCGGTGAAGGCCCGGGCGCTCGGCGTCCGGTCCGCCTGCGGGTTCAACTACCGCCGGGTCCCCGCCGTCTCGCTGATGCGCAACCTCGTCGCCGACGGCCGGCTCGGCGCGATCCGGCACGTCAGAGCCGTCTACCTACAGGACTGGATCACCGATCCGAACTTCCCGCTCGTCTGGCGGCTCCAGAAGGACAAGGCCGGCTCGGGCGCGCTCGGCGACATCGGCGCGCACATCATCGACCTGACCCAGTTCGTCACCGGCCAGCAGATCACCGGCGTCACCGGCATCACCGAGACGTTCATCAAGGAACGCCCGCTGCCGGAGGCGTCCAGCGGGCTGTCCGCGAGAGCCGGCGCGACGACGGGGGAGGTCACCGTCGATGACGCGGCTGTCTTCGTCGCCCGGCTCTCCGGCGGTGGCCTGGCCACCTACGAGGCGACCCGCTTCGCGACCGGCCGCAAGAACGGCCTCAAGGTCGAGATCAACGGCGAGCTCGGCTCGCTGGTGTTCGACCTGGAGCGGCTCAACGAACTGGAGTACTACGACGCCACCCGGCCCACGGCCGAGCAGGGCTTCAGCCGCATCCTGGTGACGGAGGGGGAGCACCCGTACGTCTCCGCCTGGTGGCCGCCGGGCCACATCATCGGGTACGAGCACTCCTTCACCCACGAGATGCGCGACTTCATCGAGGCGGTCGCCACCGGCACCGACCCGACGCCCTCGTTCGAGGACGCGCTGCAGGTACAACTCGTGCTGGACGCCGTGGAGAAGTCCGACGCGTCGTGGGTCAGCGTGCTGGCATGAGTGACCCGCAGCGCAGCGGAGAGGTCGCTCATCATGGGCTCAGTGCCGGTTCAGGCCGGCGCTGGAGCGCAGCGGAGGCGACGGCATGAACGACCCTTACGCCCCCACTCCCGCCGACCGGTTCTCCTTCGGGCTCTGGACCGTGGGCTGGCAGGCCCAGGACGTCTTCGGTTCGGCGTCCCGCGCGGCGCTCGACCCCGTCGAGTCCGTGCACCGGCTGGCGGAGCTGGGGGCGTACGGGGTGAGCTTCCACGACGACGACCTGATCCCGTTCGGCAGCGACGACACCGTCCGCGACAAGCTCGTCGGCCGCTTCCGGGAGGCCCTCGACACCAGCGGCATGGTGGTGTCGATGGCCACCACCAACCTGTTCGGGCACCCCATCTTCAAGGACGGCGCGTTCACCGCCAACGACCGCGCCGTGCGCCGCTTCGCGCTGCGGAAGGTGCTGCGCAACATCGACCTGGCCGCCGAGCTCGGCGCGCCGACCTACGTGCTGTGGGGCGGCCGCGAGGGCGCCGAGTCCGGGGCCGGCAAGCAGATGCGGGCGGCGCTGGACCGGTACCGCGAGGCGGTCAACGCCCTGTGCGCGTACATCCGGGAGCGCGGCTACGACATCCGCCTCGCCATCGAACCCAAGCCCAACGAGCCCCGCGGCGACATCCTGCTGCCGACGATCGGTCACGCCCTCGCCCTGATCTCCACCCTGGATGAGCCTTCGCGGGTGGGGCTCAACCCGGAGGTCGGGCACGAGGAGATGGCCGGGCTCAACTTCGCCCACGGCATCGCGCAGGCGCTGTGGCACGGCAAGCTGTTCCACGTCGACCTCAACGGCCAGCACGGCCCCCGCTTCGACCAGGACCTGCGCTTCGGCGCGGGCAACCTGCGCGGCGCGTTCTGGACCGTCGACGTGCTGGAGAACAGCTCCGGCTACCCCACGGCGTACGCGGGACCCCGCCACTTCGACTACAAGCCACCACGTACCGAGGACGCCGCGGGGGTGTGGGTCACCGCCGCGGCGTGCATGCGCAATTACCTGATCCTCAAGGACAAGGTCCGGGCGTTCCGCGACGACCCCGAGGTCTCCGCGGCCCTCGCGGCGGCCCGTGTCGACGAGCTCTCGGTGCCGACGCTGATGCCGGGGGAGACCCTGGCGACGCTGCGCGCCGAGGAGATCGACGTCGACGCGGTGGCCGCCCGCGGGATGGCCTTCGAGCGCCTCGACCAGCTCGCCATGGAACACCTGCTGGGGATCAGGGGATAACAGCTTTCCTCGCCGGCAGCGAGGGCCCGGCCGCGGTTGCGCCCCGCGGCCGGGGTGGCCGGCGAGGAAGGGTCCGTCAGGCCGGCGCGGCATGGCACACGCATGCCGCGCCGGCGGACGGGCACAACGCACGACGACACCATGACGGCGCGACGGCGCGCGCTCACGCCCATCGTGAAGGAACTGTCATGACCAGAAGCTCAGCCCGCAACTGGTTCGCCGCCGCTACGGCGGGCCTGCTCGCCGCGGCGACACTCACCCCGGCGCCCGCCAGCGCCGCCGACGCCCCGTACAAGGTCCTCGTCTTCTCCAAGACCGCCGGTTTCCGGCACTCGTCGATCGGCACCGGCATCGCCGCCGTGCAGTCGCTCGGCGCCGCCAACAACTTCACCGTCACCGCCACCGAGGACGCCGCCGCCTTCAGCACCGCCAACCTGGCCCAGTACCAGACGGTGGTGTTCCTGTCGACGACCGGCGACGTGCTCAACGACGCCCAGCAGACCGCCTTCGAGTCCTACATCCGGGGCGGCGGCGGGTACGTCGGCGTGCACGCGGCGGCCGACACCGAGTACGGCTGGCCGTTCTACGGCACGCTGGTCGGCGCGTGGTTCGCCTCGCACCCGGCGATCCAGCAGGCGAGCGTGAACGTCGAGGACCGCACCCACCCGGCCACGGCCCACCTCGGCGCCACCTGGACCCGCACCGACGAGTGGTACAACTACCAGACCAACCCGCGGGCCACGGCCCACGTCCTGGCCTCGCTGAACGAGTCGTCGTACTCGGGTGGCTCGATGAGCGGCGACCACCCGATCACCTGGTGCAAGACCATCGACAACGGTCGGTCGTTCTACACCGGCTTCGGCCACACCGAGGAGAGCTACGCCGACGCGAACTTCCGCAACCTGCTGCTGGGCGCGCTGCGGTACACGGCCAAGCGCGTCGACGGCGACTGCGCCGCCCCGGTCGCCCCGTCCGGCAGCGTCTACCAGGGTGAGGCGTGGTCCTCCACCGGCGGCGTCCAGGTCGCCAACCACGCCCCGGCCGTCGGCGGCAAGACCGCCGGATACATCGACAACAACGACTGGATCGCGTTCAACGGGGTGAACCTCTCCACCGTCACCGGCGCCGTCGCGCGGACCTCCTCGGCCGGCGCGGGCGGCACCATCGAACTGCGCGCCGGCAGCACCACCGGCACCCTGCTCGGCAGCGTCGCGGTCGCGAGCACCGGCAGCTGGGACACCTTCCGCGACGGGTTCACCCCGCTGGCCACCAGTACCAGCACCACGCTGTACCTGGTGTTCAAGGGCGCCGGCAGCTCCCTGTTTGACCTCGACCAGCTCACCCTGACCCGCGCGGCCACCACCCGGCAGGGCGAGGCGTGGTCGTCCACCAGCGGCCTGCAGGTCGCCGCGCACGGCACCGCCACCGGCGGCCAGACCGCCGGGTTCATCGACAACAACGACTGGGCCGCGTACTCGGGCCTGGCTCTCGGCACCGCCGCCGGCGTCCGGGTCAGATGGTCCTCGGCCGGCGCGGGCGGCACCATCGAGTTCCGGGCCGGCTCGGCCACCGGCGCGCTGCTCGGCAGCGTCGCGGTCGCCAACACCGGCAGCTGGGACACCTTCCGCACGGCGTCGGTGCCGCTGACGGCCAACGCCGCGACCACGCTCTACCTGGTGTTCCGCGGCGGCAGCGGGTCCCTGTTCGACGTGGACGAGTTCACGCTGTACGCCACCTGAACCGCAGCCGCGGGCCTGCCCTGCCCGCGGCTGGACAGACGGGTGGCGGGGTCGCGACGCCGACCGGCCCCGCCGCCCGGGCCCCGTCCGCTCGGAAGCACCACAGCACCTGCACAACCGCCTCGGGTGGTGACGCCGACTCCCCCCGCGGCCGGGCAGGTGCGATCCGGGCGGACGGGTCGCCTGTTTTGCGGCTTGTACCGGCTGAGGCTCGTTCCTAAAATGGGTCTCAGCACCTGATCGGCCCCTGGACAGGTGCGGGTGGGAGGCGCAACCCACCCGCGCCGTTTCTCGTGTCCTCGTGCCGTCGGTCCTGTTTGCAGGTCTCCCTCGCGCCTGAACCCACAGTGCTCAATCACCGCCGTAGCACCGGAGGAACAGCATGGCGCGTCCAATCACGCTCTTCACCGGCCAGTGGGCCGACCTGCCGTTCGAGGAGGTCTGCCGCCTGGCATCGGAATGGGGCTACGACGGCCTCGAGATCGCCTGCTGGGGCGACCACTTCGAGGTCGACAAGGCACTGTCCGACGAGTCCTACGTGGACCGGAAGCTCGAGACCCTGGCCAAGCACAACCTGAAGGTCTTCGCGATCTCCAACCACCTCGTCGGCCAGGCCGTCTGCGACCACCCGATCGACCAGCGCCACCAGGGCATCCTGCCCGCCCGCATCTGGGGCGACGGCGCGCCCGAGGGCGTCCGCCAGCGCGCCGCTGCTGAGATCGCGGACACCGCCCGCGCCGCCCGCAAACTCGGCGTCGACACCGTCATCGGCTTCACCGGCTCGTCCATCTGGCACACGCTGGCCATGTTCCCGCCGGTACCCCCGCAGATGATCGAGGACGGCTACCAGGACTTCGCCGACCGGTGGAACCCGATCCTCGACGTCTTCGACGAGGTCGGCGTCCGCTTCGCGCACGAGGTGCACCCCAGCGAGATCGCGTACGACTACTGGACCACCAAGCGCACCCTCGAGGCGATCGGTCACCGGCCCGCGTTCGGCCTCAACTGGGACCCGTCACACTTCGTGTGGCAGGAGCTCGACCCGGTGAACTTCATCTTCGACTTCGCCGACCGGATCTACCACGTCGACTGCAAGGACGCGAAGGTCCGCACCGGTGACGGCCGCCGCGGCCGGCTCGCCTCCCACCTGCCGTGGGCCGACATGCGCCGGGGCTGGGACTTCGTCTCCACCGGCCACGGCGACGTGCCGTGGGAGGACTGCTTCCGGGCGCTCAACGCGATCGGGTACCGCGGACCGATCTCCATCGAGTGGGAGGACGCCGGCATGGACCGCCTCGTCGGCGCCCCGGAGGCCCTGGCGTTCGTGCGGCGGCTGGCGTTCGACGCGCCGGCGGCCGCCTTCGACGCCGCGTTCTCGTCGTCGTCCTGAGGTCATTGACAAGGCCGGCCCGTCATCGGGCCGGCCTTGTCACGCTTACCAGGCGCTGATGCTCCCGTTAGAAGCTGGTGCCCCCGCTGGGTGTCGTCTTCGACGGCCCAGTCGTGGCCATCATGTCCCGCTCGATCGCGGGCGTCGTGGACTCCGACGAGCCCATCAGCCGCTGTCCGAGATCGCTCTCAGCGAACCGGCTGTTGGCCAGCTTGTCGGTCACCTTGGTCTTGCCCTCGCTGTAGAGCCGCGTCGCCTGCTCCTGGACGACCCCGGCGGCTTCCTGCACCGTCGGGCTCTCCTTGATCTTCAGAGCAGTCGCCTTGAGATCCTCATACTTCTCCCGACCAGCCCGGGCACCGAGCACAAAGCCCGCGGCCAGGCCGCCGAGGAACAGTAGCTTGCCGCGCATAGCGACGAACCTCCTTCTGAGCGGCGCCCGGTCATCGTTGCTTCTCAGCGCCGTCCTGCCTGTGAGTTACCCGTCCATCCTCGTTCCGACACATCGATCATGTACCCGTTTGCCGAGATCTGGCACACGATGGGATGGTGTCCGCCGCGCCGGAGACAACCCGCTGGCGCGACCCCCGGGTGCGTGCTGTACTCTTTCCCGGTCGCCCTGATTCACCGGGTTCACCCGGAGGGTGCTGCAATCCCGCGTAGCTCAATTGGCAGAGCAGCCGGCTGTTAACCGGCAGGTTATAGGTTCGAGTCCTATCGCGGGAGCTCCAAACGGCCCCTTACCGGGGCCATTTTAGCGCCTGGACCCCTTTCCGGGCGGCGTCCCGGTTGCGCAGGTCGGTAAGCTTGCGACGCTCGGGGCGGTAGCTCAGCGGGTTAGAGCAGGGGACTCATAATCCCTCGGTCGCGGGTTCGAGTCCCGCCCGCCCCACCGACCTGGGTCGACCCTGCTCGCCGGACCTTCGGTCCGGCTCGCCGTGGGTCGGTGGGATTCCTCGCGCAGCCTTCGGCTGCTCCCCGGTGGGGGAGCTTCGCTCCACCCACGCCCCCTCAACCCCGTCGCGGGGTGCTCTTGTCGCGTCGGACGCTGGGTGTGTCGGTGGTGAGTGGCTGGCCTTCGATGTTGATCGAGCGGTTCGCGTGGTGCATCGTGCGCTCCACCAACCGGGGTGAACCCTGCTCGCGCCCCCTTCGGGGGCGCTCGCCGGCGGTTGGTGGATTCCCCGCGCACGGCTTCGCCGTGCTCCCCGGTGGGGGAGCTTCGCTCCACCCGCACCCCCTCAAACCCGTCCCGGGCTGGGCTTGGTGCGTTGGTCGCTTCGCTCCGCCCGCGTGTACTCAAGACCGTCTGGTCGGGCTTGTCGCATTGGTTGCTGGACGTTCTGTGGTAAGCGGCTGTCCTTCAACGTTGATCGTCCGGTTCGTGTGATGCATCGTGCGCCCCACCGATGCCCTCACCTGCTCGTTCGTGCTGAGCGGGCGATGCGTTGCGCGAATCGCTGTGCTGCACGCTCGCTGCGGTCCAGTTCGGTGGTGGATGTGCTCACCCATCCGACGTCTCGCGGTCGTGTGCGCCCGTCAAAGCAGTCCTTCGGTGGTTTTGTCGCTCCAGGCGAGTTCGTCAATGGTCATAGAGACATCGTTGAGGATGCCTCTCAGCGTGCCTTTGGCGACGTCGCGGTTGCCGTGCGCTGGCACCGTGGTCCCGAGTCGTCGGGGTGTTGCGTCGACCCGCCCTGCTTGCGCAGGTGATCGCCGGGCAGGTGCGCGAGCGGCGAGATACCCGTACGCGGCTGTCGCACTCCTGAAGTCGGCCAAAGATGAGGGTCGGCGTCAGCCGACGGTGTTGATCCAGGTGATCCAGGCTTCGCGCCAGGCACGGTCGGCGGCTGCGGCGATTTCGGGCCGGCGGTGGGTGCCGGCCACAACTTGACGATGTTGCCAGGCTTGCTGAGCCGGGCGGCTGGGGACGCTGGCGTCTGGCATGGTGCAGTGCAGGAGCGTCTCGGCGACGGCGCGCGTCCGGAGATCGGTGTTGTCGCGGAACCAGGCCGCGTCGTGGTGGAGGTTGGCCACGTGGTCCGCCAGTCGGCGAACGGAATCACGGGCCTCGGGTTCGGATTGGTCGGTCAGGGCGATCTGGCGCTGGATCGCGGCGGTCCACAGTGTGGACCAGTAGGCCGGGAGTTCGGGAACCGGTCCGCCATCGGCCATCCAGCCGGAGTGTTGCTGTGCGGATCGCAGGACGATGTCGACCAGTGCCCGATGCGGCTCACTGCGCAGAGGTTCGGGCAATGGCTCGGGAGATTTGTGCTGTGACGGCGCCGGGCGCGACCGGAGTCGGTCGAGCATCGGTGCGACGTCGGTGACTGTGTTCACAGCGATCGTGTCTGGGTGCCAGTTCTCGGCCAACACGCTGATCTCGACATCGGCCCTGTTGCAGCGGGCTGCCCACCATCGTGTACCGGCGCGCACCAACCGGCCGCCGACCGGTTCGCCGTCCACCAGCACCGTGGCAGGCTCTTCGGACCAGTCGAACGAGGACAGTCGTTCGCCCTGCTGGCGTAGGCGATGCTCGACGAGCCACCGTAGGGGCCCGGAGTTTGTCCGGGTGCCGGCCCACCGTGTGGTATCCACGCTTACCCAGGGTCCGTCCGGCTGTGGGCTCGGGTATACGACCCGCACGCCGACGATCTTGTCATCGGCCTCCGTCAGGCCGCCGAACAGCTCATCCGCGGGTCGCGTCGACTCGGTCAGAGCGACGATCGGCATGTTGCTGTCGCGCAGCGTCCGGCGGATGCGATCCGTCTGGCTGGCGTAGTACTCGTCCGCTCGGCGGGACCGGTCGAATTCCATGGCTTCTGCCTCCCCGTGTCGTACCGAGTCCATTCTCGCATTGCGGAAACGCCCGCGGGTACGGCGAACGGGGGCACCCGCCGGAGCGTGGTGCCCCCGCTTGACCCTGACTAGTAGATAGTCGTCGACGTAGTGGGTGAATAGGAGTAGCAGAGCCATGCCTCTGACGTCAGGGCGAAGCTTCCCCAGGTGATCGTGGCGTTTGCCCAGCCGGGCGACAGATTCAGCACCCGAGCGTACGCAGTCCAGGAGAAGCTCCCGGTGAAGCCGTCCTGCTCGGTGTAGTTCTGTGACGAGTATCCGGCGGTGTCGGCGATGTCGGCGTGCCAGTGCACGTCCCACGGCGTGCCGGCGTTGGGGGACAGTCGCATGCCGGTGGTGAGGGTCGCGTCTGTATTCCCCACTGGATCCAGGGAAACCCAAGAGGTGCCGCATTCGCCATGTACCTCACCGTAGCTGGAGGTCGCTGCGCTGGCGCTCGGCACGATCCCGGAGGCAGGCCGGTACGTGCCGGCCCGCGCTGCGGCTGCCTTGTCGGCGGGTACGGATGCGAGCGAGCCGTCCGGCAGTGTCACGATTTCCCGGCCGTTGGCCCTGGCCAGCTTTTCGTCGAAGCCGACCAGGTACATGCGGGATTCGGCCCGGACCTGAGTCACCTTGCCGCCGGAGTTGTCTCCGGGCTTGCCGTCGGGGGTTGCGTGCGCCGCCGCTGGTGTCAGCACTGCACCGAGCAGAACCAGTCCTGGTACGGCGAGCGTGAACAGCCTGCGCAGTGCGCTCGAATGGCATGGTGATGGCATGTGGGTTCCTCCCCGTGAGTGAAGCGATCAATTATAGATTAACTGATGTCGATTGATCACTGGGAGAAAATATAGATGAACAGCGATAAAAATTTTCGCCATGCATGAAACGCGTAGATAAAAACAGGTGCTACCGGTCTGCGAAGTGCGGGCGAGTGTGGTACTCCGAGGATATGGCCTGGCACGGGCACTCAAGCAGTACGTCCGACGCGCGAGTTGCTCAAGCATTCGGTCAGTGGGCTGCCGGCGACCGCAATCGCGCGGTTCGCATGGTGCGTCGTGCGCTCCACCGACCTGGGTCGACCCTGCTCGCCGGACCTCCGGTCCGGCTCGCCGCGGTCGGTGGGATTCCCCGCGCACGGGCGTAGCCCGCACCCTCTCAAGACCGTCTCCAGGGCTGGACTTTGTCGCAGCTGCCGGGCGGGCGTGCGTTGTGTGGCCGGGCGGCCGGGGTTGATTTGGGCGATTCGTCCGCCGTTCTTGCGTTCAGCCGATCCTGGCTCCATCGGCTCAGCAGTTCGCTCATCCTGCGAGCGGTCCTGCTCGCACCTCCGTTCCGCCGCATGACAGGCGACGTTCGTACGGGGTGCGAGGCCGGCCGGACCAGGGAGGGTACGGCCGGCCTCGTCGGTGAGCTGTCAGGCGGCGGTTGTGGAGTCGTCGACGATCGTGAAGGTCAAGGGACCGCCGGGGAGGGGCTGGCTGCGGGGGTCGCCGAGGACGTCGTAGTAGCTGGCCAGGTAGCCGGCGTCGCTGAGGTAGAAGCCGACCCGGTACTCGCCCGGGCCCATCCCGCCCCACCACGGCAGGTAGAGGTACATGGTGACGGTGCCGTCGGCGGCCTGGCCGGTGCCACCGAAGGACTGGCTGACGATGTCGCCGGCGGCGTTGTAGACGTAGTAGCCGAAGCCGGTGATCGGCGCGGTCAGGATCTCGGCGTTGACGACGAGTTGCACCGAGGTCTGGCTCAGTTCGCTGAGCGGGATCGAGGTCGTGCTCAGCGACGCGCTGGTGGCGACCGGTGGCGTCGTGTTCGGCACCCGCGTGAATGCGAGGCCGGGGTCGGGCGCGTTGTACTGGACGCCGTACAGCGAGACGTTCGCCGCCCCGTCCACCACGGCGATGCCGGTGACGGCGCAGCCCTGGCTGGACGAGAAGATGCGCACCGGCACCGAGACGGTGCCGTCGGCGTTGGCGGTCGTGGCGCCCCACGCCGTGCAGCTGTTGTCGGAGAAGTTGACGTAGACCGCGGAGACGCCCTTCGTGGCGCCGGCGACCGAGAAGGTCAGGGCGCCCGTCACGTCGCCGCGCCAGTTGTTGACCGGGTTGGGGCTGAGGGTGAGGTTGCTCGCGGTGATGGCGGCGTTCGACGTCGCCGTGACGGACTGTGCCGCCGGGTTCTTGAAGGTGGCCTGCCGGCCGGCGTTGTCGAACACGACGATCTGCGCGACCCGCCAGTTGCCCGCGGCGGAGCCGGCCGGCAGCGTCACGGTGACGCCGCAGTAGAGGTCGTACACGGTGCCGCCCATGAAGCCGCCGCCGCAGGTGACCCCGGTGCTGGACTCGGGCTTCGTGTACTGGAAGTGCGTGGTGACGCTCTGGCCGGAGGGTCCGGCGAGCTTCAACGAACCCTTCCAGAAGCCGGTCTGCCAGTCCTGGATGTAGAAGGTGTACGTCACGTTCGCGCTGGTGCCGTTGACGTAGACGTACGGGCGCAGCGGCGACACGTTCTGGTACAGGCTGAGCCCGCTGATGGTCGGGGCGGCCCCGTCGACCGCCGCGGTGGTCGCGATCGTGGAGCCGAAGGTCTCAAGTTTGGCCGCACCGACGGTCGCGGTGTTGCCCAGGTTGTCCTCGAGGGTGACCTTCGTGACCTTCCAGGTCACGGACGACGAACTCGCCCACTGCGGGACCACGAACGTGTACGTGTAGGTCGACTCCTGCGGGGTTCCGTCCACGTACCTGCCGATTTCGCTGCTGCAGCAGGTGTTGCCGTACGAGAAGGGGATCACGTAGTCGTGTCCGACGAACGCCCCCGCGGCGTTGTCGTACATCCGGATCGTCACGTGCCCGGACACCTGGACGGCGTCCTGGCTCGAGTCCTTGACGGTCCAGGTGAGGTCGTCGGCGACGGCCCCAGCGGTGGAGTTCACAGTGGACTGCGCGAACGACAACGCGGACAGCGACAGCTTTCCGCCCGGTCCAGCGGCCTGCGCCGTGGACGAAACACCGATGATCGCGGTGGCGGCAACCGCCAGCGTCACCGCCCCGCGGACGAATCCGCGGGCAACAATAGAGATCATGGCGGATTTGTACCATCGACGTCACCCGCTGTGCGCCCCGCCAGTCAGAACGCCAGATGCGCGCTGAAACCGGCGCATTCCAGGTGTAAGCGGCTCAGTCCGCGTGCCGCCACCGTTCGATGACCCGGTCGATGTCGTCCCGGATCCGTTCCCGGGCCTGCTCCCGTGGCAGGCCAGCCATCAGCAGCTCGTCGTACGCGGTGTCCTCGTGCCGGACCGAGGCGATCACGGCCCGGGTCACGGCGTCCGAGTCGAAGGCCCGGCCGGCGGCGCTGCGTCCTACCCGGCCGCTGCCGCGGGTGCCGGTGTGCCGGCTGATCGCCGCTGCCCGCTCTGGTGGGCAGCCGGGGAACAGCCTGCCGATCTGCTCGGCCAGCTCCTGCTGGAACCGATCGTCCGAGGCTTCTCGCCGCTGCCGGTCCCGCTCCCGGCGGCGGGCGCGGGCATCCTCGTCGGACAGGCATTGCCGTTCGGCCTCTTCGATGGCCGCCTCCTCGACCAGGAGTCCCTGCCGCTCGTGGCGCTTGCGGGAGCGGCTGAACCGCACCACGACAGCCGAGAGCCGGCTGGTCTGTTTGGCCCGGCGGGTCAGGGCCGCGTCGCCGGCTGGCAGGAACACCAGGTGATCGAGGTCCGCACAGGTGAGGCAGACCGGCCCGGCGTCCTCCATCGTCAGCATGTCGGCGTCGGTACTCCCGCAGGAGACACAGGTGAACGTCTTCAGCGGCTGTACCACCACGAGGTCCGGCAGCTTGCTCTGTTTGGCGGTCAGCCGGGCTCGCTGCTGCTGCGGCAGGTCTGCCGGCATCCAGTGGGTGCGGTACGCCAGCTCGAGCGCGGGGTCGCCGGCGGCCGTGAAGCGCAGCGGCCGCCGGTCGCGGGTGGCCGACACGTACTCCACCTCCATGGGCTGCAGGCCACGGCCGGCGACCCAGCGGTGGAACGCCTCCAGCGCCTCGGCGAGCCGGTCGGCCGGCACTGCCGCGACCGCCTCCAGGTGCGGCGCCCGGCCCTGCCTCCAGTCCGTGACCAGCCCGAGCGGCACCCAGCCGATTCCGGTCAGCACGTCGAGCGGGCTCACGTGACGCTGTTTCGTCAGCGACTGCTCGGCGGCGGCCACTACGCGACGCTCCAGCTTCGAGGCGGGCTGCATACACGGCAGGCTACCGACTGGCGACGAAACCCGGACGGGGACGTATCAGCCGTCGGACCTGCACTCCGCCGTGCTCGCGCGTGGGCACGGCAGTTCCAGGCGCAGGCTGGTCCCCGCTCCCGGGGGACTGTCCAGCACGATCCGGCCGCCGAGCGCCTCGACGCGGTCGCGCAGGCCGACCAGGCCTGTGCCGCGGGCGAAGTCGGCGCCGCCGATGCCGTCGTCCTGCACGGCGACGCGCAGGACGTCGCCGGTGGTCTCGACGGTGACGGTGGCGGTTGAGGCGCGCGCGTGCTTGGCGGCGTTGGTCAGGGCCTCGGCGACGACGTAGTACGTGCTGACCTCGACGTGCTCGGGCAGCCGGCCCTCCACGTGCATGTCCAGATGGACCGGGATCGGCGCGCGGCGGGCGAGTGTGCGCAGCGCCGGGCCCAGGCCGCCCTCGGTCAGGATCGCGGGGTGGATGCCGCGGGCGGTCTCGCGCAGTTCGTCCAGTGCGCCGATCGCGCCGGCGACGACCTGGTCGAGCTGGGCGCGCAGCGCTTCGAGTTCGGGGGGCACCGCCGCCTGCGCGGTGCGCAGCTCGAGCGCCAGCGCGACCAGTTGCTGCTGGACGCCGTCGTGCAGGTTCCGTTCGATGCGCCGGCGGGTCTGGTCGGCGGTGGCGACGATGCGCGCGCGGGAGGTGGTGAGCGCGGCGTACAGCTGCGTGTTGTCGAGGGAGACGGCGAGCTGGCCGGCGATGAGCTTGACACCGTCGAGCCGTTCGATGGTGAAGGCGCCGCGGATGAGGCGGTTCTCCAGCAGCAGCACGGCCCGCAGGGTGCCGCGGTTGTGGATCGGCACCGCCAGCAGCGAGCAGCGGGCGACGCCGGTGAAGTACGGGTCGCGGGCGAAGCGGTCGTCGCGGGTGGCGTCGGCCACGACCAGTGGTTCGCAGATCCGCTGGGCGTAGCGCAGCACGGACATGGGGACCGTGGGTTCGGGTCCGGTGCCGTTGAGCGGGACGGTGGCGCCGTCGCCGTCGGGCAGCAGCCACCGGTGCTGGTCGTCGCTCCACAGCAGCAGGTGTACGGCGGTTGCGCCGGTCATGGCGCTGAGCACCTGGACCAGCCGGGCGTGCAGCCCGCCGATACTGGTCTCGGAGCTCAGCGCCCGCGACGCGGACAGGATGCCGAGCAGGTCGAGCGTCCCGGTCGTGACGGTGGCGCGGCGGTGCTGGACGTCCGCGGGCCGGCCGGCGGCCGCGTCGAGCTGCGGCCGCAGGGTCGGGTACGCCCAGTCGAGCTGGTCGACCTTGGCCGTCGCGCCCCAGGCGAGGTACTCGCGGCGGGCCTCGGCGAGCAGGCCGGCGCCGGCGTGTTCGAGGCCGTGGGTCAGGTGGAAGCGGGCCGCGCGTTCGGCGATCAGGGCCCGGTGCCACGGCCGCGGGCGGCCGGCGACCTCGCCGCGGGCGGCGTCGAAGGCGAGCGCGGCGGCACGGAAGTCGCCGGTGGCCCAGACCCGCTCCGCTTCGAGCAGCCGCACCAGGTGCAGGTAGTTGTCCGGCGCGTCCGCGGCGCGGGTGGCCAGCCACTCGGTCACGCCGTCCAGCTCGCTGAGCAGCTTGTCGCGCTCGTCACCGCGGCTGTCGCGGGCCTGGCCGGCGAGGGCCAACCCGCGCAGCAGGTGCGTCACGGCGACCGTGTGGAGGCCGACGGCGTTCGGCAGCAGCGGCATCGCCGCCGCGCTGTGCCGGGCCAGCGCGATCTGGTCGCCGAGGACGGCGGCGGCGAGCGCGCGGGTGACATGGGTGTCCAGCAGCGCCTGGACGTTGTCGACGCACACGTCGGCGGCCAGCGCCACGCCGGCGGCGGTCGCGCTCTCGCCGCGCAGCACGCCGGCCAGCCACTGGTAGGTGTCGAACGACTCGCCGAGCTGCCGGCCGCCGGTCCGCCGCACGAAGGCCAGCGCGGCCTCCACCTCGGCGACGTAGACGTCCAGCGACGGCGCGCTGTCCAGCAGGCCGCTCATGATCGCGTGGTACGTGTAACCGGCGTTGGTCAGGTCACCCCCCGCGATCAGCCCCTCCCGGGACTGCCGAGCCGCCCGGACACCGGCTTCGACCGGCTCGAACCAGGAGCTCAGGAGCGTGTACAGGAGGCGTACATGGGAGGTGGCGGGCTCGTAGCCGCGGGCCTCGCCCAGCGCCAGGACCCGCCGCATCGCCCGCCAGCCGGCGGCGTGGTCGCCGTGCACCGAGCCGGCGGCGAAGGCGGTGTGGCCCACCGGTCCGAGCAGCACGGCGGCGGGGCCGTGCTCCATCCACATCCGTAGCGCCTCCAGGCTCAGCCAGGCGAGCGAGGCGTGGTCGGCGGAGACGTACGCCGCCGGCAGAACCGCGTTGATCAGGCGGGCAGTGGCGAGCAGCCTCGCGTCGGTGATGTCCGGGCGGGCCAGGTCGTCCGCGGCGTCGACGTGCTCCAGCCACTGGTACAGGCGATCGAACTGGTGGCCGGGTTCGCCGGCGGGCATGGTGACGCCGAGCGCGCGCAACGACTGGACACCGAGGTCGATCGCCTCCGGGAACCGGCTGCGGTGGGTCAGGCTGCACGCCTGCACCACTGTCGCGTCCGCCCGGTCCATGGCGTCGGTGCGCAGGCGTTCGATCGTCTGGTACTCCTCGTCCGCCTCCTCCAGCCGGCCCATGCCGAACAGTGCGGCGTGCCGGCCGGTGTGCAGCGCGGCGAGGGCGGCGGCGTCGCCCGGCTCGACGAGCCGCAGCGCGCCGGTCAGCAGCGCGTTCACCACCACGTAGTTGCCGATCATCGTCGCCTGGTCGGCGGCGCGCCGCAGCAGCCCGACGACCGTCCGCCGCTCCGCCGGGTCGTCGACCGCGTCGATCACCGGCAGGTACTGCTCCGCCGCGCACGAGAACCGCGCCGGCACGCCGGCCAGCCGCCGCGCCATCGCCAGCCGCAGGGTGCGGCGCTGCCGCGGCTCCAGCCTCTGCAGGACCGCCTCGCGGATCCGGTCGTGGCGGAACCGTACCGTGTTGCCCGCCCCGGGCTCCATGACCAGCAGACCCTCGTCGAGGGCGGGTGCCAGCCACTGCTCCACCATGCCCGGTGGCGCGCCGGTCGCGGCCTGCAGCGTACTCGGCTCGGCGTACCCGCCGAAGCACGCCATCGCCTCCACCGTCTGCCGCGACGGCTCCGGCAGGGCCTCGACCCGCGCCGCCAGCAGCTCGGCGACCTCGGACTCGCCCAGATGGGCACGTACTGCCGCCGGGTCCCACCGCCACCCGGCGGCCGTCGCGGACAGTACGCCGTCGCGGCGCAGAGCGTTGAGCACCTCCACGATCTCGTAGGGGTTGCCGGACGTACACGGGCGGATCGCCTCGGCCAGACTCGCCGCCGCGGCCCGGTCCCTGTGCAGCATCTCGGCGACCATGGCGACGACCCCTGACGGCGGCAGGTCGGTCAGCTGCAGGTGCCGCACCGCGGGCTGCTCCCGGCAGCGGGACAGCGGCGCTGCCAGCAGGCGCATCGCGTCCACGTCGTCGTCGCGGTACGCGGCCACGAGCAGCAGGCCGTCGATCTGCTCCTCGCTCAGCACGGCGTCGACGAACCCCAGCGGCGTGCGCCCCGCCCACTGCAGGTCGTCGACGAACAGCACCAGCGGCCGGTCGGGCGACACGACCGCCCGCAGCGCGTCCACCGCCACGCGCTGCGTCCGCACCTGCGCGGTCAGCGGGTCCCCGCGGTCGGGCGGCACCGCCAGCAGCGCGGCGAACTCCGGGATCAGCGCGGTCAGCAGACCCGCGTTCGCCCCGATCGTCGCCAGGATCCGCTCGCGGAGCCAGACCAGCTCGTCCTCCGGCTCGGCCAGCAGCAGCCGGCCCAGCGCGCGGAACGCCTGGAACACCGCGTCGAAGTCCAGGTCGCGCCGGTACTGGTCGAACTTGCCCGCCACGAACCAGCCGTCGCTGCCTGTCACGACCGGCCGCAGCTTGTCGACCAGCGCCGTCTTGCCCACCCCCGGCGCCCCGCAGACCAGCACCCCACGGCACCGGCCCGCCAGCGCGTCCTCGAATGCCGCCGTCAGCGCCGCCACCTCGTCGTCGCGCCCGATAAGCCGAGACGGTGGCAGCAGCCGCAGCGGGACGTCCCGCTCGCCGACCCGCAGCCGGGGATCCGCGTCCCGCAGCCGCTGCAGGTCGTGGAGCACGCCCTCGGCCGTCTGGTACCGGTTGTCCGGCTCCTTCTCCAGCAGGTGCATGACGATCTCGGACAGGGGCGCCGGCACCGCCGGGTTCACCTCGGCCGGCGGCACCGCCACGCACGCCAGATGCGCGTGGGTGAGCCGCAACGGGTCCCCGGAGCCGAACGGCGGCGCGCCCGTCGCCAGCTCGTACAGCGTCGCACCCAACGCGTACAGGTCGGCGCGCTGATCCACCGGCCGGCCGGTCCGCCCGGTCTGCTCCGGCGCGAGGTACGGCAACGTCCCGACGATCTCGGTGTGGTGCGTGAACTCGGGACGAAGCTCGGCGAACGGCGTCGCCAGGGCGAAGTCCACCAGGCAGGGAGCGCGGTCGCCGCGGGTGACGAGGATGTTCGCCGGCGTGATGTCCCGGTGCATCACACCCCGCCGGTGCATGCCCGCCACCGTACGGGCCAACCCAATGGCCAGCCCGACCAGCTCGTCGACCGCCAGCGGCGTGGCCTGATCGGCCAGGCAGGCGCCGTCGACGTCCTCCATGACGATCGCCTCGGGGTGCTGCGGCGCCTTTACCAGCTGCGGAACTCCGGTGACACCACGGAGCAGCTCCAGGATCGCCGTCTCGTGCCGCAGCCGGTGCTGCGCGTCCGCCCCCAACGGCTCCTTGCGGACGACCGTGCGCCCCTCCAGGAACAGCCGAGTCACGCGCGTGCGCTCGCTCTCGTGCACTGTTTCGCCCAGAACGGGCGGATCTCGGCCGAGCAGCGTCTCGCCTGCTCCCATTCCGACACCTCCATGTCGGTCGCCGCATCAAGCGTATACCCCACTCAAGCACGCTTATCGGACGAAGTTACCTCGCCGTTCGCCGGGCTGCCGCGCGGGCGGGCTGACCGGCCGGGACGGGGAGGAGGGCGGCGGCCTGCGGCTCGCGGGTCGGCGGGAACCGATACAGTCGGGGCTTCGCAACGATTCGGGGAGGGTCGATGGCCCAGGACATCCACGTCACGTCCAACGCGATCCGGCAGCTCGGCAAGGACCTGGTGGAGGACGCGGCGCCCGCGTTCGATCCGGTGGCGCGCCAGGTCGCCGAGGCGGCGATCGAGGCGCCCGGGTTCGGGTTGCTCGGGTTCGCGCTGCAGGGGGCGTACGAATCGGCGCAGGGCTACCTCGCCGACTACGTCGCGGCCGGCAAGGGGCAGCTGGGCACGTTCCGCGACAAGCTCGACGGCATCGCGGCCACGTGGGAGCAGGCCGAGTCAGCCAACCAGGTCATGTACCGGTAGGAGGCGTCATGAACCCGTTCACGTCTGGTGTCATCATGCTGCGCTTCGCGCTGGGCTCGTCGTTCGGGGCCGCCCCGTTCGTGTCCAGCGCCGTGCGGCTCGGCATCGCCGTCGGGCTCGGGGTGTCCAACCCGGGGTCGATCTGGCAGGCCGGCGACGAGTGGAAGCAGGCGGCCAACCAGCTCGAGGTGGTCAAGACGCGGATCGCCAACGCGAACGCCAAGGTCGGCCCGCAGTGGATCGCGGAGGACAAGGACGCCTACCTCAACGCCGTCTCGGTGTACAACCAGGAGGTCGACGACCTCAAGAAGTACCTGGAGAACGTGGGGACCAGCCTGCAGGCGGTCGCCGCGGCGTACTACGCGTTCGCCGCGATGGCGATCGTGGCCGGCACGTTCGCGTTCGCCTGCGCCGTCGCGGTCGGCCTGGCCATGGCGACCCCGGCGTTCCCCGCGGTGCGGGCGGCGGCCGAGGCGGCGGTCTCGGCGGTGGCGATCACCGCGGGCGCGGCCGCGAAGACGATCACCGCGATCGCCGGCGGCGCCACCGCCATCCTGCTCGCCGGGGTGGCGCTGGCCAAGGCGTTCCAGTCGCAGCCGGGCGGCGTCAAGGGCGCCGACTTCAAGGTCATCACCATCGACTACTCGCCGCTGAACGGCGGCAACGGGTATGTCGCGCCGCGGCGCGAGCTGCCCGGACCAGCGAAGTGAGATAGGAACAGCTGTGGACCCGAACGTGGACCCGGACAGGCTCGTCGAGGACGCGCTGCGGCAGATGCGGCAGGTCGAGGACTTCCAGCGGCGCTCGGCGGCGATGGTCGGCCGCGGTGAGGCCCTCGACGGGCTGGTCACCGCCGAGGCGCGCGGCGACGCCGGGCTGTCGCAGATCAGCATCGACCCGCGGGCGATGCGCACGTCGTCGCAGGATCTCGGCGAGGCGACCCTGCGCGCCGCCCAGGGCGCCCTGGAGGACCTGCGGCGGCAGACCATGGAGGCGATGCGCGAGGTCCTCGGCGACGACGTGATGGCCGCCGTCGACGGCACCGGCGACCCGGGCAAGCTGGTCGCCGAGGCCGAGCAGCGCTTCCAGATGTCCGCCGACGAGGCCATGGAGACCCTCGAGCGCCTGCGCCGGCAGGGCGGGTACTGACCGTGGCCCCGCTCGTGCTGCGGCGGGCCCGGGCGCTGCACCGCAGCCACTGGCTGACGCTGCTGCTGCTCGCCGTCCTGCTGGTGCTGACCGGGTGCGGCGCGCTGCAGGCCGCGGTCACCAGCGGCGACGCCGAGCTGCCCGGGTTCCTCGAGGGGCTCACGGCCGGGCTGCGCTGGGCGTGGGCGGTCGTCGCGGTGCTGTCCGTGCTTGCCGCGGCCGCTCTGGTCGCCCTGGAGCTGCCCTGGCTGGCCGGATCGACCGAGATCACCGACCGGGGCATCGTGCTGCGCTCCGGCGACCGCACGGCGACCATCGGGTGGATCGACGTCGACGAGCTGCGGGCCGTGCCGTCCGCCGGCGGCCACCTGTACCACGTGCGCACCGGCGTCCCGATGCCCCGCTCTCCCCGGCTGGGCCTGCAGGGCCGCCGCGAGGCGTGGCTCGGCTGGCACCCCGGCGGCGACGCGCCCGTGGCCGCCGTCGCGCGGGCGCACCTCGGCGTCAAGTACCGGGGGCCGCGGCCGTGAAACGCTAGGCCACGACCATGAACAGGTCGTGCCGGCGGCAGAACTCGAGGTGTCCGAGCAGCTCGGTGACGGTCTCGCGGTCGCCGTCGTAGTCGCCGCGGTCGATCTCGTCGAGCAGCTCGCGCAGCCGCTCGGCGACCGGCCCGGCGTCGAGCCACTGCGCGGCCGAGTGCGGCAGCCGCCGGTCGAGCTCCCCGGGCGCGGTGCCGCCGAAGGAGGAGCGCCGCGACGGGTGCGCGACACCCGGCCTCAACCGCCGGACACCATCCAGCGGTTGAGGCCGGCGACGAACCAGGCGAGCGCCGCCGCCTGGACCGCCACCTCAGCGGCGACCAGTAGCGAGAGCACCACGTGGAGGCGTCGCATCCGCCCACTGTGCGCCCGCCGCGCAACTTCACCGCCGGCCGCGCCGGACCTTCAGAGGCCGACGGGCCGCCCGGCGATGGTGAGGTACGTGTAGCCGAGCCGGCTCAGCCGCTGCGGGTCGAGCACGTTGCGGCCGTCCAGGACGAGCGGGGTGCGCATGAGGCCGACGTACTTGCCCCAGTCGAGCTCCAGGTACTGCGGCCACTCGGTGACCAGCACGACGGCGTCGCTGTCGTCGAAGACCTCGTCGACCGTCTCGCACAGGCTCGTGGCGAGCTCCGGCTCCTCGGCCCGGAACCGCTCGGCGGCGATCGGGTCGTGCAGCTTCACCCGGGCGCCCCGGGCGATCATCAGCCGGGCGATGTCGATCGCGGGGGAGTCGCGCAGGTCGTCGGTGTTGGGCTTGAACGCCAGGCCCAGCAGGCCGATCTTGCGGCCCTTGAGGATGCGCAGCTCGTCGAGGAGCTTGTTGACCGCCTCCTCGCGCTGGCGCTGGTTGACCACGCGGGCGGCGGCGACGATCGGCATGTCGTAGCTGTACTCGGCGGCGGTCGCGATCAGCGCCGCGGTGTCCTTGCCGAAGCACGACCCGCCCCAGCCGACGCCCGGCTGCAGGAACCGCGAGCCGATCCGCGCGTCCAGGCCGGTGCCCCGCGCCACCTGGTTGATGTCGGCGCCGACCTTGTTGGCCAGTTTGCCGATCTCGTTGATGTAGCTGATCTTCAGCGCCAGGAAGGCGTTGGCCGCGTACTTGATCAGCTCGGCCGAGGCAAGGTCGGTGGAGACCAGCGGCACCGCGCCGAGCTCCTCCGGCCGCGGCAGGAACGTCGGCGCCGTGAACGACTGGTTGAGCACCGCCCGGTAGAGCCGGTTGAGCACGTCGAGGCTGCGCGGGTTGTCCGAGCCGATGACGATGCGGTCCGGGTACAGCGTGTCGTGGATCGCGGAACCCTCGCGCAGGAACTCCGGGTTGGACGCCACCGCGAACTCGCCCGTGGCCCGCCGCGAGTGGAACTGCTCGAACGACTCCCGCAGGATCGACTCGACCCAGTTGCCGCTGCCGATCGGCACCGTCGACTTGTTGACCACGACGGTGAACTCGCCGTCGATCGTGCGGCCGATGCTCTCCGCGGCCATCCGCAGGTAGCGCAGGTCCGGCTGACCGTCCGGCAGCGACGGGGTCTGCACGGCGACGAACACGACCTCGGCGCCCGGGACGCCCTCGGCGTAGTCGGTGGTGAAGGTCAGGTTGTGTGCCGCCTCGTGCATGAGCTCGTCGAGGAACGGCTCGTAGATGGGTGAGCGCCCCCCACGCAGCAGGTCGACCTTCTCCTGGTTGAGGTCGACGCAGGTGACCTCATGACCGAGATAGGCCAGGCAGATGCCGGTGGTGAGGCCGACGTATCCAGTTCCGACGACGCATACCTTCACCGGGCGATGATACACAGTCGTGACCTGCGGCCGGCCTGTCGGAATTCGCGAATCCGGTCTAACCGAACGCCCGGCTTTCGGACAGTGCCAGCTGGGTCACATCGACGACAGCAATGCCGGCTGGGTTGCATCGAGACGGCAGCGCCGGCTGGTTCACATCGAGACGGCAGCGTCGGGTGGGTCACATCGAGGACAGCAGCCAGGCGTACGCGATGACCTCGGCGAGACCGAGACACCACAGCACCACGGGTGCCCGCGACGGCGCCGGCGGCGGGGGCAGCGTCGTGACGTCGCGCTCGCCGGCCTCCTCTCGCTCCCGGGCCCGCCGTTGCGCCAGCCGCAGGGCCGCCACGAGCTGCGTGCCGCTGCGTTCGCCGTGGTGCAGCAGCCGGGCCAGGGGCCCGCCCTGGTGCGCGGTGAACAGGAACCCGCCGTCGCCGGTCCGGACGAGGACGGAACCGTCGCTGTCCAGCTCGACCGCGTCGACGCCGTTCCACGTGAGCAGTCCCGCTCCGGCCACGCCGACGGCGCTGATGCCGGCGCCGTTCCAGCTCAGCGCCGGGCGCAGGTACACCCGCCAGCCGCCGTAACAGGACAGCGCCACGGCCGCGGCGGCCACCGTCACCCACACCGGGACCGGCCAGTCCGGCAGCCACTGCCGCGTCCCCCACAGCGACAGCGGCGCGACGAGGACGAAGCCGTACAGGGTGAGCGGGCCGCGCCGGTGGGTCCGGATCAGGTCGGGGTCGGTGTCGCGGTCCTCGGGGCGCAGCGCGGCGACCTCCTCGGGCCGCAGCGGCAGCGCCTCGGGCCGCGGCGTGGCGACGTCGAGGGGGACCACCTCGATCGGCGCGCCGTCGGGCGGCGGGGTGGTGAACGCGGGGGCCAGCACGGGGACGCGGGCCGGGCGCCGGGGCACGAGGACCCGGCCGCCGACCTCGACCGCGCACCAGTGTCCAGGGGCGGGGATGCCGTACAGGACAGCGGGGCGGACGGCCGTCATGGTGACTTCGTCTTCGTCTTCGTCGTATTCGTGCGCTTCGGTCTCGGTCTCCGTTTCCGTCTCCAGTTCCAGTTCCAGTTCCAGGATCGCTGGCTCGCCAGGGCGGGCGTCGGCGGCGTAGACGGCGACCCGGCCGGGCGCTGTGCGGGCGTACACCCGTGCCGCCGGCTGCTCCCGGGTGAACAACGCGCGCAGGGCGGCGCCCGGCTCCCGCGCCGGGGTCAGCAGCGCCATCCCCACCCCGGCGGCGATGACGGCGAGGGCGAGCCAGCCGGTCGCGTCGTACGGCTCGGCGGCCAGCTGCCGCAGCCCGTCGTCGTCGACCAGGACGGTGCGGCGGGCGCCGAGCGGGTGGGACCGCGCGTCGATCACGTCGATCCGGGTCACGTCGCCGGTCACGAGGCGCACCTGCACGGTGAACTCGTCCGGGTGCCCGGTCACCTCACCCGCGACCCGCCGCGCCGAGTCCTGCTGCGCCTGCGCGCCGGCCTGCGCTGCGAGGGCCGCCGCGGCGATCCCGGCCGCGACCACGAAGAGTGCCACCGCGGCGAGCCGCCACCCGAACCCGTGCCGCCTTGGCCCCGGCCCGGCCGACGGCGGCGTACGGTGCTCCGCCCGGGCCGCCCACGCCGCCTCGACCCGCCCGACCCGCCGCGTCCCGACCTGCCATGTCCCGGCCCGCCGCGTCCCGGCGGCGACGGCGATGACCAGGGCGAGCGCGGCGTACCCGGCGTCGAGCAGCCACAACCAGGCGGCCTGCTCCTGCGGCTGCGGTGCGGTCAGCTGCCCCACGATGTCGGTCGCCAGGAACCCGCAGGCCAGCCCCGCCGCGACCCGCGTCGAGGCGAGCGCCGCGAACGGCGCCGCGAACGCCAGCCCCACCGCCACCGCCCCGAACGGCGCCGGCCCGCACGGCTCAGCGTCCGTGCACACCGGCACCACGTCGAACGTCGCGTGCAGTCCACCGAGCACCGCCGCCGCGACCAGTAGGACCACGCCCGGCACGAACCGGAACCACGCGGGCCGCCGCGCCGCTTCGAGGGCCCGCGCATCCGAGGTCAGGAGCATCCGGTAGATCTACCAGACCCCGCCGCCTGTCACGCCCGCGGCACGTCACGCCCGCCGGTCACGCCCGCCGGTCACGCCCGCCTGTCATGCCCGCGGCTGGAAGATCCCGAAGTGGTTGCCCTCGGGGTCGGTGATGTTCGCGAACACCAGCCCGTCCTCGGTCGTCGTCGGCGGCACGAGCACCTTGCCCCCGGCCGCCTCCGCCTTCCCGCACACCCCCGGCACGTCCTCGACCACCACACAGAACACCGCGTGCCCCGGCTGCCCGACAGCGAGCCCACCCTTGACCGACCGCTCGTCCGGTGTCGTGATCATCTGGTACGCCGGATCCTCGCCGAACGTCCACCCGAACAGGTCCCCGTAGAACCGGCGCGCCACCTGCGCGTCACTGACCCCGATCTGGAACCACCCGATGCCGTTCATCGTCGCCACTACTCCATTCATTCCATCCAGCCAGGCAACCCCCGGCCGCGTGCCCCCACCCTCCGCCCGTCCCCCGACACCGTCCTGTCGGCATTTCCATTCGCTTTCTTCCTTCCCGAAGCAGCCCTCAGCCGACGTGCCGCCGGCACCGCCGAAAGTGTCGTACCCGGGAGGTACGTTCGACGGCATGGTGGTGCGGCTGGCTCGCCACCCTCAGCGGCCGGCGAGCACAACGACGTCGGCGGCCACGTCCACGCTGACGGGACAAGGCGAAGAGGGCGGCGAGCAAGCCAACTGCCGCCCGCCGGCGCCGTGGTCGTCGTTGGCGTCGTGGCCCGGTGACGGGCGTTGCTGCTCGCGATGGAGCAACGCGACGAACATCGGCTGGAACCCGTCCCCGCCACGCTCGATGAGCGCGCCGTCACCGGCCGGCGGGCCGACACCAACGATGCCGGAAACGCCAGACGAACGGCGATGCCGGGGCCGCTGGACAAACGGCGCTGCCAGACGAACGACCCAGACGAACGGCGATGCCCGGGGCGCCGGACAAACGGCGCCGTCGGGGACGCTGGACGAACGGCGCTGCCAGACGAACGGCGATGCCGGGGCCGCTGGACGAACGGCGCCGTCGGGGACGCTGGACGAACGGCGCTGCCAGACGAACGATCCCGACGAACGGCGATGCCCGGGGCGCCGGACAAACGGCGCCGTCGGCGACGCTGGACGAACGGCGATGCCAGACGAACGGCGACGCTGAGAACGCCGAAAAACGGCGATGCCAGATGACCGGCGATGCCGGGAACGCGGGACGACCGGCGATGCCGGGCGAACGATGCCAGACGAACGGAGACGCTGGCGACGCCGCAAGGACGGCGACGCCAGGTGGCCGGTGACTTCGGTGACGCCGGATGAAGAAGGAGGCCGCGGGCAAAGGCGTGGAAAGCGGAGGAAGCCGAGCAAGATGCTGGCGGCCTGCTTGAAGTGTCAGGCGGCCATGGCGACCCGCCTCACCAGGTGGCCCGGAATGTCGAGGGCGCGGTCCGGCAGCGGGCGGCGGGCGGCGAGCTCTGCCGTCGCCACCACCTCGTGGATGCGGTCGATGCGGAACGAGCGCAGGTCGCCGCGCAGGCGGCACCAGGCGAGCAGGTACCAGCCGGCGGGACCACCGAGGTAGCCGGCTGGCTCGATCTGGCGGCGGGTGGTGACGCCGAAGCGGTCGGCATAGGCGATGTCGAGGACGCGGCCGGTGGTGAAAGCCTCGACGAGGATGGGCGAGACCTTCGCGGGCGAGACCCTGGCGGTCGAGGCCGTGGCGGTCGAGGCCGTGACAGGGGAGGCGGCGGGAGCGGTGGCGGTGGACGAGACAGCGGTGCGAGAGGCAGCCGCCGCGGCCATGGATGAAGCCGCAACAGGAGCGATGGCAACGGCGGAGGTGGCAGCGGGAGAGGCAGCAGACGAAGCCCCAGCAGGAGAGACCGCGACAGCCGAGTCGGCGGCGGCAGGGGACACAACGGCGGTGGCCGAGGCCGCACCGGGCGCGGTCGCGGTAGCCGGGACAGTGGCGGTGGACGAAGTCGCACCAGGAGGGGTCACCGCAGCCGGCGACCCGGCGCTGTATGAGGACCGGCCCGAAGCGGTGCCCTGGACGAGGTGGATGCGGGCGGCGAGGTCCTCAGCTCGGGTGACGTCGGCGGCGGGCATGACGGCGAGGAGCTTGTGCAGGGCGGTGCGGGCGGCGGCGTGGAACGGGGTGTCGGCGAGGCGGTGCAGGGCCACCGCGACCGCGACCGCCTCGGCCGGCGTCATGTTCAGCGGGGGGAGGGTGCGGGAGCGGTCGAGGGCATAGCCGCCGGTGCGGCCGAGGGAGACCCAGATCGGGACGCCGGACTGCTGCAGGGCGCTGATGTCGCGCTCCACGGTGCGGGTGGAGACCTCGAAGCGGGTGGCGAGCCAGCGGGCGCTGCGCGGCCGAGGGGCGACCGCGCGCAGCTCCTCGACCAGCGCATACAACCTGTCCGTCCGATTCACGCCGCCACCCTAACCATCAGGTACGACAAAAAACGCCCGTCATCGACGCCGACATCTCCCACAGCCTCGCGGCGTCCTGCGGTGACGGGCGGAACGGTGTCACGGCGCAGTCGTCGCAGTGCCGGCCCGCCGCCTCAGGTGTGATCGCCGCCCAGACCTGCGTCGCCGCGCCCTGTGCCGGGGTCTTGAAGTAGTCCGCCGGCCGGCCCGTCGCGTCGATCCAGCCGGCCGCCACCATCTCCTCCCGGGTCAGGTGGCGCTGCAACGGCGTCAGGATCGCTCCCGGATGGGTGGAGCTTGCCCGTACCCCTGCGGCCTGACCCAATACGTCCAGCTGCGCGGCGAAGAGGGCGTTGGCGGCCTTCGACTGCCCGTAGGCGGCCCACTTGTCGTAGCCGGTGGTGAAGTGCGGGTCGTCCCAGCGGATCGGCGCGTCGGGCTTGGCGTTGGAGGACACCACGACGACCCGGGCGGCCCGCCCCCGCAGCAGCGCCGGCCACAGGTGGTGCACGAGCGCGAAGTGCCCGAGGTGGTTGACCGCGAACTGCGCCTCCCACCCGGGTCCGACGCGGGTGAGCGGGCACGCCATGATGCCGGCGTTGGCGATGAGGATGTCGACGGTGTCGAAGCCGGCGGCGAACTCGCGGACCTGGTCGAGGTCGGCGAGGTCGAGCCGGCGCACCTCAACGCCGGACACGGCTCCAGAAACACTGCGCGCCCCGGCGATGACGCGGGCGCCGGCCCGGGCGAGGGCGGTCGCGGTCTCCAGGCCGATGCCGGAGGTGCCGCCGGTGACGATCGCGGTCCGGCCGGTCAGGTCGACGCCGCGCAGGACGTCGTCGGCGGTGGGATGGGTCATGCCGCGGACGCTATTTCCTAGACCGTGGTCTAGGTCAACGGCGGTACCCTGCCAGCCATGACGGCCCTTGACACGGCGCTGAGCATCGGCCAGGTCGCCGAGCGCACCGGACTCAGCGTCCACACGTTGCGCATGTACGAACGGGAAGGGCTCTTCACCACGGAGGTCCGCCGCTCCGCGACGGGCCGGCGGGTCTACGGCCAGGCCGACCTCGACTGGCTCGAGGTGTGCACGAAGCTGCGCGCGACCGGCATGCCGCTGCAGTCGATCCGGCGGTTCGCGGACCTGGTCAAGGCCGGCCCCGGCAACGAGGCCGAGCGCCTGGAGCTGCTGCGCGAGCACCGGGGCAGGATCGAGCGGCAGCTGGCCGAGCTGCACGACTGCCTCGGCCTGATCGCGGGGAAGGTCGCCACGTACGAGCGGCACGTCGACGCCGGCACCGCCACCGGCCTGTGGACGGGAATTGGGCCTCCCGCATGAACCTTTGGACTCAGGTGCCCACCGGCGGCGGCTCCTAGCGTGGAACGCAATCGTTCCCCTTCCCCGCCAGGAGGAGCATCATGTCCAGACTCAGGCGCGCGGCCGGCATCCTCGCCGTCGTGCTCGCCGGTGTCACCGTCACCGCCGTCACCATGGCCGACGCGGCGACCACCGTCGTCGTGCAGGCCGAGGCGTACGCCGCGCAGTCCGGCGTCCAGGTCGAGACCACCGTCGACACCGGCGGCGGGCAGAACGTCGCGTACCTCGCCAACGGTGACTGGATGCGGTTCGACGGCGTCGACCTCGGCCCCGCCGGCAGCGTCACCGCCGCGGCGCGGGTCGCGTCGGCCACCGGCAGCGGCACCGTGGAGCTGCGCACCGGCTCGGTGAGCGGGCCGCTGCTCGCCCAGTTCCCGATCACGCCCACCGGGGGGTGGCAGGCGTGGACGACGCTGTCCGCGACCGGCACCCACGCGACGGCCGGCCCGCAGGCGGTGTTCGCGGTCGTGCGGGCCAGTGGCGGCGCCGACTTCGTGAACATCAACTGGTTCTCGTTCACCAGCGGCGGCAGCGGTACCCCGTCCGCCCCCGCGTCCGATACCGGCTGGGTGCGGGTCGACCAGGCGAAGTGGAACGCGCAGCTGGCCGCGTTCGACGCGCTGCCGATGGACCCGGCGCCGGCGAACGCGGTGCGGGTTCCGGAGTTCAACGCGTCGTGCACGTACAGCCACTCGCGCAAGGACGACCCGATCGTCTTCCCCGGCCTGCCCGGCGCGTCGCACATGCACAGCTTCATCGGCAACCGCAGCACCGACGCGAACAGCACCGCCGACACGCTGCTGGCCAACGCCGGCACCAGCTGCGCGCCCGCGCCGGACCTCTCCGCGTACTGGGTGCCGACGCTGTACGAGCACGGCCAGCCCGTCGAGCCGAAGGCCGTGGTCGTCTACTACGGCTCCCGCCTCACCGACTCCAGCAAGACGGTGCCGTTCCCGCAGGGCTTCCGGATGATCGCCGGTGACGCGAAGCTGCAGGCGCCGACCCCGGCCGGGACGGTCAACCAGTTCTACTGCGCTGGCCCCGGCGGCGAGGTCGGCCGCAGCGCCGACGGCAACTGGCCCCGGTGCGCGCCCGGCGCGTCGCTGCTGTTCCAGCTCGTCTTCCAGGACTGCTGGGACGGCGTCAACCTGGACAGCCCGACCCACAAGGGGCACGTCGCCTACACCAACGACGGCACCTGCCCCGCCGCGTTCCCGGTGGCGATCCCGTCGGTGTCGTTCGTCATCGCGTACCCGACGCCGGGCTCCGTCGACGGGTTCACGCTGTCGTCGGGGATGGCCTCGTCGTTCCACGGCGACGCGTTCCTCGCCTGGGACAACACCGTCCTCGGCAAGCGGGTGAAGAACTGCGTCGTGCAGCGAGCCAAGTGCAACACCGCCGGCACGTTCTGACCTGAGCCGGCCCCCGGCGTCAGCGCAGCTCGATGCGGTTGACGTCGGGGGCCGGCCCGGCGTCGTTGAAGAACCTGACCCAGCTGGTGCCGGCCGGCAGGTGTACCCGCAGCGACACCGTCGCCGGGATGCGCCAGTCGCCGGCGCCGCTGAGGGTCAGCGCCTGGACGGGCCCGTCGCCGACGGCGACCAGCAGCGTGCGGGTCTCCGCCGTCTCGTACGTGACGGTCAGGGTCCGCTCGCCGGCGGCCGGGACGTCCGCGACCCGGATCGCCAGGGTGTTCGGCCCGCCGATGTAGCCGACCCGGCTGCCGCCGACGCAGGTCGGGCACTCGATGACCCGGGCACCGTTGCGCAGGTTGGCCTCGTCGGCCGCGTGCAGGCTGATCGGGTCGAACCCCGGCCTCGCCGAGGGTCTCGCGGACGAGGTGGACGGCACCGCCGAGCGCGACGGCGTGGTGGCCGGCGACGTCGGGACCGGCGCCGGGGTGCTGCCGCCCACCCCCGCAGCCGGCGTGGGCGTCGGGGCGGTCGCGGCCGGCGGGTGGTCGCGGCCGCCCGGCAGCACGAGCGGCGGCACGAACGTCGCGGTGGCCCCGACCGCGACCGCGAGCGCCGCCCAGCCGAGCCGGCGCGGCCACACCCGGCCCTCGCCGTCCACGGTGGCGTCGCCGGTCACCGGCGGCCGGTCCACAGCAGCACCGCCTCCATGCGGCCGCTGACGCCCAGCTTGGTGAAGATGTGGTGCAGGTGGTTCTTCACCGTCTTCTCCGTCAGCAGCAGGCGGTGCGCGATCGCCGCGTTGGACAGCCCTTCGGCGAGCAGGTCGAGCCCGGCCGCGGTGGTCACGGCGACGAGGGCGAGGGCGGCCAGCAGCGGGCGGAGGTCGGGGACCAGCCGCAGCCCGACGGTGCCGGCGGTCAGCGTGACGGCCGCCCGGCCGAGCAGCACCGCACGTCCGAGGGCGGCCGGCGCCACCACCCTGTCGACATGCTGCCCCACGGCCGGGACTCTACGCCCCGCGGCGCCGCACGACATAGACGCGGACCTGGACGTGAGTCGGCGCCCCACCCGGGTGCGGGTGGGGCGCCGGGACGTTCACCGGACGGTTACGGCAGGACGTAGTTCTCGTTGAGCGCCGCGCCCCGCTCCGGCTTGTACTGGTCGTAGCCCCGCGGGTTGCACTGCAGGCCACCGTTGATGCAGTGGGTGGTCAGCGCGGCCAGGGTCGCCGGGTCCCACGCGTTGTACACGTCGTAGTGGAACGAGAAGCCGCGACCGCTGGAGAACTGCACGTTCGCCATGTTGCCGCTGACCGGCCACGCCATCTTGAACTCGATCATGTTGACGGCGACCGGGTGCGACGACGGGCAGACCCCGACGACCGGGTAGGCCATGTGCGCCTTGTGGTCCGGGGAGTCCAGGTGCAGGCCGTCCCAGCAGCTGGGGGCCTGGAACCGGACGTTGAGCTGGCTGCCCGGGGCGCAGTTGGCCGGGATGTCCCACTGCCGGGTCAGGTCACCGCACTCGAAGCCCTCGACCGCGCCGGGGTGGTCCCGGAACTGCTCGAGCGTCGAGGACGGGCTGCCCACGACGTACCGCAGGCCCGCCGGCATCGGCCGGACGCTGCGCCAGTCGAGCACGCCGCTCTTGTAGTAGATGACCTGGCGGTCGATCGGCTGCACGGCGACGCCGTTGTTGAGCAGGGTCGGCATCCAGTACGCGGTCTTGTCGCCGGGCGTGATGCAGGCGGTGCCACCGGCCTGCAGCGACGACAGGGTCGTGTTCGCGTTGGTGGTGGTGTTGCCCATGAACGTGTGCGAATGCGACGCACCCGGCAGCCCGAAGAACACGATCGGGTCGTCGGGCAGGTTGCTGCGGCTCACCGCGCAGTTGGCCTGGAACTCGTGGTGGGTCGTCGGCGGGTTCGTCGGCGGCGGGGTCGCCGTGGACGGGGTCACGCCGGTGACCGGGTTCGGGGCCATGACCCAGCCGGGGCCGCTGGTCGCCGGCGGCGTGCCGGTCGACGTGCCGTAGACCTTGAATTCCCACAGCGAGTAGCCGTAGCCGGTGCCGCGCTGCGTGCCGTACATCCGCACGTAACGGCCGGTGCCGTTGACGTTGAGCGTCTGCGTGCCGCCGGCGCCGGTGGTGGTGCTGTAGATGCTCGTCCAGGCGTTGCCGTCGGGCGAGGTCTGGATCTGGAACGCCTTGCCGTACGCGTTCTCCCACTGCAGCACGACCTGGGTGATGGTCGCGGTCGCGCCGAGGTCGACGCGCAGCCACTGCGGGTCGCTCCACTGGCTGCCCCAGCGGGTGCCGGGGTTGTTGTCGAACGCGCCGGCCGGTGGTGACTCGCCGAGCTCCTGCGAGGACGCGAGGGCCGGCTTGTTGAGCGAGAGCAGGGTGACGTCCGCGGCGTCGGCGGCCGTGAGCTGGATCGCGCCGACGACCATCGATGCGACCACCGCGGTGGTGACCCCGATGGGGGTCAGGATTCTTCTGAGCCGTCTTGTACTCATGGAGCTCCCAGGGGTGTGGGCGGGCGCCGTCGCCGGGCCGTGGGTGGTGCGCGACGACGTGCGGCGGTCACACGCGTCGCCGGTGCCGGCGAGGAACCAGTGGCGGGTAGCGTCGTTTGGAGAGCGCTCTCCCAAATGTTGCGCCCGCGTGGCCGGTCCGTCAATACGTGGCGACATCCTGCCGGTGCGAAGCCGGATATTCCGGTCGTATCTCAGCGGAACTTACGACGCGGATGGAGAGCGCTCTCCGGTCCGGCCGCCGCCGGGGGTGGGAGCCGCGGGTCAGAGCCAGCCGTGGCGGTGAGCGAGGGCGTACGCCTCGGCGCGGTCGGCGACGCCGAGCTTCTGGGTGGCGGCGGCAAGGTAGTTGCGGACCGTACCGGCGGACAGGTTCGTCCGGCGAGCGATGACCGCGGTCGGGGTGCCGTGCTCGGCGAGCCGGAGCACCTCCAGCTCGCGTGGGGTGAGCGGGCACGGCGGGGCGGCGAGGGCGTCGGCGGCGAGGGCCGGGTCGACGTACCGGCCGCCGCCGTGCACCCGGCGGATCACGTCGGCGAGGGCACCGCCGGGGGCGCCCTTCACCAGGAAGCCCTTCGCGCCGGCGGCGAGGGCCCGGGCCGGGTGGGCGGGGCGGCCCCGGCCGGTCAGGATCACCACCGCGCACTCCGGCAGCGCCCGGGTCAGCTCGGCGGTGACCTGCAGGCCGTCGAGGGCCGGCATCTCCAGGTCGACGACGGCGACATCGGGCCGGTGCGCGAGGGCCGCGTCCAGCGCCGCCCGGCCGTCGGCGGCCTGCGCGACGACGTCGAGGTCCGGCTCCAGGCCGAGGAGCGCGGCGAGGGCGGCCCGGATCAGCTCCTCGTCGTCGGCGAGCACGACCCGGATCACGCGGTGGCCCGCAGCTCGAACCGGTCGCCGTCGAGCCGGTGGGTGAGGGTGCCGCCGGCCTCGGCGAGGCGTTCGGCCAGACCGCGCAGCCCGTGGCCGCCGGCGGTCCCGGGCTTGGCGCCGTCGTTGGTGACGGTGAGCGTGGCGCCGGGCCCATCGGCGGCCACGTCGATCGTGCACCAGGTCGCACTGCTGTGCCGCAGGACGTTGGTGGCCGCCTCGCGCAGCACCGCGGCGAACTGGGCGGCCGGGTCGGGCGGCACAGTACCGTGCGCCGTGACGGTGCAGCGGACGCCGCAGGAGTCCAGCAGCCGGCGGACGTCCTCGAGCTGCCCGGCGAGGTCGACGCTGCGGTACCCGTGCACGGCGTCGCGCACGCCGGTGAGGGCGCCGGCGGCGAGGCGCTGCACCTCGGCGGCCTCCCGCGCGGCGCGGCCGGCGTCGACGGCGGCGAGCCGGGCAGCGAGCTCCGCCTTCAGCGCGATGACGGTCAGGCTGTGGCCGAGCAGGTCGTGCACGTCGCGAGCGAAGCGCAGCCGTTCCTCGGCGGCGGCCAGCGACGCCTGGGCGGCCCGGCCCTGGTCGAGGTCGAGCAGCAGGTCCCAGAACCACAGCTGCAGCCGGTTGACCAGTGCGATCCCGGCGCCGACGGCGGCGGTGAGCAGCACCGGCCCGGCCACGTCGTGCTGCCACCAGCCCAGGCCCGCGGTGACCGCCGGCGGGGCGAGGGCGGCGAGCAGGGCCGCACCCCGGTGGCCGAGCAGCGGCGCGCTGCCGACGACCGCGGCGCCGATCCATGCCCAGGCGCGTGGGCCTGCCGTGGCCCCGACCAGCGCGACGGAGAGGGCGGCGGCTGTCACGTACCAGAGCAGCCGCCGCATCCTCGTCGCCTCCGGCAGCCACGGGGTGAGCGCCGCGTGCAGCGCCGCGGCGTGCCCGGCGGCGAAGGCCAGCACCCCGGCGAGCCCGAGCGGCACCTGGTGACCCTCGCGCAGCACGACCCACCCAGGGGCGAGGAGGCCGCCGGCCGCGCCGGTGGCGAGCGCGGCCAGCGCGACGTGCCGGGCCCGGCGCAGCCGCCGGTCTGCGGGTCGCGTCGACATCAGCCGTGCCGGGCCTGGCGCAGCTGCTGGTCTGCGGGTCGCGTCGACATCAGCCGATGCTAACGGCGGCGGCCACCAGCGAGGCGGCGATGAGCAGGTCCAGCGGCAGGCAGCAGTCGACGTACCAGCGCGGCACGACCGAACCGTCACGGTGCGCCCAGTCCCAGGCGGCGTGGCCGACCCAGCCGGCGGCGAGGACGAACTGCCCGACGGCCGGGTCGAGCAGCAGCGTGACGGCCGCGACGCCGGTGAACGCCGCCAGCCCGGCGAGCTGCCGGCGCCGGGGCGTGCCGCGCAGGTGGGCGGCGATGAGGTAGCCGAGCGCGACGAGCGGCAGGATCCAGGTGACGGGCCCGCCGGGGGTGAATGGGCCGAGGTCGGCGAGGCCGAGCACGCCGATGAGGACCCCGGCGGCCACGGCGGGCCGGTGCAGTGTTCGTGTCATGCCTCGACGGTGCGGCCCGGCGGTGCCAAGGGGCAGATGCGCGGTGTCACCGGATCCCCATGCGTTCTGCCCGGGTGATTTGCGTGGTGTGTACGAACACACGGTGTTTACGCTGATACGTTCCGTATAGGTGGTTCGACGTGCCGGTGACAGGCCACGCGTGGTCCGGCGTGGTCCGGCGCGTGGTCCGGCCGCCGGTCCTGCGAGCGGAGGGGCGAGACATGCGGCGTGAGATCCCGCGCATCCTGCACGTCACCGGGTCCATGGGCGGCGGCACCGCCGGCGCGGTCGTCGAGTTCGTCCGCTCGACCCCGCAGTTCGAGCACCATCTGCTGTTCCGCCGGCGCCCCGGCAGCGAGGTGCCGGTCCGGCACGAGGACCTGTTCGCCGGCAGCCGCGACGCCGGCGGCGGCCGGGTCCACCTCGCCCGGGCGCTGCGCGAGACGCTGCCCGCCGTGGCGCCGCGCGTCGTGCACCTGCACGGCACCTGGGCCGGCCTGGTCGGCCGGACGGTGATCCCGGCGGTCGCCCGCTCCGCGACCGGACCGGCGATCCTGTTCACGCCGCACTGCTTCAGCTTCGAGCGCACCGGCGTGCCGGCGCCGGTCACGCGGCTGCTGCGGGCCGCCGAACGGGCCGTCGCCGCCTCCACCGACCTCGCCGTCTGCGTCAGCCCCCGCGAGGCGGAGCTCGCCGCGGAGCTGGGCATCCCCGCCGTCGTCGTGCCCAACACCACCCGGGCCCGCACCGCCCGGCCCGACCGCCGCCGCCACGACGGCTCGATCGTCACCGTCGGCCGGGTCTGCGCGCAGAAGGACCCCGCCTTCCTCCTACGGGTCAAGGCCCTGCTCGCCCGCGACGACCGGCTCGCCGGCAGCGGCGTGACCTGGACCTGGGTCGGCGGCGGCGATCCGCGCGGCGAGGCCGCCCTGCGCGCCGCGGGGGTCCGGGTGACCGGCTGGCGGTCACCCGCCGAGGTGCGCAACCATCTCGCCGCCGCCGACGTGTACCTGCACACCGCCGCCTGGGAGAGCTGTCCCCTGCCGCTGCTGGAGGCGGCCGTGGCCGGGCTGCCGCTGGTCGCCCGCAGCATCCCCGCGCTGGACTCCCTCGGCCTCGACCCGGACCTGAGCACCGCGGAGGCGGTCGCCGCCGAGCTCGGCACGGTCCTCACCACCGGCCGGCCCGGCCGCCCCCGGCTGCAGGAGGCGTTCGCGGCCCGGCACACCCCGCAGGCGCAGGCGTCCGCCCTCGCCGACGCGTACGCCCGCGCCCTCGGCCCCATCCCGGCCCCGCCGCTCACCCGGGTCGGCTGACGTGCGCATCGCAGCCTCGATCCGAATCGTTGTGCCAGGTCAGAGGCGCCTTCGGTGCCGTCAGCGCGGTTCTGCGGAGGTGGCCGGCCGGTGCGCCGGATCGACCTGGTCGTCGCGACCGACATGCTGCCCAACGCGTACCGCTTCTTCGTCGACGACCTGCAGCTGCGCTGATGGGTCCGCTCGCCGTCACCGCCGCCGCCCCGGCCGCCATCGCCCGGGCGGTGCTGCTCGGCCGGGCCGCGATCGCGTCCACCGCCGCGGCCGCGGGGCTGCTGCTCGTCGAGGACTGGTGGCGCATCCTCGCCGTCGTGGCGGTCGTCGCCGCCGGTACCGTCGTGGCGGTCGTTGCCGCCGGTACCGTCGCGGCAGTGAGCGTCCTGACGCGCTGGCCCGCGGTGACCCGCCACCCGTGGCCGGCCCTCGCCGCGGACCTCGGGGGCGCCGTGGCGGTGCTGGTGCTCAGCCGCGGCGGGATGGCGTTCTTCTGCTACGTCGCCGGCTCCGCCGCACTCGGCGGCGCGCTGCTCGGCATGCGGGCGCTGCCGCTGTGGGCGGCGCAGGCGGCGCTCGGCTTCGCCGCGGCGGGTGCGGTCCTGCGGGCCAACGACCCGCCGCCGGACGTGGCCGCGTTCATCGTCGCGTTCCCGATGGTCAGCGTGCTCGCCGGGATCGGCGCGGCGGCCGCGACCACGGCCCTGCAACGGCACCTGGACCTCGCCGTCGAGGTGGTCGGCGCGGCGCAGCGCTCGGCGGCCGCCTCCGAGCGGGCCCGGCTCGCCCGGGAGCTGCACGACTCGGTCGCCAAGACGCTGCGTGGCGTGTCCTTCGCCGCGCTGGCCCTGCCGCAGTCGCTGCGCCGGCACCCGGCCCTGGCCGAGCAGCTCGCCGGCACCGTGTCCCGCGGCGCGGAGGCCGCCGCCCGGGAGGCCCGGCAGCTGCTGGAGGGGCTGCGCATCGACCAGCTCGACCTGGACTTCGCCGAGACCGTACGGGCCACCGCGCACGACTGGTCCGACCGCTGGCGGATCCCGGTCCGGGTCGACGCGGCACCGCTCGAGCCCGGCGTCGAGGTGCGCTACGAGCTGGTCCGCATCCTCGCCGAGGCGCTGCACAACGTGGCCCGCCACGCCGGCGCCCGGCACGTCGACGTCACGGTCCGCGCCGCCCGCGGCCGGCTGGAGCTGCGCATCCGCGACGACGGCCGCGGCTTCACCCCGCGCGACCTGGCCGAGCTGCAGGCCGGCGGGCACCTCGGCATCGTCGGAATGGCGGAGCGGGCCCGCACCGTCGGCGGCTCCCTGCGGGTGTCGTCGGTGCCGGGCGGCGGCACCGAGATCGTGGCGGTCACCCCCATGGAGGCGGACGCGGCGGAGGTACCGGGATGACGGTGACCGTGCTCGTCGTGGACGACAACCCGGTCGTACGGGAGTCGCTGCGCGGCGTGCTGGAGCTCAGCGACGACGTGCGGGTCGTGGGGGAGGCCGGCAACGGCCGGGACGCGCTCACCCTGGCGCTGCGGCACCGGCCCGACGTGACCCTGCTCGACCACCGCATGCCGATCGCCGACGGGCTGTCCATCGTGGACGAGCTCGCCCGGCACACCTCGGTGCTCGCCCTCACCAGCGACGCGAGCCCCGGCGTGATCGCCTCGATGCTGCGCGGCGGCGCCCGCGGGTACCTGGTGCACGGCCACTTCGACCCGCCGGACCTGCACCGCGCGGTCCTCGCCGTCGCCGCCGGGCAGGGCTGGCTGTCGCCGGTCGCCGCGTCGGTGGCCGCGTCGGCGCTGCGCGAGCAGGGGACACGCCGGCAGGCCCGGGACCGCGCCGGCCTCACCGACCGGGAGCGCGACGTGCTCGACCTGCTCTGCGACGGGCTGTCCAACGCGGCGATCGCCGAGCGGCTCGGGCTCACCGAGAAGACCGTGAAGAACCACCTGTACAACGCCTTCGGCAAGCTGCAGGTCGGCAGCCGCATCGAGGCGGTGGTCCGCTGGCGCGCTGGGACTTTCGACTCATGACCGTTCGCCGCGGGCGGCCATAGGTTCGGCGGTGGGTTGCACCGTCGATCTCGAAAGGCACCGCAACCGTGCGCAGACGTCTTGGGTTCCTGCTGGCAGCCGGCCTGCTGCTGGCCGCGTGCGATCCGAACCAGGGCCCGGTGGTGATCTCCCAGCCGCCTCCGCCGTCGTCGGCCGCGCCCTCCAGCGCCGCGCCTTCCCCGCCTTCCCGGTCTTTGCCGTCGGCCCCGGTCCCGACCGCGACCGCCGCGCCGGTCAAGACGTTCACCGACAAGCCGCCGCAGGCGCAGTACCGCGAGTTCCCCGCCAACTGCACCGAGACGCACCGGCTCAGCGACGACCCGATCGTCTTCCCCGGCCTCGCGGGCGCCGCGCACAACCACACGTTCGTCGGCAACCCCGCCGCGAACGCGACCTCCACCCCGCAGACCCTGCTCAAGGGCCGGACCTCCTGCGAGGACACCCTCGACGCGTCGTCGTACTGGTTCCCGACCCTGACCCAGAACGGCGCCGTCGTGAAACCGGAACGGGTCACCGTCTACTACAAGTCCGGGGTCAAGGACTACCGGACCGTGCAGCCGTTCCCCGCCGGCTTCCGGCTCATCGTCGGCGACATGAAGCTGCAGGACGCCGCGCAGTTCAGCGGCACCTGGAACTGCGGTGACTACCTCGGCAAGGCCATCCCGCCGTCGTGCCCCGCCGGGTCGTCGCTGATCGTGCGGATGCAGGCCCCGAGCTGCTGGGACGGCCGCAGCCTGGACAGCGCCGACCACAAGTCGCACGTGGTGTGGCCCGTCAACGGGGTCTGCCCGAAGAGCAACCCGGTGCCGCTGCCGATGTTCGAGATGAAGGTGCCGTACAAGCTGCCCGGCGGCAACACGTCCGGCCTCGCGTACTCCTCGGGCAACGGCTCGTCGTTCCACTACGACTACATGAACGGCTGGGACGCCGCCCGCCAGGCCGCCCTCGTCAGCCACTGCATCAACGGCGGCCGGCAGTGCAACGGCTTCGGCGTCGACCGGCACAAGCCGTGATCAGCTGACCAGCCCCGACGTGTAGGCGAGGATCACCAGCTGGACGCGGTCCCGTACCCCCACCTTCGCGATGGCGCGGGTCACGTGGGTCTTCGCGGTCAGCGGGCTGATGAACAGCTCCCGGGCGACCTCCTCGTTGGACAGGCCGGCGGCGACCAGGCGCACCACCTCGACCTCCCGCGGGGTCAGGACGGCGAGCCGGCCGCCGCCGTCGCCCGCCGGCCCGGCCGGCCGGTGCGCGAACTGGCCGATCACCCGCGCGGTCACGCTCGGCGACAGCAGCGCCTCGCCGGCCGCCACCACCCGCACCGCACGGCGCAGCTCGTCGGGCTCGACCTCCTTGGTGAGGAAGCCGCTCGCACCGGCCCGCAGCGCCGCGAACACGTGCTCGTCGGTCTCGAACGTGGTCAGGATGACGACCCTGGTGCCGGCGAGGTCCCGGTCCGCGACGATCTGCGCGGTCGCCGCGATCCCGTCCAGTCCTGGCATCCGGATGTCCATCAGCACCACGTCGGGCCGCAGCCGCCGGGCCTGCCGGACCGCCTCGTCACCGGTGGACGCCTCACCGGCGACCGTGATGTCCCGCGCCCGCCGCAGCAGGCTGCTGAACCCGGCGCGGACGAGGGCCTGGTCGTCGGCGAGCAACACGTGCACCGTCATGACGGGATTGTCGCGTGTACGGTGAAGCCACCGGCGCCGTCCGTGGTGAGCCGGCCGCCGAGCGCCTCGACCCGCTCCCGCATCCCGGTCAGCCCGTGCCCGGCCGGCGCCGTGGAACCCCTGCCGTCGTCGATGACCGTCACCCTGGTCGCCGGTCCATAGTGGACCTCCACGGTGACCGTGCTGGCCGCAGCGTGCCGGACGGTGTTGGTCAGCGCTTCCCGGACGATGAGCCCGACCGCGAGCCGTACGGGCAGCGGGACTTCACCCCCGTCTCTGTCTTCGCCCCCGTCTCCGTCTCTGTGTGCGCCTGTGTCTCCGTGTGTGCGTGCGTCTCCGTGTGCGCCTCCGCCTCCGTCTCTGTGTGCGCCTGCGTCTCCGTGTGTGCGTGCGTCTCCGCGTGCGCCTCCGCCTCCGTCTCTGTGTGCGCCTGCGTCTCTGTGTGCGCCTGCGTCTCCGTGTGTGCGTGCATCTCCGTGTGCGCCTCCGCCTCCGTCGACGTGCAGCCGCGCGTCGAGCCCGGCCGCCCGTACCTGCGCCACGAGGGCCTCCAGGTCGAGCGGCTCGGCGGTCGGCCGCAGGTCCTCGCGGAGCACCCCGACGAGCGAGGACAGGTCACCCATCGCCCGGCGCCGCACGTCCTGCGCCAGCCGCAATGCCGCCCGCGCCTCCTCAGGCGCGCTGTCGAGGGCATCGGCGGCGACATTCAGGTGCACGCCGACGACCGCGAGGGTGTGCGCCACCGTGTCATGCACCTCCCGCGCGACCCGCAGCCGCTCCTCAGCCCGCTGCCGCTCGGCTTCGGCCCGCTGCCGCTCGATCTCGCTCCGCTGCTGCTCGGCTTCGGCGCGCTGCTGCTGGATCTCGGCCCGCTGCCGCTCGGCTTCGGCCTGTTGCCGCTCGATCTCGGCCTGCTGCCGCTCTGCTTCGGCGCGTTGCTGCTTCGCCTCGGCTCGCTGCTGCTGGATCTCGGCCCGTTGCTGCTCGGCCTCGGCCCGCTGCTGCTGGATCGTGGCCTGGGTCCACTGCCGCCAGCTGCCGATCGCCACGGTCACCGCGAGCGCCGCCGTCAGCCACAGCACGTCCGGACCGACCCCGGCGATCGCCCGGCTCGCGCTGTGCTGCAGCACCGTCCACTCCAGGTTGAACGCCCACACCGCGTGCACGGCCGCGATCCCCACGACCAGCCGCAGCCGCGGCCGCGGCCCGATGACCACCGACACGTACAGCAGCGTCACCGGCCACAGCCAGCCGCCGGTGGTCAGCTCGGCGAGCCGCATCGCCACGACGCTGCAGATCCCGGCGACCAGCCCGGTGAGCGGCCACCGCACCTGCGCCCAGACCAGCGCCGCCAGCCAGGTCGCCAGCGGCAACGACCCTTCTGTCAGCCGGTCCCCGCTGCCGCTCAGCACCGCGATGAACGTGACCGCGGCGAACGCGGCGACCATCTTCGTCTTCGTCATGCCGTCGAACGCTAGGGGCGGCAGCTCGCCAGGTCGTCGTCCGCGCGGAGGCACCCTCTCGTACACCATTTGGAGTATCAGGCAGCAGGCTGATGCCATCGCGCCACCGTCGATAGCGTTGCGGGCCATGGAGCACCGCTGCGGCAAACACGCCGTCCTGGCCAACCCGGCGTCGCGCATCCCCGTCTGGATGGAGTGCGCCGTTCACCGCTTCACCCCGTACCAGATCGACCGCCGCTTCACCCTGATCGTGGCCCTGGAGTTCACGTACGAAGAGACCGCCTCCTTCGACTGGATCGTCCAACACGGCATGCTGTGATGCTGGCCGCTCTCGCGGCCGGTGGGGGATTCTCACCCCACACCCCCAATGCTCGCTGCCGCTCGCACTGCCTGCGCGTGCGCGCGGCAGCTTCTGGCGCGTGCGCGCGGCATCCTGTGGTCGCCCGCCACGTCGCACCCTCCCTTCGCCGCGGGCTCACGCGTGCCGGCCTTGACCTCGGCCGTGGCTCGCGCGTGCCGGCCTTGACCTCGGCCGTGGCTCGCGCGACGGGGCAGCCTGACCTTCCCGGCCCAGCCGCCGTGGCCGCTCGGATCTCGTCTGCCCGGGCGTGAACCGCGGCACCGAGGTCCGGCCGCCGGGCCTCAGGCAGCGCGCCGTCTGGCAATCGCCCCGTGGCGGATCGCGAGATGGGCAAATGCCGATCCCGTCGCCGGACGGCTCGCGATCTGCGGAGCCGACCGTCCACGCCCTGCCACTGCGCCAGTCCGGCGGACCCCGCGATGCCCGCCATGACCACCGGCGGCTAGCCCGGCAGCGCCGGGTCCGGGCAGCGGGCATGGTTGCCCCGTGGGCAGGTGCGGGTCTTCGTCGACAAGGTGCCGCGCTGATCACTGCCGCCCGTGCTGAACTTGCGGATGTCGGCCGGGTGGTGGCGGGCTGTGTCGCTGCATGGACCGAGCGCGGCGGACGTCGCCGAATGGCTGCGGCAGGTGCGGGCCTTCGCTGCGGACGAGCGGGGCGGTCCGCTGCCGGTGCGTTACCCGGCGGCGCCGTCGGTCCGGCCGAGCGCCCCGGTCGAGCGGGCGCCGGTGTTGACTGCAGCCCTGCTGAGCGGCCCAGTGCCGGCGCGGACCGTGGCGGCACTGGACGTACTGGCGTCGCCGGTGTCGGTGTTGCCTGCGGCGCCCGTGCCGGTGTCGGCGTCGGCGGTGCTTGCGGCGCCCGTGCCGGTGTTTGCGGATTCTCCGGCGGTGTCGACGTTGCCTGTGCCAACGTCGGCGTTCCCCGTGCTGGTGTTGGCGGCGTCGGCGTGGACGCTGGTTGTGTCGGCATGGGCTGTGCTGGTGTGGATGTCAGCGGTGGCGATGCCGGTCGGCCGGACGTCGGTGCGGGGTTCGGCGAGGGTGCCCGCGTTGGCTTTGGCCGTGCGAATGCGGGTGCCGATCGCTCGGGCACCGACCGTACGGGTGCCGGTCGCGCAGGTGTCGATCGTTCGGGTACTGACCGGATCGATGCAGGCGTCGGTCGGGTCGGTGTCACCGGCACCGATGTCGGCGATTCGGGTGCGGGCGCTTGGTGAATAGACGTCGAGCGACCGGGCGTCGAGCCTACTGGCGGATATTCCGCGAGTGGTGGCCGAGTCGGCGGCAGATGCTCGGGTGCTGAGCTCGCCGGTGTCGGGTCCGCCGTCGTCGGGCGTCCCGATGCCAGGCGCGCAGGCACCGAACGTGCAGGCATCGAGCGTCCAGGCGCCTGATCAACAGGCGCCGGCCCGACAGCCGCGGCCCGGCCCGGCGGCGGCACCGTCGATTGACTCCCGGCTGCCCGCTGCGAAGCAGCGTCGACCGGCGCGGCTGCCCGCTGCGAACCACCGTCGCCCAGTGAAGCCGCATCAGGTCCCGTCGACAGCAGGCGGGCGGTCCGCAGCCTGGCCAGCTTCGTCGCGTGGCGGGCGATCAGCCCATGCCGGCGAGCCTCGGCGAACTCCGCTCTGACCCGCAGCCGCTCGTCACGCCGACGGGCGCGGTCGGCTCGGGCGGCCGCGAAACGGGCCTCCCAGTCGATCGAGTCGAAGGACGAGAACGCACCGGAATCTGGTGCGTCCAAAGAGAAATACGGTCGTGGCACGTGCCGCCTCCCCCCCGGTAGGCGCCGCACCTCATTCTCCCGGGCGCACCACCCCCCGTCCAGCGCCCCGACGCTCCATGACCTCTCCGTCACCATCCAATGCCCGTACGTAGCCGGTGGTGATGAGGAAGAGGGCGGCGATGTACGTTGTCATGACGATCAGGTCGCGGGCCGGGAAGTCCAGGTCGGCGGCGCCCAGGCCGATCAGGAGGTCCGAGAGCAGGAACAGGGCGGCTCCGGCGGCGACGCGGCGGGAGACGGCGTACGCGGCGGCGGCCATGGCGCTCAAAGCGAGGCTGTACACCAGAATCGGCACCCGCAGCGAGCCCAATGACGGCCAGAGTACGGCGTTGAGCGACGCCCACAGCACCGCGTAACCTGCGGCGGCCGGGCGGTGCAGGGGAGCGCGGCGCAGGAAGGCGAGCAGGAAGCAGACCTGGGTGCCCAGGAAGCAGGCCATGCCGATCAGGAAGGATGCGGTACCCGGCACGAGCAGCGCCACGTCACCCGCGCACGCGAAGGCCAGGCCCCAGCCGAGTGCGGACCTGCCGGCCGTGCGGAGCAGGTACCAGAGCAGCAACGGAGCAAGGAGCGGCTTCGCCACCCACTGCAACGGGTGCCAGGACAGCGCGACGCCCGTGAGCTCGGCGGTGGCCGCGCAGGCCAAGAGCCACAGGGGGAGTCTCATGCGGCCGGCTGCCAGCCGGGGCGGCCGAACACGAAGCGCAGCCGGTGACGCCAGGAGGCGGCGGTACGCACATCGCGCCAGATGTCGCGGTACTCATGGGTCGCGACTCGCAGCGGGTTGTACGTGGTGATGTTCTTCGTGAGCCCGTAGACGACGCGGGCTCGTTCGGGCTCGAACGTACCGAAGAGGCGGTCCCAGACGATGAGGATGCCGCCGTAGTTACGGTCCAGGTACTCGGCGTTGGCGCCGTGGTGGACGCGGTGGTGCGACGGGGTGTTGAAGCACCACTCCACGACGGCGGGAAGCCGGTTGATCCGCTCGCTGTGCAGGAAGAACTGGTACGCGAGACTGATCGACTGCTGCAGGAACACCATCCACGGCGGGATGCCCAGCAGCGGCAGGAGCAGCCAGAACGGGGTGCCGGTCATCGGGGTCCAGCTCTGCCGCAGCGCCGTGGACAGATTGAAGAAGACGCTCGAGTGGTGCACGACATGGCCGGCCCAGAACAGCCGGACCTCGTGGTGCAGCCGGTGGAACCAGTAGTACGCGAGGTCGTCGGCGAAGAACAGCAGGACCCACGTCCAAGGGCTGTGCGGGTCGAGCTTGAGCGGGGTGAGGACGTAGAGGCCGGCGTACGCGAGCGCGACCACGATCTTCCACGGCACGCCGATGATCTGGCTGCCGAGTCCCATGGAGAGGCTGGTGGTGGTGTCGCGGACCTCGTAGCCGCGTTCGTCGTCGTCCGGCAGGAAGCGGTACGAGACCGCCTCCATCACGATGAGCAGCAGGAACGCGGGCACGGCGTAGAGCACGGCGGGGATCATGCTCGGCTTTCCTTTCGCGCGGCGGGGTGGTCCTTGCGCGGGGCGGGGTTTGCTTTGCGCGGTGCGGGGCTTTCCTCGCGCGGGGCGGGGCTTTCCTTGCGCGTGGCGAGCGGCGCGGAAAGGGAGGCGGTGAGCAGCGTCCGGGCCTGCTCCTCGGCGAGATCGGCGGCGCCGTCGGCGATGTGTTCGCTGAGCCGCCGGTGCCCCGCGACGTCGAGCAGTTCGGCGGTGCGCAGCCGCGGTGGCACGTGCCCGACCGCGAGGGCACCGCTGACGAGGCTGTTGAACGCCAGCAGGTACGCCGTGTTGCCGCTCCCCGTGACGACCGCCCGCCACAGCGCGACATTGGCCTCGCCCATCCGGTCCAGGTCCGGCGCGGCGGCGGCGAGGTCGTCGACCCTGGCAGCGATTTGTGCTTTCGCGGCAGGTGTACCCCGAAGCGCGCACAACCTGGCCGAATCGGCCCCGATGCAGGCGCGCATCTCCATCATGTCGCGCACGAGTGTGCCGAGCGGCAGGACGTCACCGGCGGCCATGGCGGTGGACATGGCGAGGTCGAGCCCGGCGTGCAGCCGCCAGTCCAGGACCCTGGTCGCACCGCCCTGGCTGACCTTGACCAGGCCGAGCTGCTGCAGCCGGCGCAGCGCCTCACGCACCGCATGCCGGTTCACCTCGAACGTCGCCGCGAACTCGCGCTCACTCGGCAGGCTCGCGTCGGGCTCGTACGCCCCGCTGACGATCGCATCCCGCAGCTGCGCGAACACATGGTCGGACACGTTGCTACGAGGAGCCGGCGTCAATGTCACCGGGTGACTGTCTCACACATCAACTGGTTGGACCAACAGCAGAGTTGGTGGTCTGGTGAGGGGACCGGCGTGGTGCTGGCACGGATTGCGGCACTGATGCGGAGTGTCGTGCTGGCAGTGGCGCCGGATTGGACGCGGCCACGCTACTTGAGCAGTCGGTGCCGGGGTGATCGCGGTCGGTAGGTGTGGTTCTGCGGCCTGCCGCAGCGGGTCGCGGGGCGGGTCGCGGGGCGGGTCGCGGGGCGGGTCGCGGGGCGGGGCGGCATGGGCGTTGCGCAGGTCCCCGGCCGCTGCGGGCGTGCCGGCGCAATTCGACGCGGGTGGCGGCGGTATGGGGACGGGCTGGATCACGGGTGGCGTGGCCGGGCAAGGGGGTTGTCTCCGCCGTTCGGCGTGGGCCGTTCGCTGGCTGGTGGGTGCCGGGTTGTGGATCAGCCGGTGTGCTCTTGGTGATCCAAGGACGGGAATGGCTATCCCGATGACCGCCCGGCGACTTCGATCATCGGGCGGTGGCGCGGGCCGGCACCGGACGGTGCCGAGGCAGGTGCCGGGCAGGCTGGATCGGCGCGGCAGGCTGGATCGGTGCGGGCGGGCTGGATCGCGGGTGGCGTGGCCGGGCAAGGGTTATCTCCGCCGTTCGGCGTGGGCCGTTCGCCCGCCGGTGGGCGCCGGGTTGTGGATCAGCCGTGGTGCTGCTGGTGATCCAAGGACGGGAATGGCCGTCCCGACGACCGCCCGGCGACTTCGATCATCGGGCGGTGGCGCGGGCCGGCACCGGACGGTGCCGAGGCAGGTTCCGGGCAGGCTGGATCGGTGCGGGCGGGCTGGATCGGTGCGGGCGGGCTGGGCCGCGGGTGGCGTGGCCGGGCAAGGGTTATCTCCGCCGTTCGGCGTGAGCCGTTCGCCCGCCGGTGGGCGCCGGGTTGTGGATCAGCCGTGGTGCTGCTGGTGATCCAAGGACGGGAATGGCCGTCCCGACGACCGCCCGGCGACTTCGATCACCGGGCGGCGGTGCCGCCGGCGGGGCCGGCGGGGGCCGGCGGGGCCGGCAGGTCAGTGCGGTCGGCGCAGGCCAGTGTGGCCAGCGCAGGCCAGTGTGGCCAGCGCAGGCCAGTGTGGCCAGCGCAGGCCAGTGTGGCCAGCGCAGGCCAGCAGGGGGTCAGCGGGCTCAGTCGGTCAGTTGGTCGACGATCTTCTGGGCCGTCGTGGCGTGCTTGGCGTACGCGCTGGCGAAAGCGCTCCGCTGCACCGCCTGCGCGGCGCCGGTGACGCTCATGGACTGCCAGCCGGAGACCTTCATCAGCCTGGTGTAGAACTTCGCCGACGCGACGGCCGGGTCCATGAGCTGCTCGACGGTGCCCCAGATGCTGACGCGTTGCTGGAAGATGCCGACGGAGTCGTAGTTGGTGCCGGTGCCCTCGTGGGGGAGTTTCAGCGACGCGGGGACCTTCGGGTTGGCCAGGTTCTTCAGGTACGTCTCCTGCAGCGCGGTCGCGATCGCCACGACGAACGCGCGTTCTGGCAGGCCCATCTGGCGGCCGACCTCGATGACGATGAAGGCGTTGTTGGTCGCTGCCTGGGTGAGACCGGCCACGGGCTTCGGGACCAGGGACGCGCCGGGGGCGGAGGCCAGCTCGACCCCGCGGGCGGCGTTGGCCCGTGCGTGCGTCTCGTAGAACTTGGCGGCGTCGAAGGAGATGTCGTCGGTGACCGCCGCCGGCTCGTTGGGAAAAATCGCCCAGGAGATACCGACACTGATCAGTGAGGCGACGAGGCTGACCGCGGCAAGCAGCGCCATCCTGCTCAGGTGCAGGCGACGTGCGGCAGCGGGCCTCCGCCGGGGGGTGGCGCCACGCACCGCGCAAGCTTAGGGAACGCGGCGCCCCGTCCGGTAGTCGTCTTAACAAAACCTAAGGAACACTGATCAATCCGCGCCGTTTGAGTAGCGGCTCGATCAACGGATCGCGACCGCGGAACGCCCGGTACACGTCCATCGAGTCGGCGCTGCCGCCCTTGGCGAGCAGGCCGTCACGGAACGTGTCACCGAGCTCGCGGCGCAGCCCGCCCTGCTCGGTGAGCCAGTCGACGGTGTCGGCGTCGAGGACCTCGCTCCAGATGTAGGAGTAGTAGCCCGCGCTGTACGCGGCGCCGCTGAAGATGTGCGCGAAGTAGGTGGTCCGGTACCGCGGCGGCACGAACGGCACCGCGACGCCGGCCCGCGAAAGCGCCGCAGCCTCGAAGGCGAGCACGTCGGTCACCGCATCGGCCTCCTCGACGGTCAGCGTGTGCCAGGCCAGGTCGAGCAGCGTCGCGGCCAGGTACTCCGTGGTCGCGAAGCCCTTGTTGAACTGCTCCGCCGCCTGCAGCCGCTCCACCACCGCGGCCGGCAGCGGCTCGCCGGTGCGGTGGTGCGTGGCGTAGTTGGCCAGGACCTCCGGCCACAGCATCCAGACCTCGTTGACCTGCGACGGATACTCGACGAAGTCGCGGGGGACCCGGGTGCCGGCGAACTTCGGGAAGTGCACCTGCGAGAAGAGGGTGTGCAGCGCGTGACCGAACTCGTGGAACAGGGTCCGGACCTCGTCGAGGGTGAGCAGCGTCGGCTCGCCGTCCGGTGCCCGGTTGATGTTGAGGTTGTTGACGACGACGGGCGCGGTGCCGAACAGCTGCGACTGCGGCACGAGGGCGTTGGCCCAGGCGCCGCCGCGCTTCGACGGGCGGGTGAAGAAGTCGCCGATGAACAGGCCGAGGGGCCCGCCGTCCCGGTCGAAGACCTCGAAGACGCGGGCGTCGGCGTGATACGCGGGCAGGTCGGGCCGCTCCTCGAAGCGGATGCCGTACAGCCGGCCCGCGGCGAAGAACACCCCGTCGTGCAGGACCCGCTCCAGCTCGAAGTACGGCCGCAGCTCCGCCTCGTCGATCGCGTACCGGTCCCGGCGGATCTGCTCGGTGTAGTACGCCCAGTCCCACGGCTGCAGGGTGAACGCGTCACCGATCGTCTCCTGCAGGTCCTCGGCCTCGATCCGCGCGTTGGCGACGGCGGCCGGGGCCAGCTTCGCCAGCATCTCCTGGACGGCGCCGACGCTGCGGGCGGTGTTGTCGGCGATGTTGTACGCCGCGTGGTGTTCGAAGCCGAGCAGCCGGGCCCGCTCCGCCCGCAGCCGCACGATGCGCAGCACCAGCGCGGTCGTGTCGTGCTCGCCACCGCCGGAGCCGCGCCCGACGGAGGCGGCGTGCAGCCGCTCCCGGACCGCCCGGTTGTGCAGCGACGCGAGCGCCGGCTGCGCGGTCGGCAGGATCAGGTTCAGCGCGTAGCCCTGCTCGAGGCCCCGGTCCCGGGCCGCGACCTCGGCGGCGGCGACCGCGTCGGCGGACAGCCCGGCGAGGTCCCCGGCGTCCTGCACGACGACGGCGCTGGCCTTCATCTCGTCGCGGACCTTGTTGCCGAACTCGGTGGCCAGGGCGGCGAGCTCGGCGTTGAGCTCCCGCAGCCGTACGTGCTCGTCCTCGGACAGCCGCGCCCCGGCGCGGACGAACTCGGTGTGGTACCGCTCCAGCAGCCACGCCGACTCGCCGTCCAGGGCCAGGGCGTCGCGCTCGGCGTACAGCTGCTCGATGCGGGCGAAGAGCCGCCGGTCGAGCATGATCGCGTCGCCGTGCGCGGAAAGCAGCGGCACCACCTGCGACTCGATCTGCTGCAGCTCGGGACTGGTGTCGGAGCTGGTGACGTTGAAGAACGCGGCGGAGACGCGCTGCAGCACGCGGCCGGAGCGCTCCAGCGCCACGAGGGTGTTGTCGAACGTCGGCGGCTCGGGCAGGGTGGCGATGGCCTCGACCTCCGCCCGCTGCTCGGCCATGCCCCGCTCGAACGCGGGCAGGTAGTGCCCGGTCTCGATGCGGTCGAAGGGCGGCAGTTGATACGGCAGGTCACTCGCGGCGAAGAACGGGTTGTCCGTGGTCACCTACCGACTGTATCGGGGCGGGACTTTTGCGGAAGTCTGTGCAACCGATCCGACTGCCGGGACCGTGAGTAACGCATGACGGATCGGGACACGGCGTTCGCCGAGTACTTCGCCGCGCGTTCGGACGCGATGCGCGGCACGGCGTTCCTGCTGTGCGGCGACTGGCACCGGGCCGAGGATCTCACCCAGGTGGCGTTCACCAAGTTGTACCTGGCGTGGGACCGGGTGAGCCGGCACGAGGCCCTCGACGGGTACGTCCGGCAGGTGCTCTTCCGGGCGTTCCTGGACGAGCGGCGGCTCGGCTGGTGGCACCGGGTCCGGGTCACGGACGTGCCGCTGGACGGCGCCACCCACGACAGGTCACCCGACGACAGGATGGCGATGCTCGCCGCCCTGTCTGCCGTGCCCGCCCGGCAGCGGGCGGTCCTGATCCTGCGGTACTGGGAGGACCTGTCCGTCGAGGAGACGGCGACCCTGCTCAGCTGCACGACCGGCACCGTCAAGAGCCAGGCCGCGCGGGGGCTGCAGACCCTACGCACCCATCTGGAATCCAGCAGCCACTCGCATGCCACGAGGAATCGGATATGAACGAGGATGAATTCCGGGTGTCGCTGCGCGACGCCCTCGACAGCGCCACCCCACCGCCGCCGATGTCGCCGGCCGTGGCCGTGACCAGCGGGCGCCGAGCCGTCCGCCGCCGCAACCTGCTCGCCGCAGGGGCGGCGGTCTCGGTGGCCGCCGTCGTCGCCGCGGTGGCGGTCGCGGTCGCCGGCGGCGGTCTCGGCTCGGCGGCACCGCAACAGGTCGGCGCGCCGGGTGGCACGCCGACCGCGGGCGGCACACCGACGCCCGGCGGGACACCGGCGGTCACCACACCCGTCCCGACCGTCAGCGGCAAGACGGTCTGGCCGACCCAGCCCAACGGGGAGCCGCAGCAGGACCGCACCGCCCGCGCCGGCACCAAGTACGACCTGGGCCAGCAGCTCATGGTCGACCTGCTCGCCGTCGTGCCGGCCGGCTACACGGCGCTGGACAACCCCGGCACCGACCAACTGGTGTCGTCGCGCATGGCGCAGGCCCAGTTCGAGAACAAGGTCGGCGACCGGGACGCGTGGTCATACCTGGCCAGCACCCAGCTCGGCAAGGACGGCGGGGTTGGCGAGCTGCTGGTCACCGTGTACGAGCCGGGCCTGATCACGGTGGCCGGCGACAACTGCGCGGTGGCGGCCGCGTTCTGGACCGCCCCGGCGGACTGCCGGCTGGTGACGACCACCACCGGCGTTACCGTCGGCCTCGCCAGCGGCACCAAGGGCGACTACGACCAGTGGGCCGCCTACCGGCACGCCGACGGCACCGTGGTGTTCCTGGCCCAGCAGAAGCTCGACGACCGCCCCGGCGGCGGCGCCAAGCCCCTCGCGGCGCTACCCCTGACCGAGGAGCGGCTCACCGCCCTCGTCGCGGACGAACGGTTCCACATCAAGGGGGCCTGAGGCGGCAGGGCCGGGCGGCCGCAGCAGCAGCCGCCCGGCCCCGTACGCCAGGCCCGCGCCGAGCGTGTTGACCAGCACGTCGTCGGTGGCGCTGACCCGGCCCAGGTCCAGCGCGTACTGCAGCACCTCCACCGTCGCCGAGCCGAGCGCGGCCAGCGGCAGCACCCACCACAGGGTGAGCCGCGGCCACCGCAGCGGGGCGAACGCGCCGAACGCGGCGAAGACCAGCAGGTTGCCGACCAGCTGCACGGCGGCGGCGCCGACGCCGCCGGACAGCACCCCCGCCAGGCCCGCGACCGGGTCGAGCTGCACCCGGCGTGGCGCCGCCGCCGGGGTGAGGATCATCCAGATCCACGGCAGTGTGCCGCAGACCGAGACGACCAGGCCCAACGCGCGCCGGCGGTCGGCGGCGCGGCGGCCGGCGGCGAGCCACCACAGCCCGCCCAGGGCGGCGCACGCGGCGAGGATCGCGCCCCAGCGCAGCATCACCGCGCGTGGGCCGGCACGCTGGCGGTGAGGCTGTCGGCCAGGACGGTGATCTCGTCACCGGGGCAGTAGTCGAACCGGATCCGCACCTCGTCGCCGGTGAGCACCTCGACCGGCTCGCGCAGCGGCACCACCAGGTAGTTCATGGTCCAGTCGATGCTGCCCGGCGGCTCGTACAGCAGGCAGAGCAGGTTCTTCGTCACCACCCGCACCGCGTTGACCAGCGCCGGGCGCTCGGCGACGAAGCGCAGGTCGCCGGTGCAGTGGTGCGGCAGCGGGTCGGCGTAGAAGAACTGCTGGAACACCTGCGGTGCGGCGGCCTCCACGGTGCGCGGCTGGAAGCTCTCCGGCAGCTGGAACACCGGTGCCGGCACCGTGTAGCCGAAGTAGGTGAAGTCCTGCTCGACCGGCTGGATCGCCTGCACGCACGCCTCGGGCACGAAGCGCGGCAGCGGGCCGCCGATGTGGCGCAGATACCGCCGCTTGAAGCTGTTGACGACCTCGATCTGGCGCTCCCGGAGCAGCCCCACGTGCAGCATCTCGCACAGCACCACGTCGACCGGCTCCTCGGGCAGGTGGTCGCGGGCGTCGGCGTGCAGGACGGTGACCGCGTCGCCGACGGAGGCCCGCAACGCCGCCTCGGCGGCGGCGAAGACCCGCGGCTCCCGCTCGATGGCGGTGACCGTGGCGCCCTGCCGGGCGGCGAAGTAGGACAGCACGCCGGTCCCGCAACCGAGGTCGAGCACCCGGGAGCCGGGCCGCACCGCGTGCGCGATCGCGGTGGAGAAGGCCTCCATCCGGCGGTCGTCGGACAGCAGCAACGCCTGATACTGCAGCGGGATCACGTCTGCCGGGAACCCGAGGTGTTCCAGGTCGAGGGGTTCCATGTGCAAAGCGTAGGCCCTAACGCACGACCAGGCCGTCCCATCCGGCATAGCCGCGCGGCTGGCGCCGCTCCTGGGCGAGCATGGCGAACCAGCAGGTGGTGGTGAGCGCGGCGCCGGCGATCGCGTCGACGATGTAGTGGTTGGCGGTCAGCACGACGGCGGCCGTCATCAGCACGGGCATCGCCGCACCGAACGCCCGCAGCAGCGGCCCGCGCGCCGCGGCCAGGATCGCCAGGCCGATGAGCAGGTCCCAGCCGACGTGCAGGCTCGGCATCGCGGCGTACTGGTTGGTGAACATGGTCGGCTGCAGCACCCGGTACGCGCCGTCGGACTGCGTCACGGTGTCGACCAGGCCGAGCTCGGCCAGCCGCGGCGGGGCGAGCGGAAAGAGCATGAAGACGACCAGGCCGATCCCGCCGGACAGCAGCATCGCGTTGCGCGTGCGGTAGTAGATCGCCGGGTTGGTCCGCGCGAGCCAGACGAGGGTCGCGACGATGACCGGCCAGTGCCCGTAGATGTAGATCCAGTTGAAGAACGTCGCCACGGCGGGTGTGCCGGCGAACGTCGACTGCAGCCACGATTCGTGGAACAGCCCCACCGACTTCTCGAAGTTCACGACGGCCGCCGCGTTCGCGAGCGCGGTGTCCGTCGCCGCCTCCGTGGCGCCGCGGACCCCGAAGTACGCGGTCACCGCCGCCGCCACGATGCCGACCTGCCGGCCGAGGCCCACCCGTCGCAGGGCCGGTTTCTCCCAGGTGATGGTCATGGCGTACAGCCTCGTCACCGCGGCGCCGCACGCCATCCAGGCGATGCACGGACCCGACCCTGATCTCTGCTGCGGGCCGGTGTCAGGACTTCCCTTACGGGATCGTCACTTCTCCCCGACGTCCTTCAGGGGTGTCGGGTTGGCGATGTTCGCCGGCGCGTTCCACTTCTGCAGCTTTCCGCCGTTGCACACCGCGGTGGTGAGCTTGCTGACCACGGTGCTGCCCTTGAAGATGTCCTCGGCGGGCAGCTTGGGGTCGTCGAGGTCCGCCGGGCTCAGGCACCGGTCGTTGGCGTCGACGATGACGTAGCTCGTCCCGTAGGTGCCCTCCTGGTAGGAGACCTTCCACTCGACGGCCTTCTTGTCCTCGTTGCTCGCGGTGGGCGCCGGGCAGGTCTTCATCGTGACGAAGTGTGAGCCGCCGCCCGGCGTGAACGTGGTCAGGCAGTAGGTCTTCTTGTTCGTGCTGTCGTACGTGGTGATGCGGCCACTGACCGTGCCCTTCTTGTCAGGCGCGACCGGCACCACGAAGCGCTGGTTCCAGCCGACGCCGGTGATGACGGGTGCCTGCTTGCACGGCCACACGATGAGGAACCCGAGGTTCACGTTGAAGTTGGTGACGTCGACGCACCGGCCGAACTGCTGGAAGTTGACCAGCTGGTCAGGCGCGTCGGCGGCGCCGGCGCCCACGGTCGCGTCCGGCGCGAATGTGCGGGTGTTGTCCGCGGAGCCGCCGCACGAGGTGAGCTCCATGAAGGCGCCCTTCGTGCCGCCGGCCTTCGCGTGCATGCAGAGTTTGCCGAGGTCGGTGCCGTTGCTCGCGGTGTTCTGGAAGTTGGAGCTGTCGTTGAGGCTCCAGCGTTGGTAGTACGGGATGACCGGGCTGACACCGCACGTCTGGAACTGCAGCAGGTCCCCGGCGACCGGGTCGGCCTTCGAGCTGATGCACATGCCCAGCGGGTTCTTGGCGGTGATCGACGAGACCAGCCGCAGCGTCAGGTCCTTCGTGTAGGCGAAGGTCTGCCGGGAGCTGCCGGTGTTGCACGGCTGGGTGGTGACGATCGTGCCCGTCGCGGGCGAGCCGGAGCCGGCGTCCAGGCAGTACGCCCCGCCGTACAGGCGGAGCAGGCCACCGTCGATGTTCTCGTTGGTGAACCGGAAGACGTACGTGGCGGTCAGCGTCCGGGTCTGCCGGTCCTTGGGGTCGATCTCGTCGGTGACCCCGCCCGGCTCGTCGGTCCCCAGGGCCGTGATGACGGCGTAGGCCGGCGCCCTCTGGACCGTCAGGATCCCGGCCGTCGTCTCCACACACGGGATGGCCTTGTTCACCGCGTCCTGGTATTCGACGGAGACCTGGTACCGGCCGGGCAGCGCGTCGGCGACACCGGACGCCGTGGCGCCGATCGTCCCGCGCAGCGGCGTGGCGGCAGGGACGCAGACCAGGTTGGCGATGCTGCCGAGCGACCCGCGGATCCGGCCCATCACGATGTCGATGCCCGCCTGCGCGGCGTGCAGCGCCTGCGCCCGGTCGACCGTCGCCGCGGTGTCACGCAGCTGGGTGATCACCACCGGCACCATCAGCGTGGACAGCGACGTCCCGACGAGGGTCAGCATCATGGCGAGGGGCAGCGACCCGCGGTCGTCGCGGCGGAACCACCTGAGCACACTCATTTGCTCGCCTCCGGGCAGATGTCGGCCGGCTTGGTGAGCCTGGTGGAGTTCAGTGCGGTGAACGTGATCTCGGTCTCCGCCGCGGTCTTGCCGCGACCCGGGTTGCTGGCCACCACCAGGACGATCTTCAGCCGCTGGAAACCGGTGTTGGGTCCGGGGTCCAGCAGCTCGAACGAGCTCTTGCCGACGTCGATCTGGCTGGCGAGCACGACCCAGTTGCCGGGTGGTTTCGTCGCCTGCGGCCACACCTGGCGGCGCAGCACCTGCGTGGCCGCGTTCAGCTCCAGCTGGGCGCACTCCGGCTGGCCGGACGCGACCTCCGTGTTGAGGTACTCCACGACCTTGTTGCCGGCGGCGTTGGTGTGCTGCCTGCTGATCCCCGCCGCGTAGCGCACGTTGCGGTCCAGCCGCAGGAACGCCGTGTTGAGCTGCGCCTGGGTCATCGCCACCAGCTCGTTGTTGTTGCCGGCCTGGAACAGCTGCACCACCCCGGTGGTGAAGACGGCCATCACCACCGACATGATGCCGGTCGTCACGGCCAGCTCGGCGAGCGTGACGCCGTCGTCGCGGCGCAGCCGCGCCAGGGCCCGGGGCAGCACGTTCACGCGGTCACCGTCCACACGAACATGAAGACCGACTTGGTACCGCTGCCGTCGGTCACGGTCAGGGTGACCGGATAGGTGCCGGGCGTCGTGGGCGTACCGGTGATCTTGTTGCCGCTCAACGTCAGGCCGGCCGGCAGCCCTTTCTGGGTCCAGGTCGTCGCGCCGGTCCCGCCGGCGGCCGTCAGGGTCGGGAAGTTGGTGACCGCCGTCCCCTTGACGGTGGTCAGGTCCGGCGTCCAGACCTTCGGGTCGAACGACGGTGAGGTCACCCGCAGCCCCGAGGTCGCGGTGACGTTGACCGGCACCAGGGTCGAGTTGGTTCCGCCCTTGCTGTCGGTGACGTTCAGCTTGACCAGGTAGCGGGTCGTGCCGGACACCTTGCCGGTGACCTTCCCCGCGCTGTCGATGGACAACCCGGACGGCATGTTCTCCGCGCTCCAGGTGTACGGTGCGGTGCCGCCGTACCCGGTGACGTTCCCGGTGTACTGCGCGTCCTTGTCCAACGCGATCGGCGTCGTCGAGTTCGGGAACTGCACCGCCACCTTCCAGTTCAGCTGGAACGTCGCCGTGGCGCTCTTCTGGTTCTTGTCGACCACCGTCACCTTGATCGCCGTGTTCGTCGCCGGCGCGGCCGCTGTCTTCGTGCCGGTGATGAGGCCGGTGGCGGGGTTGATCGCCAGGCCGGGCGGCAGGCCGGTCGCCGTCCACGTGAAGGGCCCGATTCCGCCGGTCAGCGGCACCTGATAGGACACGGCCAGGTTCGGATCCCAGGCCTGGGTGGCCGGCGCGAGCGCCGGTAGCGCGGCAACCGTCCAGGTGAACGACGCGTCGTTGGCCGACATGGCGTCCGTGACGACGATGCGCACCACGTAGGAGCCGGCGGTCGTCGGGGTGCCGCTGATGACGCCGGCGGGTGTCCACGTCAGGCCGGGCGGGAGGCCCTCCACGGTCCAGGTCAGCGGCGGGTACGCGGTCGTCGCGGTCAGCGTCAGCGGCGCCGCCAGCGGCACCGTCACCTCGTCGGTCCTGTTGTCGGGGTTGTCCGGCAGCGGTGGCGTGACGGTCACGCTCGGGTTGAAGACCGGGTCCGTTGCCGCCGCGCTGACCAGGGTCTGCGTCACGTAGTGGCAGACCCCGCCGGTGTCCGGGCAGCCCCGGTCGTTGTTCCACGTGACGGCGACGATCACCCGGTAGTACGGCACCAGGATGCCGGGCAGCGAGGCCAGGCTGCACACGCCGAGCTGCTCCGCCTTCAGGATCGACAGGTTGCCCAGCGGCATGGTGCAGGAGCCGACGAACCAGTACCGCTTGAACTCGGTGTTGTTGACCGTGTCCACCTCCGGCGCGATCGGCAGGGCCGGGGCCGGCCCGCTCTTGGCGAGGGGGCCCAGGTCCGGGTCGAACGCCGGCGTCATTGTGTCCAGCAGGTTGCGCAGGCTCGGCAGCCTGAGGCCGGGGATGGTGCCCGCCTTGAGGTCGTCGAGCTGCTGCTTCGCGTCCAGCCCGCCACGGCCGGCGACGATGGTCGCGCCCGGCAGCGACTTCACCAGGTCGACGCCGTCGTGGGCGAGCCGGACCGCGCTCTGCAGGCCGCGTTGCGTGTTGAGCGTCGTGGTCGTGCGCACGAAGAACGTGGTCAGCGCGGTCATGACCACGCCGATGATCGCGATCGACGTGAGCGTCTCGACGAGGCTGAACCCGGCGTCGGATGGGGGAGTCCGTCGCATGGTGCCCGCTACTTCCCGGTGGCGTAGAACGCCTGGATGGTCAGGGTCAGCGAGGTGCGCCCCTCGGTGGTGGTGGCCAGGTTCGCGGCGCCGACGAGCAGCGCCCGGGGCTGCACCTTCTGCAGCTGGTCGAGGAACGGGTCGATCTTCCCGGCGGGGCCTGCGGCGGTCAGGCTGATCGGCAGCGCATGGACCTTCAACGGCCCGGGGACGGCGACGTCGGTCGCGCCGCCAACGCTGACCCCGCTCACGGTGACCCCGGTCAGGTCGCCCGCGTTCTGCACCTGGCGCAGCAGCGCGGCCACCGAGTCCGAGGCGGGCAGCGCGTCGAGGTCCTTGCCCAGCTGCGCGGTGTACTGATCGAGGTTCCGGTTGTCCTTGTCCAGGTCCGCGATACGGGCGCGCAGCTTCGCCACCTCGATGGTCGTCTCGTCGGCCTGCGCCCTGAGGTCCTCGGCTTCCTGGTACCGCGGCCGGATGACGAAGTAGTAGCCGACCACCAGCAGGATGGCGGCGGTGAACGCGCCGCCGATGATCCAGAGCCGCTCGGGTCGCATCACTTGCCTCCTGACGCGCTCGGAGCCGCGCCGGGCGAGGTGAACCGCCCACCGAGCGCCGCCTTGGTGATGTCGACCCGGATGGTGAAGTGGAGCCCGGAGTCGTCCTGCGTCGCCTCGGAGGGGAACGGGTTGGCCAGGCCGGGGACCGTGCCGAGGGTGTCGACGTAGGACGCGACCTCGTCCTTGGACGGTGCCGTGCCGGACAGGGTGAGCATGCCGACCACGTCGCCGGAGGTGTCCGCAGTGCCCGTGGTGCCCGTGGTGTCGTCCAGGTCCAGCGAACCGGTCACGTTCGCCACCGTGACGTTCCTCGGCGCCGCCTTGCGCAGCGAGCCGAGCAGGGCCGACCACGACATGTCCCGCTCCATCAGGATTCCCAGCTGGGTCGTGATGTCCTTGATCTGCTGGCGGGTCGACTCCAGCTGCGTGTAGGTGGCCTTCTTGCGGTTCAGGTCGCGCCGGAGGTCCTGCACGGCGGTCAGCTCCGACTGCGCTTCGTCGGTCTGGCCGTCTGCGACCACGTACCACCCGAGCAGCAGCGCGACGCACATCGCCACCCCGGCGATCACCAGCCGCCGCACCATTCGCAGCCGTCGCAGCTCCGTGATCTCCAAGGGCAGCAGATCGGCGGCGATCGGCAGGATCCGCATCGTCCGCGCCGTCGCGTCGGGGAACGCGGGATGCGGCGCGCCTTCACGGTGTTTTTTCGCCGGTACGGGCGGTGCCTGCCCCTCCTGCCCGGTGCCCGGCGCGCCCTGCTGCGCGGCGTGGACCACTGCGGGCACGGCGGGCTGGACCGCGGTCACCGCGTCCGCGGGCCGCTCGCCGGCTTGCTTCGCGCGGGGGTGCGTCGCATCGGCCTCTTCCGGCGGCTGCGTGATCGATGGCGGCTGCGTGACCGGCGGCGCAGGGCGCGGTGGTGGGGCGGCGTACGGGCCGGCCTCCGGCTGGGAGGCCGACTGGGAGGTCGGCTGGGGGAACTGCTGGGAGGTCGGCTGGGGAGCCCACGTCTCGGCCGGCCGCGTCAGGGCGCCGGCCGGCTGGTGCCCGGTCTCGACGGGCCGGGTGCGCGTGTCTGGGGTGGCGGCAGGCTCGGCGGTGCCGGGCAGGACGAGCTCTCCGGCGATGTATTTGGGGAACGCCCGCCGTGGCGCGGCCATCTCCGCAGCAGGGGGCGGGAACGCCCGCTGCGGCGCGGCCGCCTCCGCCGCCTGCGGGACGAGTGCCGCCTCGGGGGCCGCGGCGGTGAGCGGCCGCAAATCGACGCGGGCCTGCGGGAAGGGGTCGGCGGCGACGGCGCCCGTGCCTTCGGGTACCGCGGCTTCGGGGGTGGTGGGGGGCCACACCGGCGGCGGCCCCGACGGCACGACCGGCACGAGACGCTCCGGCCGCGCCGCCGCCGGCTCCTGCCACCAGCCGCCGTCGAGGGGGTCGGTGAGCGGGTCGGCGGGCCGTTCGCCGGTCGGGGGCGCCGGCTGGTGGCGGCCCAGGGGCTGCGCGGACGGGCCCGGACCACGGCCGCCGTCGTTCGGACGGTCGTCCGGGCCGTCGCCCCGGCCGTCGTCCGGGCCGTCGCCCCGGCCGTCGTCCGGGCCGTCGTCCGGGTCGTTGTCCCAGGAGGGCAGGACGATGCCGGTGAGTTTGCGCTCGGGCTCGTCCTCCCACCAGGTGCCGCTCATGCCGCCACCTCCGCTGCGCTCCGGCGCCGGCCTGAGCCACAACTGCCACATGATGAGCGGCCCGAGACGCTGCGCTGGCCGCTCATGCCGTCACCTCCGCTGCGCTCCGGCGCCGGCCTGAGCCACAACTGCCACATGATGAGCGGCCCGAGACGCTGCGCTGGCCGCTCATGAGGCGCCCGCCAGGGTCATGCCGACCGACACGGCCGCGGAGGCGCGGACCTGTTCGAGGCTGCCGTGCCGGACGCGGCGCAGGCCGCGCACCCGCATGACGGGGTCGACGGCGATCACCTCCACGCGCAGCTGGGTGTGCAGGGCCTCCAGGAGGCCGGGCAGCATCGAGCCGCCGCCGGACAGGGCGAGCCGGCTCACCCGGGCCTGCCGGCCGCCGGCGGTGAGGTACGCGAACGAGCTGCCGATCTCGTTGATGAGCGGCCGGACCGCGTCCTTGAGCGCCGAGGCGGTCCGCCCGTCGGTGTCGGTGCGCAGGCCGATGCGGCACTTGAGCTGCTCGGCCTGCTCGACCGGCACGTCGAGCCGGTCGGCGATGGTCTTGGTGATCTCGTTGCCGCCACGGGGGATGGTCCGCACGATGAGGGGCTCGCCGTCGTGGTGCACGATGACGCTGGTCGCATGGGCGCCGATGTCGACCAGGGCCTCGACGTACTCGTCGAGCCGGGACGCGGCGCGCAGCAGCGCGAACGAGGACAGGTCCACCCGTACCACGCGCAGCTTCGCCGCCTCGATGGCGCGGATCGCGGCGAGGACCGGCTCCTTCGGCGCGGCGATGAGCAGCCCGCGCACGGTGTCGCCGTCGGGCTCGGCGAGGGGGTAGAAGTCGATGAGCGACTTCTCCGGGGGCAGCGGCAGCGCGTCGCGGACCTGGAAGGGCAGCGCCTTGCGCATCTCCTTCGCCGGCAGGTTGGCCACCGTGGTCTCGCGGACGACGACCTGCTGGTGGGTGACGCCGAGGGCGACCTTGCGGCTGCGGAACCGATGCGTCGACCACAGCTGCTTGAGCGCCACGGTCACCGCGGTCTCGTCCTGCACCGCGCCGCCCTGCACGACACCGGGGCCCAGCAGGATGTGGCCGAAGTTGCTGATGATCGGCCCGTCCTTGCTGTTGCTGGTCTCCGCCGCGCGGATGGACGTCGTGCCGATGTCCAGTCCGATCAGGTTGATGGCAGGCATCGTGCTCCTTAGATAAGACCGTCAGGCGGGCAGGAGGATGGCGGTGTACCAGTCGGCGATCGGCGCCGCCGCGAAGAGCGCGACCAGCGCCCCGGCGAGCATCGAGGGGCCGAAGGGCAGCGCGGTCTTGCGGCCGGCCCTGCCGCCGGCCATCAGCGCGACCCCGGCGACCCCGCCGAGGAGGAACGCCGCCAGGGTCCCGACGGCCAGCGGCGCCCAGCCGAGCCAGCCGAGGTAGAGACCCAGCACGCCGGCGAGCTTGACGTCGCCGAAGCCCATGCCGCCCGGGTACACCACGGACAGCAGCAGATAGAAGGCGAACAGCACCGCCATGCCCAGCAGGCCGCGCAGCCCGGCGGACCAGTCCCGCTCCAGCACCACGGCGGGCAGGAACAGCGCCGGCACCACCAGGTAGGACGGCAGGACGATCGCGTTCGGCAGCCGCAGCACGTCGAGGTCGATGAGGGCGAGGGCGACCGCGACCGCGGCGAGGTACAGCCACGCGGGCAGCGCCGCGGACCAGCCGAACCGGGCGGCGACGGCGACGAACAGGGCGGCCGTGCCGAGCTCCACCAGGGGGTAGCGGACGCTGATCGGGGCGGCGCAGTCGGCGCAGCGGCCGCGCAGCAGCAGCCAGCCGAGGACCGGGACGTTGTGCCACGGCCGGACCGGCGCCGTGCACTGTGGACAGTGCGACGCCGGGCGCAGCAGCGACTCACCGCGGGGGACGCGGTGGATGACGACGTTGAGGAACGACCCGATCGCCAGGCCGAGCACGCCGACGAGCGTGAACAGCATCAGCGTGCTCCTTTCGTGCGCGAAAGTTTCGTGCGTCAGGGTTTCTTGCGGCAGAGCCGGGTGTGGCGGCCCGTTGGAGACGGGCCGCCACAGCGTCGGACTGGACCGGTCAGGGGGTCGCGGGCGCGGCGGCGCCGATGCAGTCGGGGAGGTTCTTCTCGGTGGCCTTCTTGACCGAGCCGCCGACCGCGCTCTCGTACTTGTACACGACCTTGCCGTCCTCGTTCATACCGCAGATCCGGTACGTGCCGGTGGTGAGCTGCTTGTAGACCAGGGTGTTGCCGGGCGAGAGGGTCGCGATCTGCTGGCCGTCCGTCGCGGCGCCGATCTTGAAGACGACGTTGTTGCCCGCGGTGCCCGGGGTGAGGACGTCGTCCGGGTACTTGTTGCCGTTCTCGGTGTAGAACTGCTCGACGGCGCTGACGGCGGCCCGTACGTCGGACTCGGCGGACTTGTTCGCCGCGCCCTTGCGGTAGTTCAGGTACATCGGCACGGCGATCGCGACGAGCACGCCGATGATCACGACAACGACGAGGAGCTCGACGAGCGTGAAGCCGCTGTCTCCGGCGGCACGCTTCTTCTGCATCCTGCGCAGCGTTTCCTTCATGGATGAGCCTCCTGCTCCTGCATGCAATGGTGAGGTGTTGGCGAGGCTCCACTGCCTTGCGCCGTTCGTGTTCAGTTGCTCTGGATGTTCTGGTAGATCGAGAACATCGGCAGGTAGAGGCAGATGATCATCCCGCCGACCACGCCGCCCATGACGAGCACCATGATCGGTTCGATGGACGCGGTGAGAGCCTCGGCCGCGCTGTCCACCTCCCGGTCGTAGAAATCGGCAACCTTTTCCAGCATCTGACTGATTTGGCCGCTCTCTTCGCCGACTTCGACCATTTGCACGACCATCGATGGGAAGATCTTGTGCGCGCCGAGCTGCGAGGACATGGGCCGGCCCTCGCGCACCGCGTTCTGCAGGTCGGCCATGGCGGTGCTGATGACGGCGTTGCCCGTGGTGGCGCCGACGACGTCGAGGGCCTGCAGTACCGGCACGCCGACGCCCAGCAGTGTGCCGAGGTTGCGGGAGAAGCGGCTCAGCGCGATCTTCGTGAACAGCGGCCCGAACACGGGCAGCTTCAGCTTCACCCGGTCGACCCGCAGCCGCACCGCCGGATTCACCGCCATCATCCTGCGCAGCGTCACCGTGGACACCACCAGCACCCCGATGATCAGCGGCCCGAGCCAGAAGAGGGTATGGCTGGCGTTGACGATGATCTGCGTCGGCAGCGGCAGCTCGCCGCCGAGCTGCTGGAACATCTTCTCGAAGATCGGCACGATGAAGATGAGCACCGCGCTGATCATCACGACCGTGAAGATCAGCACGATCACCGGGTACGTGAGCGCGCTCTTGATCTTTCCGCGCAGCTGCGCGTCCTTCTCGAAGTTGGTCGCGATGCGGTCCAGCGCGCTGTCGAGGAAGCCGCCGGTCTCGCCGGCCCGGATCATCGCCACCATCAGCGCCGGGAACACCTTGGGGTGCTTGCCCAGCGCGCCGGACAGCGACATGCCGCCCTCGATGTCGAGCCGGACCTCGCCGACGGCCTTCTTCAGGCTTTCCTTCTGCGCCTGCTCCTCCAGGACGGCGAGGGACCGCAGCAGGGACATGCCGGACTGGGTCATCGTGGCGAACTGCCGGGAGAACACGGACAGGTCCTTCAGCGACGTGCGGTCGCCGAGGCCGGGGATGCGGATGTCGCGCTTCATCAGCGTGTCCGCGTTGGTGATGGCGAGCGGGGTCAGGCCCTGCTGGCGCAGCTGCTGCGCGGCGGCCAGCTCGTTGGAGGCCTCGATCTTGCCCTTGGTGCGCTTGCCGTCGTGGTCGATCGACTGGTGGTCGTAGGTCTTGGTGGCTGTCATTACGGCTGACTCACATCCGGCCGGCGAGGCGGCGGAACTCCTCCGCCGAGTGGCACAGCTCCAGCGCCGTCTCGTAGGTGACGAGCTGCTGGCGGACTCGCTCGGCCAGGTGCTGGTCGAACGAGAGCATCCCGTCGTTGCCGCTGGACTGCATGAACGACGGGATCTGGTGGTTCTTGCCCTCACGGATCAGGTTCCGGATCGCCGGGGTGGCGAACATGATCTCTGTGACGATCGTGCGGCCCTGCCCGTCGGCGCGCGGCGCGAGGGTCTGCGTGACGACGCCCTGCAGCGCGTTGGACAGCTGCGCCCGGATCTGCTGCTGCTGGTGCGGCGGGAAGATGTCGATGACCCGGTCGACCGTCTGCGCCGCGCTCTGCGTGTGCAGGGTCGCCAGGACCAGGTGGCCGGTCTCGGCCGCGGTCAGCGCGGTCGAGGTGGTCTCCAGGTCGCGCAGCTCGCCGACGAGGATGATGTCGGGGTCCTGGCGCAGCGCGTGCTTCAGCGCCGTCGAGAACGACGTGGTGTCGGCGCCGACCTCGCGCTGGTTCACCAGGCACCGCTTGTGCTCGTGCAGGAACTCGATCGGGTCCTCGATCGTCACGATGTGCGAGGACCGGGTGCGGTTCGCCAGGTCCAGGATCGCGGCGAGGGTCGTCGTCTTGCCCGACCCGGTCGGCCCGGTGACCAGGACCAGGCCGCGGTGCAGGTGCGCGAACCGGGCCACCTGCTCCGGCACGCCGAGCTGGTCGAGGGGCTTGATGGTGTGCGGGATCGCCCGGAACGCCGCGCCGAACGAGCCGCGCTGCGCGTACAGGTTGACCCGGAAGCGCGACACGCCCTCGATCGCGTAGGCGAAGTCGAGCTCCTGGACCTGCTCGAAGTGCTTCCACTGGCTCTCGTTGAGCACCGCGGCGCGGACCAGCATCTCCGTGTCGCCGGGCGTGAGGTCGTCGTAGCCCGGCAGGTACCGCAGCCCGCCGTTGATCCGCACCGTCGGCGGCGCGCCGACGGTGAGGTGCAGGTCGGAGCCGCCGACGCGGACGAGCGACACCAGCATCGCGTCGAGCGAGGCGCGCTCGTCGCTGGTCACCATGGTCTCCACACGCGGCCCATCGGCAGGCGCCGCGCCGGGTTGAGACTTACACGGCGACGCGGACCACCTCGGGGATCGAGGTCTGCCCCTCGGCGGCCTTCGCCAGCCCGTCCAGGCGCAGGTCGACCAGGCCCTCCCGGCGGGCGACGGCCTGGATCTCGTGCGCCGAGGCCCGGTCGATCGCCAGCTTCTCGATCTCGGCGGAGACCGGCATGACCTCGTGCAGCGCGATGCGGCCCCGGTAGCCGGTGTTGGCGCAGGACCGGCAGCCGACCGGGCGCCACAGCCGCTCCGGCGGGCCGAGCAGGTCGAACGGCCAGCGCGCGCCGGCCAGCTCCGCCTCGGTCGGTTCGTACTCGGTGCGGCACCAGTCGCACAGCCGGCGGGCGAGCCGCTGGGCCAGCACGCAGTCGACCGACGAGCCGACCAGGAACGGCTCGATGCCCATCTCCACGAGCCGGGTGACCGCGCTCGGCGCGTCGTTCGTGTGCAGCGTCGACAGCACCAGGTGGCCGGTGAGCGCGGCCTCGACTGCCAGCTGCGCGGTCGTGCGGTCCCGGATCTCGCCGATGAGCACGACGTCGGGGTCCGAGCGCAGGATCGCCGGCAGCACCGCCGCGAACGTCAGGCCCGCCTTGTGGTCCACCTGCACCTGGTTGATGCCGGGCAACCGGTACTCGACCGGGTCCTCGACGGTGATGATGTTGACCGTGGGCTTGCTGATCTCGGCGAGGGTCGCGTACAGCGTCGTCGACTTGCCCGAGCCGGTCGGGCCGGTCACCAGCAGCATGCCGTGCGGCTTGCTGTAGGACGCCGCGAACCGCTCCGCGTTGGCCTTGCTGAAGCCGAGCTTCGACAGCTTCAGGTCCATCCCGCTGGTGTCCAGGACCCGCAGCACGATCTTCTCGCCCCACACGGTCGGCAGCGTCGCGGTGCGCAGGTCCACCGCCCGCTGGTTGATCTCGACGGTGATCCGGCCGTTCTGCGGGACGCGCCGCTCCGTGATGTCGACGTTCGACATGATCTTCAGCCGGGAGATGAGCGCCGACTGCACGTGCCTGGGCACCGTGTCGACCTCGTGCAGGACGCCGTCGATGCGGTACCGCACCCGCATCTTGTGCTCGCCCGGCTCCAGGTGCAGGTCGGAGGCGCGGTTCACGATCGCCTGCTCGATGAGCGAGTTGACGTACCGCACGATCGGCGCGTCCTCGTTGAGCGTGGTGAGGTTCGACACCGACGGCGCCGCCTCGGCGCGCAGGCTCTCGGCGACCTCACCGAGATCGTTCTCCTCGCGCTTCAACCGGTCGATGATCTTGCGCAGCTCGGAGCGGGCCACCACGACCGGGCGGACCGTGAGCCCGGTCGCGGCGCGGACGTCATCCAGCGCCAGGACGTCACCCGGGTCGGTGATGCCGACGGTGATTTCGTGCTCGTTGAGGGCGATGCCGAGCACCCGGTGCTTCAGGACCAGCGCCATCGGGATCTTGGTGATCGCGGCCGGGTCGATCGGGTACCCGACCAGGTCCAGCGTCTGGATCCCGTACGCGTCGGCGGACGCCTCGGTCAGTTGATCCTCGGTGACGATGTGATCGTTGATCAGCACGGCCCGGATCGACCGCCCGGTGCGCTCCGCCTCCTCCGCCGCCCGGTCGACCGCCTGCGGGTCCGCCCCGCGTTGCTTCAGCGCGTCCAGCAACGGACTGAACGTCTGGTACATCTCACCCCCGAGCCCTCAAGGGCATCATCGGCACCGATCAGGGTGACTTTCGGGATTCACCCACGCCGGATGGACGGCGCTCGTTGACGTGCACCGCTGCCGTCGTGAGGATGCATCGCTGTGTCGGTTGCCGTCGTCGAAGATCCGTTGCCCGGCAAGATCAGTGTGTGGCGCGCCAGATGGGTCCTGATGCGCTACGGCCGTCCCCCAGAACCCCCACCTGCGGGCGTCGCCGCCACCGGACAGCTGCTCGCCCTGGTCACCGAGGTCGCCGCGCGGGTCGGCGTGGCCGCTCCGGACGCCGTGCTGCTCACCGGTCACGGCGCCATCCGCTCCTGGGCCAGCCGCCGGCGGCGCCTGCTGTTCGTCGGGCTGCCGCTGCTGTACTGCCTCACCGTCGACGAGGTCCGCGCCCTCGTCGCGCACGAGCTCGCCGTCGTCGACCACCGCCGCGCCCACCTCGTCGCGCGGCTGCGGGACCTGTACGAGGAGGCCGCCGACCCGTCCCGCGTCGAGCTGCCGCCCCGCGTCGCGGCCGTGCTGCGGGCCACCCGCGAGTTCGCCAGCGCCCTGGAGCGCAAGGCCGACCAGGCCGCCAGCAGCGCGTCCGGGCTGCACACCGCGGCCCGGGCGGTGGTCAAGGCCGACCTGGCCGAGTTCGAGTTCGCCGATCTGGCCTTCGACCTGGAGGAGCAGGTCTGGCAGCACGCCGCCGCCGCCATCCAGGACGTCCACGACGGCTGGCGGGCCGCGATCCGCGCCGGCGCCGTGATCGCCTCCGTCGACGACGACACCCGCACCGCGCTGATGAGCCGGCACCCCAACCTCGCCGGCGCGATCGCGCCGCTGACCGCCGCGCACGTCGCGCTGCGCGCCGCCGACCTGGTGCCCGTCGACCCGCTCCCGGCCGCCGACGAGCGCGCCCTGGCCCGGCACGTGCTGCGCCGCTCACCCGCGGAGTGGACCACGTTCGCCGCGGTGCCGCCGAGCGCCTGGCCCGGCTGGGTGGTGCGGCAGGCCCGCGCCGTGCACGATCAGGTCGCCACGCTGCTGGGCCGCCAGGCGGTCGGACCGGCGGAGGTCGTGGAGGTGCTGCTGACCCGCCTGGACGAGCTGGTCGCGGCGAACTGGCCGGCCCAGCCCGAGCCGCCCGTCGAGCCCGAGGAGCTCGACGCCACCCCGTCGGTGGTCGTGGTGATGGAGGCGGCGCTGACCTCCCGCGGCTGGCGCCGGATCCACCCCGCCACCCCTGGCGTGCTGGTCTCCGAGACGGGCATCGAGTGCAACCTGCACGAGCTGGCCGTCTCCTCGGCGGCCCTGCCCGACCTGCTCGCCCTGCTCGCCGCCCCACCGGTCTGAGTCTGGGCCGCGCGCCGCGGCCCGGCAGAGCATTCCGGCCGGGCGTTCCGGCCGGGCGTTCCGGCGGGGTGCTCCGGCGGGACGCTCCGGCCGGCTGCGGCGCGCCTACCGCTGCAGCTCGGTGCGCCAGCTGTGCTGCGGGTCGTAGCCGAGGACCTCGCGGGCCCGGTCGATGCCCAGCAGCGTCTCGAACCCGCTCAGCTCCCGGGTCAGCGGCACGTCCGGGAAGACCTCGCGCATCAGGTCCGCCGAGGGCCGGTCCATGATCGTGTCGGCGGCGGCGATGACGAACGACGCGGCGCCCGTGACCGGCGCGTCCAGCGCGAGCCGGCAGGCGGCGGCGACGTCGCGCACGTCCACGTACCCCCACAGGTTCCACTTGCGCAGGTGCGGGTCGGACCAGTACCCGGGGACGGCCGCGTAGTCCTCGGCGGCGTGCACGTTGGACAGGCGCAGCCCGACGAACGGGATGCCGCTCCACGCGGAGATCTCCCGGGCCAGGGTCTCGCCGACGACCTTGGACAGCGCGTAGGTCGTCGTGGGGAACGGGAAGTGCTCCTCGTCGACCGGGGCGTAGCGCGGGGGCGTGTCGAACGGCAGGCCGAGGGTCGTCTCGCTGGAGGACCAGACGACCCGGCCGACCCCGGCCTGATGCGCGGCGTGGAACACGTTGAAGTTCATCGCCGAGTTGCGGTTGAACGTGACGGCCGGCGGATACATGCCGGGCGCCGGGATGTTCGCCAGGTGCACCACGGCGTCGGCGTCCTGCAGCACCTCGACCGCCTGGCCGTAGTCGGTCAGGTCGGCGACCACCATCGGCGTGCCGAGCCGGCTGAGGTGCCCGGCCGGGCCGGTGGCGTCGGTCGCCACGACGTGGTGGCCGTGGGCGAGCAGGTCGCTGACGACCGCCCGCCCGGTCTTGCCGTGTGCTCCTGTGACGACGATCCGTGCCATACCGATGTTTCTACTTGCCCGCCCACCGCGCCCCTGACCCGGGGCACCTCGGCACGGGTGCGACGGAAAACCCGGCCGAGGTCACCGGGGCACCTAGCTGGAGATCAGGTTCGTGTGCTCCTGCATGAAGGACTCCACCGCGTTGGCCTTGATCGCCGCCAGCAGCTCCAGGGTCGTCGCGTCGAGGGCCTCGGCGCCCGGGTTCTCCGGCGACGAGTGGAACGTGCCGTTGTTGGTCTTGATGGTGAGCAGGTTGTCGCCGCTGATGCCCTTCATGGCGAAGATCCAGTCGTCCAGGCCGATGCCGCCGGAGTCGATCGTCATCGAGTGGCCGATGACATCGAGGACCCTCTTGAGCTTGGCCGGGTTGGTGAGCACGTTCTTGCTCACGATCTGCTTGAACAGCGCCTTGATGAACTGCTGCTGGTGGCGCTGCCGGTCGTAGTCACTGTTGGGCAGCGTCTCGCGCTGGCGCACGTAGTCCAGCGCCTGCCACGGCTCCAGGTGCTGGAAGCCGACGTGGTACGTCTGCGGGGTCACCCCGGCGATCGGGATGAGGTCGGTGCCGCCGCGGCCGTTGTCCCGCTGGATGTAGGGGACCTTGGTGTTGCCCTTGGCGTCGTGGCCGATGTGGACCGACTTGACCTCCTGGTCGACGTACATGTCGACGCCGCCGAGCTCATAGACCACGTCCTGGAAGCCGGTGAAGTCGATGATCGCCGCGGCGTCGAACGTGATGCCCCAGTTCTCCTTGATCGTGTCGGCGAGCAGGGCCACGCCGAACTTGCGCTGGTCCTTGCCGGTGGTGCCGAGCCCGCCGATCGCGAACGCACCGTTGATCTTGTCGTGGCCGCCGGCGTAGCTCTTCTTGCCGTTGTCGAACTTGGGGATCTTCACCCACGTGTCGCGGGGGATCGAGACCAGGTACGCCTGGTCGTGGCTCGCCGGGATGTGCAGGACGATGATCGAGTCGGAGCGGATCGCCTCGGACTCGTCCTGACCGGGGCGCGGGTCGATGCCCATGAGCAGGATGTTCTTCGCGCCGCTGATCGAGACGTGCCGGCCCTGCTGCTCGGCGGCGGGGACGATCAGGTCCTCCTGCTTGACGCTGCCCGTGGCGTAGTCGAACAGCACGTCCTTGACCACGAACGCGCTGCCCGCCACCACCATCATGAGCGCGCCCGCCACCACCAGCGCGCGCGCCCATCGGGGGTCTTTCCGGCTGCGCCGCAGCGAGCCGTCGCCGGTCCGGCCGGGACCGGGGGAGCCGGGCCGCTGCTTCGCGGCGCCGCGGCGGGCGGCCGGGCGCGAGGGCTGTGGGGACGACGAAGGCCGGCTCGACGGTGCGCCGGCCGGCCGGTCGTCGAGGCGCAGGTCCTCGGCGAGATGCTCGTGGCGTTGGAACACGTCCCGCAGCTCCTGTTCGAGCGAGGCGTCGGAGGTCATACCCTCATGACGGTATGAAGGGCGCCGGTGATTGCACTTCGGTGTGCCTCACAGTCACCTGGGGGATCAGCCGCCGACGACGATCACGCCGATGACGCTGATCAGGACGAGCACGGCGAGGAACACCAGCATGCCCTGCTCGCTGTCGAGGTTGGTGATCTTGCGGGTCGTGGTCGGGGTGGTCATCGGGGGGCCTCCTGTTGCGGTGTGGTGACTCAAACGGTAGGTACACCGCGCGCAGGTTTGCTCCCGTCATCGTGCCAGCCGATCCGGCGCCTGAGCAGCACCTGACCACAGGTCTAACCGATGTTCGGGACCTCCTGGTGACGGGTGTCCGCACTCAGCTCTGGAAACACCTTGCCCACCTTGCCGACGAGATATGCGCCGTACGTACCGGTGAACGCCCGCAGGTCCTGTCCGTCCCACCGCTGCCCGGCCTCGTGGGTGGTGGCCGGCAGCGGCGGCACCTCCTGGCTGAAGTCGGGGTCGAAGAAGAACGGGAACGACAGCCGCTCGTTGCCGCTGGTGTTGCGCACCCGGTGCGGGGTCGAGCGGTACCACCCGCCGGTGAGCCGGTCGAGCATGTCGCCGATGTTGCACACGAACGTGCCGGGGATCGGCGGCGCGTCGAGCCAGCCGCCGGGGGTGCGCACCTGCAGCCCGCCGTTGCCGTCCTGCAGCAGCAGGGTCAGCAGGCCGTAGTCGGTGTGCTCGCCGACGCCCCACTCGTCGCTGCCGGGCTGCTGGTCCGGGTCGTCCGGCGGGTAATGGAAGATCCGGAACAGCACGGTCGGGTCGGCGGTGTACGACGTCGCGAAGTACTCCTCGGGCAGTCCCAGGCTGAGCGCCACGCCCCGCAGGACGCGCTGCGCGACGCCGGTCATGCGCTCCAGGTACGCCAGGACCGCCGGGCGCAGGTCGGGCACCTGCCGCGGGAAGAGGTTGGCGCCGTGCAGCGGCAGCCCGTCGCGCACCTGCGGGGCGTCGGGGCCGAGCTCGGTGCCGAAGTAGAGGCCCTCCTTGCGGTCGGGGACGCCGGAGGTGAGCTCCGCGCCGACCGGGAAGAAGCCACGCCAGGCCCGGCCGCCGCGGGCCATCGCGATCTCCAGCTTCTCCTGCTCGGGGAGTGCGAAGAAGGCGCGGGCGGCGGCGTCGAGCCGGTCGGTCAGCTCGGCCGGTACACCGTGGCCGGTCACGTAGAAGAAACCGCTGCTGCGGCAGGCCGCCTCGATCTGCGGGGCGGCGGTGGCGAGGTCGGAGATGTCGATGACCGGCAGCGCGTCCATGCGACGGAGACTAACTGTCAACCAATGTTGACGCGTTCGGCGTTGTCAACTACGGTTGACACATGACGGAAGCAGGCGACCTCGCCGACGCCGCGGCCAGCCCCGATCCCAGGATCGGCCTTCGCGCCGCGGTGGCACTGCGCCGCCTCGCCGACGCGCTCGAGACCCTCCAGGTCGACAACGCGCGCCGGCACGGCTGGTCGTGGCAGGAGATCGCGGACGCCCTCGACGTGACGCGCCAGGCGGTGCACAAGAAGCACGCCGGCCGGACCCCAGTGATTTCAGAGATGGGAGAGCAGTGATGTTCGAGCGGTTCACCACTCGGGCCCGCACCGTGGTCCAATCGGCGCACGAGGAGGCCGACGCCCTCGGCCACCGCACGGTCGGCACCGAGCACCTGGTGCTGGCCATGTTCACCGCCGGCGGGATCGCCGCCGACGTGCTGCGCGCCTGCGGCATCGAGGCCGAGCAGCTCCGCGCGACGGTCGCCGGCGCCGACGACGCGGCCGCGCTGCGCTCCGTCGGCATCGACCTCGACGCGGTGCGCGAGAAGGTCGAGGAGACGTTCGGCCCGGGCGCCCTGGAGCGCGCCGAGCCGCCCCGCCGCGGCGGGTTCCTGTTCCGGCGCAGCAAGCTGTCCGGCCGGTTCGGCAACGACTCGAAGAAGGCCCTGGAGCTGTCGCTGCGGGTAGCGCTGTCGATGAAGCACAACTACATCGGCACCGAGCACCTGCTGCTGGGCGTCCTGCGCGACGAGCGCGGCACCGGCGGCCGCCTGCTGCGCGAGCAGGGCATGAGCTACGAGCGCACCACGGAGCTCGTCAAGGCGGCGCTGCGCAACGTCGCGTAGGCGCTAGCGTGGGGGCCCATGGAGCGGACCCTCACGTGGCGGGACCTCAACCGCGCGCTATTGGCCCGGCAGTGCCTGCTCGCCCGGGTGCCCGCCGGCCCGCCGGCCGTGCTGGAGCGGATGGCCGGGCTGCAGGCGCAGTACGCACCCTCGATGTACATCGGGCTGTGGACCCGGATCGAGGGTTTCGAGCGGGAGTCGCTGACCCGGCTGCTCGAGGCCCGCGAGGTGGTGCAGGCGACGCTGCTGCGGGCAACCATCCACCTCGTGTCCCGGGCCGACTTCTGGCCGTTCGTCGTCGCCGTCCGTGACGCGCGGCGCGAGTGGTACCACCGCGTCATCCGCAACAACGTCGGCCCGGAGGAGCTCGCCCGGGCCGCGGAGGGCCTGCGCGAGCTGCTGCGGCAGCGGCCGGTCCGGCGCACCGAGATCGACCAGATGTACGGGGCGGAGGTCCGCGGCGGGGTCGGCATGTATCTCGACATGGTCCGCGTGCCGCCGTCCGGCACGTGGGCCCGCCGCCGGGCCGACCTCTTCGGGCTCGCGGAGGACTGGGTCCCGCCGACCGGGGTCACCGTCGCCGAGGCCCGTGAGCTGCTGGTGCGCCGGTACCTCGGCGGCTTCGGCCCGGCGCACCGCTCCGAGATCGCCGACTGGGCCGGCTTGAGCGTCGCCGACGTCGCGAAGGTGCTGGCGCCGATGGAGCTGCGCCGCTTCCGCGACGAGCGCGGCCGCGAGCTGGTCGACCTGCCGGACCAGCCGCTGCCGGACCCGGACACGCCGGCGCCGGTGCGGTTCCTGCCGACCTACGACGCGACCCTGCTCGCGCACGCCCGCCGGACCCTGATCCTGCCGGAGGAGCACCGCACGAAGGTGTTCCACGTCCGGATGCCGCAGTCCATCGGCACGTTCCTCGTCGACGGCCAGGTCGCCGGCACCTGGTCGTGGCGCGACGGCGCGGTCGCCTGGGAGCCGTTCGCGCCGCTGCCCGCCCGGGTCCGCCGTCAGGTCGCCGCCGAGGCCGGCGCGCTGACCGCGTTCCACGCCACGTCGTAGTCGTACATCCAGGCGCTGCCCCGCTGCGCGAACCGCTTGAAGAACAACGGCATCATTACGTCGCGCAGCCGGGCGGCGACGGGCCCGGCCACCTTCGCGTCCCGGTTGGCGCCGGCCGCCTTCAGCATCCGGTCGGTGCGGGGGCGGCGCAGCCGCTCGTACCGTTGCAGGGCCGCGCCGGTCGAGGGCTCGTCCCGCAGGCACTTCGCGAGCACGACCGCGTCCTCGACGGCGAGGTTCGCGCCCTGCCCGGCGCCCATCGGGTGGGCCGCGTCGCCGAGCACGACCATGCCGTCGCGGTGCCAGCGCCGTACACCGTCCGGCATCGCCTGCATCACCGTGCGCGGATGCCACTGCGTGGTCCGCCGCACCAGGTCCGCGGCCGGCCCGCGGTCCCCGGCGAACAGCGCGGCGAGCTCCTCCTGACCGGGCGTTGCCGTGGGCGGCCGGTCCGCCGGCACCTGGGCGGCCCACAGGGTGCCCTCGGCGGTCGGGGCGTACACCATCGTCGCCCTCGCGCCGAACATGATGCTGAACGCGCCCGGCGCGACGGCGTGCGCCGAGCGCCCGCCGATGGTCCACAGCCCGGCGTACCGCGCGGCCGGCGCGCCGAAGGCGATCACTCGCCCGCCCTTCATGATCCCGAATGGTCTTGGTGGCCAGGGCTACCGGAACCATTCGGGATCATGGGACCGGGTGGGTTACTCGGCGCGGTCCTGCATCTCCCAGAGGTGGTCCAGGACGTGCCAGGCGTACCGGCGGGTGGCGTAGCGGGGCGTCCAGCCGTTGTCGACGACGGGGCTGCCGTCGTGGGGGCGGCCGAGGACGGTGAGGATGTCCTCGCGCAGGGCGGCGATCGCGGCCGTGTCGGTGATCGCCGGCTGGGGGTGTTTGATGCCGAGCTTGCGGGCGTACCCGGCCTCGGCGCCGACGACATGGTCGATCATCTTGTCGCGGTCCCGGCCGCCGCCGCGCGGGCCCTTGCGCAGCGAGGCCGGGGCGGTCGCGGCGAACGCGTCGAAGGCCGCCCACGCGGCCGTCAGCAGCTTCTTCTGCCGGTCGGCGACGGCCTTCGTCACGGCGCGGTTGTCGGCCTCGGGGTGCGCGTCGGGGACGCCGAACTGGGTGGCGGAGGTGCCCGGGCAGCGTTCGACGACCTTGAACGTCGGCGCGGCCGGGAAGGTGTAGCCCGCGGCGGCGGCGATCGGCGCGTACCGGCTGCCGTAGTCGGCCAGGGCGCGCAGCGCGTCGTCCTCGGTCTTGGCGAAGCGTCCCCACCCGGGCCAGTCGAGGCTCGCCGCGAACACCTTCTTGTCGCTGATCTCGAGATACACGTCGGCCATGACTGTGACCTTAGGCCGCTTTCCTCGGCGCCGCAGAGGTGTCTGAATACCATGGGTCATATGCCTGAGCTCGTGAGCTATCTTCGTGAAGCACTCCTCGCCGGCGACGTCGAGACCACCCGGGACTCCAACTACGGCAACGCCGCGGCGTTCGCCGACGGTCACGAGGGTTACCTGTTCGGTCTCGCGCCGCTCAAGCCTTGGACCGTCGTTCAGGTGCTGAGTGTGATGGCGGAGCGGGTCGGCATCGACCCCGATCCGGAGCGTTCCACGGGCATCGACAGGATCGACCCGTACAAGACCGTCGCGGCGCTCGACCGGATGCGGGAGCGGCTGCAGGTGGCGGCGCGCCGCAAGGAGCGTGTTTTGGTGGCGTCCGGACACCCGGCCGGTATCGTCGAGGTGCACCTGGCGGTCGTCGCGGCGTTGCGGGCGGCCGGCTGCGAGATCCTGACCCCGGCGCCGGGGGTGCCGTTCGAGCATCCGGGCCGCTATGACGGGCGCGACTTTCCGTTGGCGCTGCGGTACGTCGGCGGCGTCGCCATGGCCGCGGAGCGGGGCATCGCGCTGTGGCACACGCACTCGCCGGACGGCATGCGGGCGATGCTGGCCGACCTGGAGCAGCGCGGCGAGCCGATGCCGGACCTGGTCTTCGCCGACCACGGGTTCGCGGGCGCGGCGGCCGCCGCGGGGCTGGACGTGGTGTCGTTCGCGGACAGCAACGACCCGGCGCTGTTCGTCGGCGAGGCCGAGGGCCGGGTGTCGGTGACGGTGCCGATCGACGACAACGTCCAGCCGCACCTGTACGGACCAATCAGTGCATACCTTCTAGAAGGGATAGTCGCTTAGTGATATGACACGGGTGCTATGGGGCAATTTGGACTCTGATTCTTGTGCGCCTCCCCGTCCGATGACAGCATCGGTCGCGGCCGATATTTATCGGCTCCGATACAGGGGAGGCTCACGTGAGACTCACAAGGTCCAGACTCCGTCGCGCCGTGGTCATCGCCGCCGGCACCGCCCTCGTCGCCGGATCCGTCCTCACGCCGTCACCGGCTCAGGCCGCGCCGATCGGCAGCACCGACGCCCTCGTGGAGCGGCTCGGGCTCGCCACCGCTGGCTCCTACTGGGACGCCCAGCTCGGCAAGATGGTCGTCACCGTCACCGACGCGAACACCGCCAAGAGCGTCGAGTCGACCGGTGCCGTGGCCCGCAAGGTCAAGCACAGCGGCGCCGAGCTGGCCCGCATCACCTCGACGCTGGACGCGAAGGTCTCCGTCCCGGGCACCGCCTGGGCCGTCGACCCGGTCGCCAACCAGGTCGTCGTCTCCATCGACCCGACGGTCACGGCCGAGCACGTGAAGACGATCGAGGCGACCGTCGCGTCGCTCGGCAGCGGCGCGCGGATCGAGCGGCTCTCCGGTGAGCTGCGCCCGACCATCTCCGGCGGGCAGGCGATCTACTCCGGCGGCTCCCGGTGCTCGCTCGGCTTCAACGTGGTCAGCGGCAGCACGTACTACTTCCTGACCGCCGGGCACTGCACCAACATCGGCTCGACGTGGACCACGAGCGGCGGCTCGGTCCTCGGCACCCGGACCGGCACCAGCTTCCCCGGCAACGACTACGGCATCGTGCGCTACGCCACCGGTGTCGCGCACCCTGGCAACGTGTCGCTGTACAACGGCTCGTTCCAGGACATCACCTCCGCCGGCAACGCGACCGTCGGGCAGTCGGTGCGCCGCAGCGGCTCCACCACCGGCGTGCGCAGCGGCTCGGTGACGCAGCTCAACGCGACCGTCACCTACTCGCAGGGCCGGGTCACCGGCCTGATCCGCACCACGGTCTGCGCCGAGCCCGGCGACAGCGGCGGCTCGCTCTTCGCCGGTTCGGTGGCCCTGGGCCTGACCTCCGGCGGCAGCGGCAACTGCAGCACCGGCGGCGTCACGTACTTCCAGCCGGTCACCGAGCCGCTGAGCGTGTACGGCGTCAGCGTCTACTAGGCACCATCCCACCTGTGCCACCCGTCCTCACGCGGCGGGTGGCACAGTGGTGCGCATGCGGGTGGGCATCCTCGGGCCGTTGACCGTCGAGGTCGACGGCCGGGCCGTCGACGTCGGCGGCGCCCGGCTGCGCACCCTGCTGGCCCGCCTCGCCTGCGAGCCCGGCCGCCTCGTGCCCGTGGAGCGGCTGGCCGGCGCGCTGTGGCCGGACGCCGCGCCCACCGACCCGGCCAACGCCGTGCAGTCGCTCGTGTCGCGGCTGCGCAAGACCCTCGACGGGCATCCCGCGCTCGTCTCCGGCGCCGGTGGGTACCGCCTCGACGTCCCGGCCGACGCGGTCGACGCGCACCGCTTCGAGCGGCTCGCCGGCGAGGGCCGGCGGGCGTTGCGCGACGGCGACCCGGCCCGTGCCGCGGCGCTGCTCGCCGAGGCCCTGGACCTGTGGCGCGGCACCCCGGACGTCGACGCCGCGCTCGCCGCCCGCTGGCAGGAGCTGCGCCTCACCGCGATCGAGGACCACGTCGAGGCGGCCGGCCCACGCGCGCCCGGCCTGGTGGCCCGGCTGCGGGAGCTGACCGCCGCGCACCCGCTGCGCGAGCGCCTCGCCGCGCAGCTGGTCACGGCGCTGCACGCGCAGGGCCGCCGGGCCGAGGCGCTCGCCGCCTTCGAGGAGTGCCGGCACCGGCTCGCCGACGAGCTCGGCGTCGACCCGTCGCCGCAGCTGCGCCAGGCGCACCTGCTGGCGCTCACCGACCGCCCCGGCGGGAACCTGCGTACCCCGCTGACCAGCTTCGTCGGCCGCGACGAGGACGTGACGCGGCTCGCCACGCAGATCCTGGACCGCCGGCTCGTCACCCTCGTCGGGCCGGGCGGCGCCGGCAAGACCCGGCTCGCCACGACCGTCGCCGCCCGCGACCCGCACCCGGCGTGGCTGGTGGAGCTCGCCCCCGTCGCCGAGGCGGCCGAGGTGCCGGCCGCCGTCCTGCGCGCCCTGGACGGTGGCGGGCAGCTGGAGGCGCCGCAGCGGACCCGCCGGGCCGACGTCACCGACCGGCTCGCCGAGATCCTCGCCCCGGCCGCCGCGCTGCTCGTGCTCGACAACTGCGAGCACGTCGTGGACGCGGCCGCCCGGCTCAGCGAGGACCTGCTGGGCCGCTGCCCGAAGCTGCGGATCATGGCGACCAGCCGGGAGCCGCTGGGCATCCTCGGCGAGACCCTGTTTCCCGTCGGCCCGCTCGACCCGCAGGCGGCGGTACGGCTGCTGCGGGACCGCGCGGAGGCGGTGCGCCCCGGATTCGAGGTGACCCCGGCCGCGGCGGAGATCTGCCGCCGGCTCGACGGGCTGCCCCTGGCCATCGAGCTGGCCGCGGCGAGGCTGCGCTCGTTCACCGCCGAGCAGCTCGCGGCCGGCCTCGACGACCGGTTCCGGCTGCTCACCGGCGGCAGCCGCACCGCCCTGCCGCGGCACCGGACCCTGCACGCGGTCGTGGCGTGGAGCTGGGACCTGCTGGAGCAGCCGGAGCGGGACTTCGGGGCCGCGATCGCGGTGTTCCCCGGCACGTTCGACGCCGGCGCTGCCGCCGCGGTCGCCGGTGTACCCGACGCGGGGCCGTACCTGGACCTGCTCGTCGACCGGTCACTGCTGCAGGTGGTGGCGGGCGCGACGGTGCGGTACCGGATGCTGGAGACGATCCGCGAGTTCGCCCTGGAGGAGCTGCTGCGCGCCGGCCGCGCCGGACCGGTGAGATCCGCGCACGCCGCGCACTACCTGGCCCTGGCCGAGCGGGCCGAGCCGCACCTGCGCGCCGCCGCGCAGCTGGACTGGCTGGCCCGGCTGCGGCCGGAGCGGGCGAACCTGCACGCCGCGGTCGCGCACGCCTGCGACAGCGGCGACGCCGCCACCGCGTTCCGGCTCGGCGCCGCGTGCGGCTGGTTCTGGACGTTCGAGGACAACCACGCCGAGGCCGCCGGGCTGCTCGGGCGGATCCTCGCGGTCCCCGGTGAGGTGCCGCCGGACGTGCGCACGGTCGTGCTCGCCGTGTACCTCATCAACAGCGGTTTCGCCGGGGACTTCCAGTTCGACGACGGGCTGCTGCGGGAGGTGCTGCGCCTCGCCGCGGAGGTGCCGCCGGGCACCGGCCACCCGTTCGTCGCACTGGTCGAGCCGGTGGTGCTGATGTTCGGCGACGACGGCGTCCGCGGCGCCGAGTCGGTGCGGCGGCGCCTCGCCGGGCCGATCGAGCCGTGGTCACGCGGCATGCTGCTGGCGATCCTCGGAAACCTGCGGGAGAACGACGGCGACATCGCCGGCATGCTGGCCGCCCACGAAGCGGCGGCGGCCGCGTTCCGCGAGGTGGGGGAGCGGTGGGGGCTGTCGATCACCCTGGCGTCGATCGCCGACGCCCGGTCGCGGCGCGGCGACTTCGCCACGGCGGCGGCGCTGTTCGCCGAGTCGATCGACCTGCACCACCAGCTCGGGGTCCGCGACGGCGAGGCGTACCAGCGCATCCGGCTCGCCGCGGTCCGCCGCCACACCGACGGCCTGGACGCGGCCCGCGCCGAGCTGCGCCGCTTCGCTGAGGACCCGGCGGCGTTGCCGCGCGACGTGTCGCACGCGATGCTGGAGCTCGGCCAGCTGGCCCGGCACGCCGGCGACCTCGACGAGGCGGAGCGCTGTTACCTGCAGGCGTGGCGCCGGCAGGCCGAGTCGCCGCTGGTGGCGCCGCAGTACCGGGCGCTGGTGCAGGTCGCCAGGGCGCAGCTGGACCTGCGCCGCGACGACCTGCCGGCAGCCCGGCAGCGGCTCGCGGACGCCCTGGAGCTGGCGGTGCCGGTGCGGGACATGCCGGTGGTCGGGCAGGTGGCGATCGGCGTGGCGGCCCTTGCCGCCGCCCGCGGTGCGCCGGGGACGGCCGCGGAGATCCTCGGCGTGGCCCGCGGGCTCGCCGGGGGAGACGACCTGTCCAACGCCGACCTCGTCGCGCAGGCCGCGGCGCTGCGGGACGAGCTGGGCGCCGCCGGGTTCGACGAGGCGGTGCGCCGCGGCGCGGCCCTGGACCGCGCCGCGGCGTTGACCCTCGTGCAGGCTCAGGTCCTGCGCCGGTAGGCGCGCACCGCCAGCGGCGCGAACACCGCGAGGATGCCCAGCGACCACAGCACCGTCTTGACCACGGCGTCGAGCACCGGTCCGCCGACCATGAGCCCGCGGGCGGCCTGCATCGCGTCGGCGACCGGGTTGACCTTCACCCACGCCTGCAGCCACCCGGGCAGCGTGTTCGTCGGTACGAGCACGTTGGTACCGAACGTCAGCGGAAACATGATCACGAAGCCGAGGCCCTGCACCGCGCCGGGCTCGCGCACCAGCATGCCCAGCAGCACGAACATCCAGCTGAAGCTGAACGCCAGGAACATCACCAGCAGGCACGCGGCGAGCACCGCGAGGGGGTTCGTGCCGAAACGGAAGCCCAGCAGGTACCCGAAACCGAGCATCACCACGATCGACACCACGAACCGGATCATGTCGCCGAGCACGCCGCCGATGAGCGGCGCGGACCGGCCGATCGGCAGGCTGCGGAACCGGTCGAACACGCCGGTCTTGATGTCGGTGTTGAGGCTGACGCCGGTCGGCGCCGAGGCGAACAGCACGTTCTGCACCAGCAGCGCCGGCAGCAGGAACTGCAGGTAGTCGTGGCGGGAACCGGCGATGGCGCCGCCCAGCAGGTACACGAACAGCACGACGAAGATGATCGGCTGGAGCGTCACGTCCAGCAGCTGCTCCGGGGTGCGCATGGTCTTGACAAGGCTGCGGCGGGCCATCACCAGGCTGTGCCTGACCAGGCCGAACGGCCGGCCGGGGACGGCCGCGGTCATCGTGGTCATACCGGCACCTCCTGGTGCGTGGTGGCGGCGGTGCCGCGGGTCAGGGTGAAGAAGACCTCGTCGAGGCTCGGCAGGTGCAGCGACAGCTCGATGACGTCGATGCCGGCCTCCTCCAGGTGCCGCACGACGGTGCCGAGGACCCGGCCGTCGTCGACCGGCACCGACAGCACCCCGCGGCCGCGGGACTCGACCTGCCCGCCGGAGATCTTGGCGAGGATGGTGGAGACGGTGTCCAGGTGCGCCGGGTCGGCCGGGCGCACGCTGACCGTCTGGCCGCCGACGATGTGCTTGAGCTGCGCCGGCGTGCCGTGCGCGATCACCTTGCCGTGGTCGATCACGGAGATCTCGTCGGCGAGGGCGTCGGCCTCCTCCAGGTACTGCGTGGTCAGCAGCACCGTGGTGCCCTCCCGCACCTGGGCCCGGACCATGTTCCAGACGTCCTCGCGCTTCGCCGGGTCGAGGCCGGTGGTCGGCTCGTCGAGGTACACGATCGCGGGCCGCCCGACGAGGCTCGCGGCCAGGTCGAGGCGGCGCCGCATGCCGCCGGAGTAGGTCTTGACCGGCCGGTCGCCGGCCTCGCTGAGGTCGAAGTCGGCCAGCAGCTGCGCGGCGCGGGCCTTGGCGTCGCGCCGGCGCAGGTCCAGCAGCTGGCCGATGAGCACCAGGTTCTCGGTGCCGGTCAGGTCCTCGTCGACGGAGGCGAACTGCCCGGTCAGCCCGCTGATGCGGCGGACCGCGGCGGGGTGCTTGACGACGTCGTACCCGCCGACGACCGCGGTGCCCGCGTCGGGGCGCAGCAGGGTGGCGAGGATGCGCACGGCGGTGGTCTTGCCGGCGCCGTTGGGTCCGAGGACCCCGAGCACCGTGCCGGGCTCGGCGGCGAGGTCCACGCCCGCCAGGGCGGTGGTCCGGCCGAAGCGCTTGACCAGGCCGGTGGCCTGGAAAGCGAAGCTCATGGTGGTGTTCCCCCTTTGGTGTGTCCTCCGCCAGGGTGCCGTACGCCGCTGTCATTTCACGCACATCCGCCTGTTGCCGTCGCGCGGCGGGGCGGCGTGTGATAGTAATTCCTACTTAGGAGATGAGAATAATGGAGTATTTGCCATGACTGTCGCTACCCGGACGGACCTGCTCTCCGTCGCCCGCTGGCACGCCGAGGACCCGGAGGCATGGCCGTTCGCGCCCCGCTTCGACCCTCGCCAGCGCTGGTACGGACGGCTGCACGCCGCCGACGACCACGAGGTGTGGCTGCTCACCTGGCTGCCCGGCCAGGCCACCGACCTGCACGACCACGGCGGCTCCTCCGGCGCGTTCACCGTCGTGTCCGGCGAGATCGTCGAGCAGACCGTGCAGGACGGCACCCTGCTCAACACCACGATGACCGCCGGCAGCGGCCGGCGCTTCGGCGCCCACCACGTGCACCGCGTCGTCAACGCCGGCACCCGCCCCGCCGTCACCGTGCACGCCTACAGCCCGGCGCTCACCGTCATGACCCGCTACCAGCTGCACGAGGGCCGCCTCAGCGTCGAATCCATCTCCCGGGCGGGAGCCGACTGGTGACCGGCCGCTCCATCGACGACATCCTCGCCGACGCCCGCGCCCGCCTGCGCCGCCTCACGCCGCACGAGGTGCCCGACGGCGCCGTCCTGGTCGACATCCGCCCCGCCGCGCAGCGCGCCGCCGAGGGCGGGATCCCGGGCGCCCTCATCGTCGAGCGCAACGTCCTGGAGTGGCGGTTCGACCCCCGCAGCGACGCCAGGCTGCCCATCGCCGACCGGTTCGACCTGCCCGTCGTCGTCTTCTGCTCGGAGGGCTACACGTCGTCCCTCGCCGCCGCGTCCCTGCAGGACCTCGGCCTGCACCGGGCGACCGACCTGGCCGGCGGCTTCAAGGCGTGGAAACACGCCGGGCTGCCGGTGTCAAACTAGAGCGCGTGAAGCTGAAGCTGGACCTCCACGACATCTTCAACCGCAGCGGCGACATCGACCGCGCGCTGAAGGGGATCATCGACGAGGCGGTGGCCAAACGGGCCACCCTCGTCGAGATCATCCCCGGAAAGGGGTCGGGGGCGCTGAAGAAGCGGGTCCTGCGCTTCCTGGACCAGCGCGAGATCAAGGCGCTGTATCACCGGGTGGAGAAGGACTCGGACAACTTCGGCCGGCTCTTCGTCCACTTCCGCTGGAACGAGTCAACGGGCCGCGGGCGGCGCTGACCGCCCGGCGGGGGTCAGAACGCGTCGGCGGCGTCGGCCAGGGAACACACCGACACCAGGCGCAGGACCGTCCAGTCGGCGTCACTCCAGTCGATGCTGTCCGGCGTCGGCAGGGGCCGCCCGTGCCGCTGGTGCACGGCGATGACGCTGCGGGCGTACCCGGCGAGCGAGATCGAGTCGATGGGCTTCCCAGCGGCCGTGATGCTCTGCCGGACGGCGGCCGCGTGCTGGTCGACCTTCGCCAGCAGGAACGGCTGCGCCAGGGCCTCCACCAGGCCGTCGACGCCGACCATGGCCATGACCCGGTCGAGGTGGAACCGGGCGTCGAGCTCGGCGGTGGCCAAGTGGCCGGCGTCGAAGGTGGCCGGGACGGCGGGGGTGCGTTCGTTGCTCATGGACGATGACGCTAGGCAGTCGCGGGCCCCCTGGGATCCCCAACAACCATCCGGCACCCGATCATGACCCACTGCACTCCGTCCGGGCGACCTGCCTTGCGTTCCGGCGCTGTTTCTGTCGGTGGGGGCGTGCAGAATGTGGGCACCCCCCAGGAGGCCCACCTTGTCCGACCGAAGCTTCGCCGCACCGTCGCGGCGACCCCTCGCGGCCGCCGCCGCCCTCGCGGTGCTGGCGCTGCTCGCGGTGCTGAGCATCGCCGACGTCCAGCCGCCGGCGCCCCGCCCCGCCTCGGCGCCCGCCGGCGACTTCTCCGCGGCCCGCGCGTTCACCCACGTCGAGCGGATCGGCCAGGAGGTCCACGTCACCGGCAGCCCCGCCGCCGACCGGGTCCGCGAGCACATCGTGGCCACCCTGACCGGCTACGGGCTGCGCCCCGAGGTGCAGGACACCGTGGGGGTCAACGCCGGCAAGTTCGGCGACGGCGGCATGGCGCGCGTCCGCAACGTCGTCGCCGTGCTGCCCGGTGCCGCCTCCACCGGCCAGGTCGTCCTCATGGCGCACTACGACTCCGTCCAGGTCAGCTACGGTGCCAGCGACGACGGCGCCGGCACCAGCACCCTGCTGGAGGTCGCCCGCGCGCTGACCGGCGGCGCGCCACCCCGCAACGACATCGTGTTCCTGTTCACCGACGCCGAGGAGGCCTGCCTCTGCGGCGCGGAGGCGTTCGTCAGCCGGCACCCCCTGGGCCAGAAGCCGTCCGTCGTGCTCAACTTCGAGGCCCGCGGCAGCAGCGGCCCCGCCGTCATGTTCCAGACCTCCGTCGGCAACGCCGACCTCATCGACGTCTACGCGCGCACCCCGCACCCCGTCGGCACCAGCCTCGCCGTCGAGGTCTACCGGCTGCTGTCCAACGACACCGACTTCACCCCGTTCCTGGGCCAGTCGCGCTTCACCGGTCTCAACACCGCCTACATCGACGGCTCCAGCGTCTACCACAGCCCGCTCGACCGGCCCTCGACGATGGACAAGGCCAGCCTGCAGCACCACGGCGACAACGCCCTCGCCCTCACCCGCGCCCTCGGCGGCGCCGACCTGCCGCCGCTGCTGCGCCCCGCCTCCGGCGACGCCGTCTACTTCCCGTTCGCCGGCCTGCTGCTGCGCTACCCGTCCGCGCTCACCTGGCCGATCGCCGTCCTCGCGCTGCTGGCCGTCGCCGCGCTCGCCTACCTCGCCCGCCGCCGCGGCCTCACCTCCGTGCCCCGCACCGCCGCCGGCCTCGGCCTCGCCCTCGTGCCGCTCGTCGTCGTGGCCGTCGCCGCCCAGCTGCTGTGGGCGCTGCTGGTCGCGCTGCGCCCCGGCTACGGCGAGCTGCTCGACCCGGCCCGGCCCACCTGGTTCCGCTTCGGCGTCGTCGCGCTCACCGCCGCCGTCCTGCTCGGCTGGTATGCCCTGACCCGCCGGCGGCTCGGCCCCGTCCCGCTGGCCACCGGCGCCCTCGGCCTCCTCGCCGTCCTCGGCCTGGTCCTCGCCGCCGCCGTCCCCGGCGGCTCCTACCTCGTCGCCCTGCCTGCCCTGGCCGGCGCGCTGGCCGGCATCGGCGCGCTGTACGTGCCGAAGCCGTGGCTCGCCGCCGCCGTCCTCACCGCGGGCGCCGCCGTCGCCGTGCTGATCCTCGCCCCGACCGTCGCGCTGTTCTTCCCCGCGCTGGGCCTCGCCACCGGTGCCGCCCCCGCGCTCCTCGCCACCCTGCTCGGCCTGGCCGCGCTGCCCGCGTTCGAGCCCTTGTTCCGTCCCGCCGGCGCCGACCGGCACCGCTTGCTCGGCGCCGCCCCGGCGGCCGCGGCGCTCGTGGTCGCGCTCGCCTGCACCACCACCGGCATGATCGTCGACCGCTGGGACGCCGGCCACCCCGAGCCGACCCACCTCATGTACGCGCTGGACCGCGACACCGGCACCGCCCAGTGGGTCAGCCTCGAGCAGGCACCGGGCGCCTGGACCTCGCGGTACGTGCGCGACCGGCAGGCGCTCGACCAGCGCTTCCCGGTCCTGCCCGCCGGCAAGCTGTCCGTCGGCCCGGCCCAGGCGGCGGCGCTGCCCGTCCCGACCGTCACCGTCCTGTCCGACACCACCAGTGGCGACCGGCGCACCGTCCGGTTCCGGCTCGCGTCGCAGCGGCAGGTCCGGTTCGTGTCCTTCTACGGCGAGGTCGGCTCCCACCGCGTCCAGCAGGCGACGGTCGCCGGCCGCGACGCCGTGCCGTACCTCGCCGAGCAGGACCGCTTCGGCGTCGTCTTCCACGGCCCACCCACCGACGGCATCGAGGTCACGCTCGTGCTGGAGGGCACCGGGCCGCTGCGGCTGCGCCTGGTGGACGGCAGCGACGGGCTCGACAGCCTGCCGGGCTTCACGCCACGGCCCTCGGCGGTGGGGGTGTTCGGGAGCCACTCGAGCGAGCTGGCCGCCGTGGCCGTGACCGTCTCCGTGTGACCACCCCGCTCCGGGCGCGGATGGCCGGTGGCTGGATTACTGGCTGCCGGCCTGGACCGCTGGCCGCTTGCCTGGACCGCGGAAACCACCGCGGACCGCAATGATCGTCGCTCAGATCGATGTGCCCTGGTTCTGGAAACTGACGGTGGTGCGGCACCACCGAATGACGCCCTCGACCGCGGTGGAACATGTGAGGACGGCGGCCGGGGAACATCACCGCACTACGGCACGGACCGGGACCACGCCACCCATGCGCGCGGCCGGAGGCTACGGGACCACAAAGTCCCCTGCACTGAACATATTCGTATAAAAGGTGCATCGGACCCGCACGCGGACCGCAATGGCAACACCGCAGCGCATCGGTTATCCACAGGAGGAAATTGCTGCTTCACACCCAGGAGCGCCCACACCTACCGTCGAACGCATGACTGCGGCGATCACGGTCGACGATGTGTGGCGGGTGCGAGGCGACTGGCGGGCGATGCGCGAGGCCGCGCTGCGGCTGCGCGACGACCGCCGCGCGACCGCCGACGCGCTGCGCCGGTCCTCGGCAGCTCTCCGCCACGGCCAGGAGCTGCTCTGCGCGATCCTCGACCGTGTCGACGTCCCGATGACCCTGCACGACGACGGCCGCTTGACGTTCTACCCTGCCGACGCCGCCGACCTCGCCGCCCTGCGCAGGGCCGAGCTCGCCGCCCGCGAGATCCAGGCCGCCCTGGACACCATCGTGGCGCAGCACCGAGCGGCCGCCATGTAAGCCACCCCGCCGCCCGCCGCCGCCGCCCGCCGCCGCCGCGGCAGCGGGTCACGCCACGTCCCGCACGGCGACGCTGTCCGCCGCCTTCCGCGCGCCGCGTTTGGGTGTGCCGCGGCCGGTCCTGCGGGCGCCGCGGCGGGGTGTGCCGTGGCGGTCCTGTGGGCGTCGTGGTGGGGGTGTGCCGCGGCGGGTGCCGCGGGGCGCCGCGGTTTCGCAGTGCTGTCTGTCGGGCGCCGTGGCGATTCGGTATGCCGTGGCGCGCCGTGGCGATTCGGTATGCCGTGGCGCGCCGTGCGCTGCCCCTGCCCGCCGCGACGCGGTGTGCTGTCTCTCGCCCGCTGCGATGCCATGTGCCGCCGCTTGCCCGTCGCGATGGCGGCCCCACCCTCCAAACCGCTCCGCGCTGCAGGGAAGTGGGACGGCACCGGCCGCCACCACCGCCCAGCCCGGCAGGCCGACGACTACGGCAGACAGCCCCGCCCTCGGTCCCACTCCAGGCGCACAAGGCGTAGCGGAATCGGTGCCCGTACCCAATGCCGCGTAGTTAGGCGGTTTGCGGCGGGCGCAAGTGGCTGTTCGGTTGATCGGTGGTGGTGCATGAGAGACGGGACCTCTGGTAGGCAGGTAGTCGACCAAGATCCATCTGCTGTCGGGAGGTCCCGTTGGCTCAGTCTGTCATGGCCACGTTCACCCGCACCATCACCGTCGCGGCCGGGGTGTACGCGCCCGGGCATGTGGGCGGGCTGACCCGGTTCGTGCCGTTCGACCTGGTTGATGCGGTGCTGGCCGAGACCGGACGGGTGCAGCGGCGGCTGCGGCTGCTGCCGTCTCGGGTCGGGGTCTATTTCGTGCTCACGCTGGGCCTGTTCCCGAGGTTGGGGTATGCCCGGGTCTGGGACAAACTCGTTGCGGGGTTGACCGGTCTGCCGGGTCGGATGCCGGCAGTGCCGTCGGAGAAGGCGCTGCGTGATCTGCGCCGCCGGGTCGGGGTCGCCCCGATGCGGGCCCTGTTCGAGATCGTCGCCGGCCCCCTCGCGCAGCCACACACACCGGGTGTCCGCTATCGCGGGTTGCGCACCGTCGCGTTCGACGGCTGCAGCTCGATCAAGGCCCCGGACGCGGAACGCAGCCGGTCCTGGCTGGGCAAGATCCGCCACCAGCAGGGCTGGGCCGGCTACCCCGCCCTGATGCTGATGGCCCTGGTCGAGACCGGCACCCGCGGTCTGCTCGGCGCCCGGTCCGGGCCGGTCACCGACACCGGCGAAACCGGCTACGCCCACCGGCTGCTGCACCTGCTCACCCCGGACATGCTGCTGCTCACCGACCGCGGCTTCGACAGCAACACCTTCCTGCACGCCGTCGCCGGCACCGGCGCACAGTTCCTCACCCGCATCACCACACAACGCCGCCCGACCGTGCTCACCCCACTGCCGGACGGCTCCTACCTCACCACCTTCGCCGGGCTGCCCGTCCGGGTCATCGAAGCCGTGGTCACCGTCACCACCAGCACCGGACAACAGGTCACCGGCGAGTACCGGCTCGCCACCACCCTGCTGCAGCACCACCGGCACCCAGCCGAAGCCCTGCTCCGGCTCTACCACGAACGGTGGGAGATCGAATCCACGTTCTACGCCCTACGACACACCCTGCTCAACGGCCGCGTCCTACGCTCCACCGACCCGACCGGCCTGCACCAGGAACTCTGGGCCCTGCTCATCACCTACCAGGCACTGCGGATGGCGATGCTCGAAGCCGTCGAAACCCGCCCCGGCACCAACCCCGACCGGGCCAGCTTCACCATCGCGCTGCAACACGCCACCGACCAGATCATCAACAGCACCGACATCACCCCCGACCCTGCCAGAGCACTCGGCGTGATCGGCACCGCCGTCCTCGCCGGGCTCCTGCCCAAACGCCGCGACCGCATCAGCGTCCGCAAAGTCAAAGCCCCGACCTCCCGCTACACCCGCCGACCCCCCGACGACCACCGCCCCGACACCAGCACCCCCGTCACCACCCGCACCCACACCATCCACCCCCGCCGACACACCGAGACACCCCGCACCGCACTCCGACACGTCCCCGGACTCGGCGACCAACCCACCAGCATGCGCGAACACTGCATCGCCCTCCTCAACACCCGACCCACCCACAACTGGCACCTCCGCGACATCGCCGCCCGACTACCGTTCACCAACTACGAAACCTGCAGAGCCCAAATCGCGCTCTGGACCCGCCAAGGCCACCTCCAGCGAACCGGACCAGGCCTCTACACCATCCCCACCAGCCCAAACGCCACAAAACACAGCAACTTGACAAAACCCGCAAATACCTAACTACGCGGCATTGTGCCCGTACCCCGAAATCGCTACACGTTGCGGGGAAGCGGCACAGCACCACCGCCCGGCCCGGAAGACCGAGCGGATGACGGCTGGCCCCTCCGATGGCGTGCGCTGCTTGCTGTGCGTCGGGTGGGGGCTCAGGTGGACAGGCCGGGCCGCCCCCGCTGGAAGAGCGCAAGGCGGCCCGGACCCGAAGCCCTACTTGGCGCCCGCCTGGTCGAGGGCGGCCACGGCGCCGCGGTGGAGGGGGACGGGGTCGGTCTTGCGGACCGTCTCCAGGGTGATGCCCTTGGCGGCGGCGTTGGCCCTGGCGAGGTCTTCCCGCTTGTCGATGAGGGTCTTCGTCAGGACGCAGGCGAGGTTGGCGTCCATGTCCTCGCGGACGAGCAGGACGTTGGGCACCACGATCGTCTTCACGTCCGCCGCGGTCTTGTACGTGGCGGCGGGGATCGTGCCCTCCTGGTACGCGGGGCCGAGCTTCTGCATCTGCGGCAGCAGGTCGCCGAGGTCGAGCAGCTGGACCTTGTCGGCGCTGGTGGTGAACAGGTCGGTGACGCCGCCGGTGGGCAGGCCGCCGGAGAAGAAGAAGGCGTCGATCGTGCCGGCCTTCATGGCCTCGGTGGTCTTCGGCAGGTCGAGGCGCTGCGCCTGGATGTCGGTCTCGGGGTTGAGGCCGGCGGCGGTGAGGATGCGCTTGGCGATGACCTCGGTGCCGGAGTTGGGGGAGCCGGTCGAGATGCGCTTGCCCTTCATGCCGGCCACGGACGTGATCCCGGCGTCCTTGCGGACGACGACCTGGGTGGCGTTGTCGTAGATGCGGCCGAGCGCCGCGATCTTCACCGGTTTGCCGTCGAACGCGGCCTTGCCCTGCACGGCGTCGGTGGCGCTGTCGAAGAGGGAGAACGCCACCTGGTACTGGCCCTTGTCGAGGCCCTGGATGTTGGCGACGGAGGCGCTGGTCTCCGCCGCGGTCGCCTTCACCTTGTCGTTGGTGGCCTTCGTGACCTGGGTGGCGAGGGCGTTGCCGACGACGTAGTACACGCCGGTGGTGTTGCCGGTCGCGATGGAGATGCGGGTGTCGGCGGTGACCTCGCAGGTGATCGCGGTGGCGGTGCCGGTGTCCTTGGTGTTCGCGTCCTGCCGGCCCCCGCAGCCGGCCAGCGCGACGAGGGTGAGTGTGGTGGCGGTGAGCAGAATCCGGGGTTTCACGCGGGTTCCTCCAGGGATGGGGTCGAACGGGATGCGGAGACGAGCACCAGCAGGGCCGCGACGAGCAGCAGCGCGACGCCGGTGAGCACCGTCCACAGGGACAGCCACAGCAGTGCCAGCGCGGCGAGGCCGGCGACGACCCGGGCCGGGACGCCGGCCCGGCCGACGCCGATGAACCAGCCGCCGGCGGCGACGGACAACGCGAGCACCCCGGCGGCGGACGCGGCGAACGCGAACCCGACGTCGTCCCAGCCGCCGAAGCCGAGCAGCCCCCGGCCGGCCGGGGTGACCACGAATGCGATGGGCACGAGGTAGGCAGGGAGGGCGTACCGCAGCGTCTGCCACATCGTCGGGAACACCTTGCCGCCCGTGACGGCCGCGGCGGCCACGGACGCGAGCGCAGTCGGCGGGGTCGCCTCGGACAGCACCGCGAAGTAGAAGATGAACATCGCCGTCGCGGGCCGGTCGACGCCGAGGTCGAGCAGCGCCTGGCCGATGATGACCCAGCCGATGATGAACGACGCGGTCACCGGTACCGCGAGCCCCAGCAGCGTCAACGCGACCGCGGCGAACACCGCCGTCAACGCGATCACCGCCGTGTGCCCGCTCGCCAGCGACTGCGCCCAGTCGACCATCAGCCCCGACATCTGCGGGCCGAGGCCGGTCTTGGTGGTGCTGGCGGTGACGATGCCGGCCGCGACGCAGACCGCGACGACGGGCAGGACCCCGCGGATCCCGGCGGCGAGCGACGCGACGAGACGCCGCGGCGTGAGCCGGTGCCGGCGGTCCAGGAACGACAGCAGCGCCGCGAGGAGCGTGGCGTAGATGACCGCACGGGTCGCCGGCTGCTCCAGCGCCAGCAGCACGATGATCACCAGCAGCGACGCGAAGTGGTACCCGAACCGGCCCAGCAGCGCCCACGGCGACCGGACCCGCAACGCCACCGGCCGCGCCCCGAACCGCCGGGCGTCGATCTCGACCGCGAGCAGGATGCCCAGGTAGTACAGCAGCGTCGGGATCGTCGCCCAGCCCAGCACCGACAGGTACGACACGTCGAGGTACTCCGCGATGATGAACGCGGCGGCGCCCAGCGTCGGCGGTGACAGGATCGCGCCGACCCCGGCCGCGGCGAGCATCCCGCCGGCCCGGTCCGCCGGGTAGCCGGCCCGGCGCAGGATCGGCCAGGTGACCGCGCCGATGCTCACCGTCGTCGCGGCGCCGGACCCCGACACCGTGCCGAGCAGGAACCCGGACGCGACCGCGGTGCGCCCCGCCGCCGACCGCGACCGGCGGAACGCCGCCACCGACAGCTCCACGAAGAACGCGCCGGCGCCGGACGCGTCCAGGACCGCCCCGTAGATCGTGAACAGCACGATGTACGACGCGGCGACGTCCAGCGGGGTGCCGTAGAAGCCGCTCTGCGAGTTGTACAGCGCGTCGACGATCTGGTCGAAGTCCAGCCCCAGGTGCGCGAGCGACCAGTGCTGCGGCAGGTAGCCGCCGTAGTAGTCGTACGCGAGGAACACCCCGCACACGACCGGCAGCACCCAGCCCGTGGTACGCCGGCACGCCTCGAGCACGAGCAGGAGCAGCGCCGTGCCCATGGCGACGTCCAGCGGGCCGAGCTGCCCCTGGCGGTTCAGGAACGCGTCGTAGCCCCCGCTGGCGAACGGCAGCAGCGGATAGGCGCACGCCGCGAGGGCGACCGCCGCCAGGACGTAGTCACCGGCGGTCGGCCCGTGTCGGTGTTCCGCCGGGGTACGACGGAGCCGCACGCCGGACGGGTACACGACGAACACGAGCGGCAGGACGCAGGCGAGGAAGATCGCGAGGTAGTACTGGCCGCCCTGGGCGAGGGGCCGGAACACCTGCCACAGCACGAGCACCGCCGACGCGGCCGCGACGACGGTGACGCCGAGATCGACGGCCCCGGTGAGCCGGCGGCCGGGCTTCTCGTCCTCGAACTGGGCGGCGAGCTCGCGGACGCTCTCGTCATCGAGGGTAGCGCCGACGCTGGCACTGACACCGGCGTCGGCGACCGCGGCCCGGGGCGCCGGCGCGGTGTCGTCCGGTTCGGTGGGGTCCGGTTCGGCGGGCTCCACCACACCCGGCCTGGCGTTCTCAGGTTCCGGCACGGCCGGAGAGTACAAGGTTTCATAAATATTTGTAACCGTGATAGTTCAGGTTTTGGTCGCGAAACGGCAACGGTGGGTCACCGTGCATGATTTGGGGCGTGTACGAGCTCGACGTGATCGCCGACGACAGCCTCGCCCGCTTCGTTGCGCGCTGGTACGGGCTGCCCGACCGCCCCCGCCGCGACCTCGACCTGCCCGGCGTCCCCGACCTCGTGCCGGAGCCGCTCGCCGGCTGGCACCGCGCCGCCGCCCGCTACTCGCTGCCCCTGAGCCGCGACCACGTGATGGTCGACCCCGCCGACCTCGTCGAGTCGGGCGGCCTGGTCCGCTTCTGGGTCGGCGCCGAGGACTGGTACTCCTACGCCCCGGGCCCCGCCGACCCGATCGTCGTCGAGAACGACACCACCAGCACCGGCGTGCCGTTGTCGCGGTTCCTCGTGTACGCCGCGGTGTACGAGGCCACGTACGCCCCGCTGCACGGCCTCGTCTACCTGTCCCCGACCCCCGACGAGCTGCGCCAGGTCCGGCTGCGCCTGCGCGAGCTGGACGACCCGCTGTGGCGCTGGCCGGACCCTGGGACCCGCTACTACGGCGACGACGACCTGCTCGGCCACCTCGGCCCGGACCGCGTCGTCCTGGCCGCCCGCCACCGCGACGCCCTCGGCCGCTTCGACGGCCTCGGCCTGCCGTGGGACTGGGACACCAGGACCGTGTGACAGGCCCTGTGACAGCTCAGGGCACGTGCACCAGCATGGCGCACACGTCCTCGTCGTCGGGGATGTTGAGGCTGGTGACGAGGTGGGTGACCATGGCGTCGAAGTCGCTCAGGTCGATGTGCTCGCCGGCCCGGCGGACCAGGTCCAGGCCGCCGCCGCGGCGGCGGTCGACGCGGGCCTGGCCGCCGGTGTACAGCAGGATGCGGTCGCCGGGGTCCAGGGCCACCGTGGTGTCGGAGTAGCGCATCTCGGTGACCTCGCCGAGCGGCAGGCCGAGCGGGCCGGACAGCACGGTGCCCTGGCCGGACGCGGTGTACCGGACGGGCGCGACCTGCCCCGCGGCGGCCCAGCGCAGCTCGCGGGTCGCGGGGGAGTAGCGGGCCACGACGAGGCAGGCGGTGTGCTCGACCTCCATCGCGCAGAGCATCCCGTTGACGGCGCTGAGGATGTCGCCGGGGGTCATGTCGAGGGCCGCGTACGCGCGCACCGCGTACCGCAGCCGCGCCGCCGTCGTCATGGAGGACAGGCCCCGGTCGTCGACGTCGCCGAGGACGAGGACGGTGCCGCCGTCGGGCAGGGAGGTGGCGTCGAACCAGTCGCCGTCGACGGTGCCGACGCGGTCGGCGGAGCGGCAGTGGCCGCAGATCTCGACGCCCTGCATGTGGCCGAGCTCGGGGTCGGTGGGCAGGAGCGCCTTCTGCAGGGCCTGGGCGGCCCGGCGTTCGTCGGCGAGGCGGTGCCGTTGCGCGGCCAGGGCCTCCTCGGCGCGGCGCAGGCGGGCCTCGATCGCGCGCTCCTCGGTGACGTCCTGGACGGTGCCGCGCACCGCGTACACGTTGCCGGTGTCGTCGAAGAGGGGTTCGGCTGCGAGGCGCAGCCGGCGGCCGTTGACCCGGCCGGCGCCGCGGACCTCGGCGAGCAGGTTCTTGCCCTCCACGACGGTGCGCCGGACCGCGTCCTGCACGGCGAGCAGGTCGTCGGCATGGACGCTGGCGGTGAGCTCGTCGACGGGGACGTGGGCGGCGTCGCGGCCGCCGTGGAAGAGCCGGATCAGCTCCGGTGAGCAGCGCGGCTCGGGGTCGCGCAGCTCCCAGCAGAACGAGCCGACGCCGGCGATGCGCTCGGCCTGCAGCAGCTGGTCGTAGAGCAGGTCGGCCTCGGTCGCGATGCGCCACACCGCGAACACCCGGTCCCACAGCCGCACCGCGTGCATGGAGATGGTCTGCGCCGCCGGTACCCCGTCGGTGCGCGGGTCGGCGCGCAGCCCTTCCAGGCGGCGGGGCTGGCCGTCGTGCAGCATGCGGGCGAACTCCGGCAGCAGGGTCGTGCTGCCCAGCGTCGGGTACGCGGCCAGCAGCGTCGCCTCGTCGGGGTCGACCCTGGCGGTGGCGAGGACCTGCCTGGCCATGACGTTGGCATACTCGACGCGGAAGTCGACGAGCTGGCCGTCGACGGTGACCGGGGACAGCAGCGCCGCGGGGTTGTGCAGCACGTCGACGACGGTCGGCAGCCACACCTGCGCCGGGGCGGCCTGCGCGCTCTCCTCGCCCTCGACGTGGAACCAGGCGCTGGCGATCTCGTCGCCGATGAGCGTGTCGATCTGCCGGGCGACGGGCTCCAGCAGGGCCGCCACGTACCGCCGCAGTTCGTCGCCGTCGGGCAGGCCGTCGGCCCAGCTCATGATGATGGCGCCGAGGATCCGCTCGCCGGAGATCAGCGGCGAGGCGAGGACGGTGTCGCCGCTGAACGGCAGCTGGTCCATCACCGGGAACCGGCGGGCGACCTCCTCGCCGCCGACGAGCCAGATCGTCTCGACCTCCTGCACGGCGACGACCAGCGGCAGCGCCGGGTCCGGGGGGATGCGCGACCAGCGGCTGCGCACCTCGCCGGGGATGCCGAAGGCGCCGACGCCGCGCTGCGCGCCGTCCGGGTCGAGCAGCGTGATCATGATGGCGCTCGGCGCGGGCCACGCGGTCGGCGCGGTGCCGAGGACCTCGGCGATCTCGTCGTAGCCGCGGGCGGCGGCGATGCGGGCGCTGAGCAGCTGGTGCTGCGACTGCAGCGCCTCGACCTCCGGGGTGCGGCTGGCCCGGCGGCGCGGCTTCTCCACGGCCGGTGCCGGCGCTTCGGAGGTGGCAGCGGTACGGGTGCGGCTGCGCGCGACGTGCTGGCGCAGCTCGTCGTCGATGAGGTTCACCACATCGGGCGCGTCGGGGTCGGGTGACGTGGTGCCGACGATCGCCGCGGCGACCTCGATCAGCTTGATGTTGGTGCGCTGCGACAGCCGGACCAGCTGGTCGAACCCCTGGTCGGGGCTGACCCCGAGCCGCTCCACCAGCACACCCTTGGCCTGCTCGATCACGGCCCGGTTGCGCATCGCGGTCCGGACGCCGGTGAGCTCGGCCCGCAGCTTGGCGACGAGCGCCGCGAGCGCCTCGGCCGGCTCGGCGCTGCCACCCTCGACCGGTCCGGGCCCGGCGGGCCCGGACGACCCGGAGGACCCACCAGGCGCAGCGGCAGAACGGCCCTGCCCGGTGCGCCCGGCCGGCGCGGCCTGCCCGCCCGGCGCGGCCGGCCGAGCCTGCCCGGCCGGTCCGGCGCCCGACCGACCGGTGCCCGACGGCTTGGCCACCATGCCCTCCAACCTCCTCGCCCGAGCCGCCGTGCACGGCCGGATCCGGTGTGTCACCGAGCCGGTTGTGACTCGACCGTTGATGTTTACCACCATCCGGCCCGGGTAGGGGCGTTGGAAGGTCAGCGCAGTCGGCCAGGTGGAGGTGCGCACGGTGCAACAGGCATCTTCGTCGCGGGCGGGTGCGGGTTGAGGATCGCGATCGTGTCCGTGCACGCGAGCCCGCTGGCGCTCGGCGGATCGGGCACCGGCGGACAGCACACCCACGTCACCTCCCTCGCCGAGGCGCTCGGCCGCCGCGGGCACGAGGTGCGGGTCTACACCCGGCGCGACGCCGCGGCCCCCGACGACGTCGTCACGACCGACGGCGGGGTCACCGTCGAGCACGTGCCCGCCGGGCCCGCCGAGGACCTGCCCGCCGACGCGCTGCTGCCGCACGTCGGCGACTTCGGCCGCTGGCTCGCCGCGCACTGGCGCGACGACGCGGCCCACCCGGACGTGATCCACAGCCACTTCTGGCTCAGCGGGCTGGCCGCCCTCACCGCCACCGCCGAGCACCGCATCCCCGTGGTGCAGACGTACCACGGGCTCGGCACGGTGAAGCGGCGCATGCTCAAGGACCACGACGGCAGCCCCGAGGCCCGCATCGGCCTGGAGCGCACCCTCGGCACGATGGTCGACCGGGTCGTCGCGCAGTGCGAGGACGAGGTCACCGAGCTCGGCCGGATGGGCATCCGCAGATCCGACACCGTGATCGTGCCGTCCGGCGTCGACGGTGAGCTGTTCGCGCCGAGCGGCCCCCGTGCCGACCACCTGCGCGCCGGGATGCGCCGGATCCTCAGCGTCGGGCCGCTCGTGCCGCGCCGGGGCTTCGCCGACCTCATCGAGGCGCTGCGCCGCGTCCCCGGCGCCGAGCTGGTCGTCGTCGGCGGGCCGGCACCGGACCACCTCGACCGTGACCCGCAGGCGCGCCGGCTGATGGAGCTGGCCGACCGGTGCGGCGTCGGCGACCGGGTCAGGCTCATCGGTGCCGTCGCCCAGCGCGAGCTGCCCGGCTGGTACCGCTCCGCCGACGTGCTGGCCTGCGCGCCCTGGTACGAGCCGTTCGGCCTCACGCCCCTGGAGGCGATGTCGTGCGGGGTGCCGGTCGTCGCGTACGAGGTCGGCGGCATCGCGGAGAGCGTCATCGACAACGTCACCGGGCTGCTGGTGCCGCCGCGGGACGTGCCGGCGCTGGCGGGCGCGCTGCGTGGCCTGCTCGGCGACGAGGTGCGCCGGATGAGCTACGCGAGCGCCGCGATCGACCGGGTCCGTTCCCGGTACACGTGGGAGCGCACCGCGGCCGACGTCGAGCGGGTCTACCGGGCGGTGACCGGGCAGGGCGCCGGGGGCGCGGAGGCGGACAGCGACGCGGACGCCGACGACGAGGCACTCAGCGACGTCAGCTCGTAACCTTGTCATCACAGAAAGACGGGCGTACGTTGGTATGACCCGCAACATCGGCTGAACGGCTGATGTGGCCGTGGTCGTGAAACAGTCGCGATCGACCGGCGGCGGAGTACGCCGGACGCTCGAGACCAGGGCGTCAGCTGGCGACAATCCTCACGTGGCCGCAGCGCCCGCATCCGTGGCGGACGGCCATGGCAGCAGGCAGGGGGATCCCCCATGACCGCCATCACCCGCCCGTCCACGACCGGACCCACCCGCGCCGCCAAGCTCCCGCGCGCCCGGGCCGGCGCCCGCCAGCAGCACCGGGACATGGAGGTCGAGGCGCGCGCGCTGCTGCTGCGCCTGTCCGGCCTGCCCGCAGGCGACGCCGAGCGGGACGGCGTCCGCGCCCGGCTCATCGAGCTGTACCTGCCCCTGGCCGAGTACCTGGCCCGGCGGTTCCGCAACCGCGGCGAGCCCCTCGACGACCTCGTGCAGGTCGCCGGCCTCGGGCTCATCAAGTCCGTCGACGGTTACGACCCGGCCCGCGGCGCCGCGTTCACCAGCTACGCCATCCCGATGATCGTCGGCGAGCTCAAGCGGCACTTCCGCGACAAGGGCTGGGACGTGCGGGTGCCCCGCCGGCTGCAGGAGCTGCGGCTGGAGATCTCGAAGGTCTCCGGGGACCTTGCGCAGCTGCTGGGCCGCGCGCCGACGGTCGCCGACCTGGCCGACCGCCTCGGCGTCAGCGAGGAGGACGTCATCGAGGGCATCGAGTCCGGCCACGCGTACCGCGCCCTGTCCATCAACGCCCCGGCCAGCGGCGACGAGGCGGGCGTCGAGCTCGCCGACCTGCTCGGCGACGTCGACCGGGACCTGGAGGCCGTCGACGACCGGGAGTCGCTGCGGCCGCTGATCGCCGAGTTGCCCGAGCGCGAGCAGCGCATCATCGCGATGCGGTTCTTCGGCAACATGACCCAGACGCAGATCGCCGTCCGGCTCGGCATCTCCCAGATGCACGTGTCGAGGCTGCTCGCCCACGCCCTCAGCCAGCTGCGCGGCGCCCTCGTCACGCCGCCGTAGCAGAGGCCTACGCGGGGGCCAGGACCGACGACAGCTGGTACACGTTGTACGCCTGCTTGATCACCGGGTGGGCGACGTTGCGGACGGGCACGCCGCCCGGCGTCGTGCCCCGCTCGGAGCCGGCGTGCGCGTGCCCGTGGACCGCGAGCCCCACCCCGGGCACGGTGTCGATCGCCTGCGCCAGCAGGTACGAGCCGAGAAACGGGTAGATCTCCTGCGGCTCGCCCAGCAGCGTCTCCGGCACCGGCGAGTAGTGGGTCAGCGCGATCCGCATGTCGCAGTCCAGCTCCGCGAGGGCCACCCCGAACCGCTCCGCCAGCTCCCGGCCGTGCCGGGTGAACGCCTTCATCTCCGGCTCGCCGAACTCGCTGGCGCACGCGCCGGCGAACCCGCCGCCGAACCCCTTTGTCCCGGCGACGCCGACGCGCACGTCACCGACCCGCACGACGGTGCCGGCGCACTCCAGCACGGTGATGTCGGCGTCCTGCAGGACCTTGGTGACCTCGTCCTGCTGGTCGCAGTGGTAGTCGTGGTTGCCGAGGATGGCGATCACCGGTACCGCGAGCCCGCCGAACTCCCGGGCCACGCACTGCGCCTCGTCGGTGGTGCCGTGCCGGGTCAGGTCACCGGCGAGCAGCAGCAGGTCGGCCTTGTCGCCGAGGTGCTCCAGCGCCGGGCGGTACCGGCCGAGGACGTCGGCGTCGAGGTGGACGTCGCCGACCGCGGCGACCCTGACGCATCCTTCGGACGTCATAGCTCCTCCACGTCTTCCGGCTCGTGGACCCTGGTGAGCCCGATGTTGCAGCGCACCGGCAGCTCCGGGAACGCCTCGGCGATCACCTGGCAGATCAGGTCGCGGCGCTCGGTGCTCTCCACCTCGCCGACGAGGCTGACCCCCTCTTCGGTGCGGACCACCCGGATGCCCTGCTCGGCGATGCGTTCGTCCTCGATCAGCAGCTGGTGCAGCTCGCTCTCGACGTGCTGGTCGATGATCATGAGTGCCTCCTCACAGGGAATCGGCGAGGGCGCTGGTCTCGTCCAGCGACATGACGCCGAGGCGGTCGATCAAGAACAGGAAAGCATGCGCGTACGGCGAGTGTGCGGTTTCCCGGTAGACGCGTGGCCAGTCGATCTGCTCGCGCAGCGACCGAGCGACCGGCAGCCCGCGGGCGTAGTCGCAGTAGTGTGCCGACCACGTCAGCACCTTGTGGATCATCAGCTCGGTCGCCGACAGTACCGGCATGTGGCAGGCGTTGACGGCGATCACGTCGGTGTCGGCGAGGGTCGCGTCGGTGACCGGACGCTGCACCGGGCAGAAGATGAAGTCGATCAGGTTGTCCTCGTCGAACGCCTTGACCAGCCATCCCTCGGGCGGCACCTCGCCGCGGAACCCGACCTCCGACAGCGCGGTCAGAACCCGTTCGGCGTCCTCGGCCTTGATGAGGAAGTCGATGTCGTGGTCGACGGACTCGCCGCCGCGCGCGTAGACCGCGAAACTGCCGGCCAGGCAGAACGGGATGCCCGAATCCTTCAAGTGGTACGCGGCACGCTTCAGCGTGGCGATGAGCGGCTGCCTGTCCTCCGAAACTGCCATGAACAGTGGCTTACCCGCCAGGTCATTCCGTCACACGCACCGATTTCGGCAGTCGCGGGAAGAGTTCGGTCTCCTCCTCCTGGAAGTGTTCGCGCACCGCTTCCAGCAGCGCCGCCAGCAGCACCTCGAACGCGGGATCGACGTCGTTGGGCTCGGCCAGCCGGGCCATGAGGTCGTCGATGCGGCGGTGCTCGGCGGCCTCGTACCCGGCCAGCTCCTCGGGCAGGTGCCGGTGCAGCAGCCGTTCCTCGGTCGCGGTGTGCGCGGCCAGCACGGTGACCGCGGCGTCGAGGGCGGCCCGGCGCTCGGCCGGCGACTGCGCCGTCTCGATGTCGGCGAACAGCGACTCGATCCGGCGGTGTTCGGCGACGAGCAGGTCGACGAGGTCCTGCTCCATGGTCAGCTCCCCAGGGTCCACGGCTCGGGCATGCGTTGGCGTACCCGCCGTGCCACCCGGCTAACCGTCACACAGCAGACTTGATCGATATCGGCGTGTCGGACTTCCGTGGCGTTGGTACGTGTGTTCGAATGACTGCTCATGGAGCGAAGGAAGCACTGGTGGAACGGGGCCTGGGGGCGGCTGGCCCGCCGCGACGTGTACCTGTTCGAGGACGCCGGTCACTGGTGGGTCGAGTCGCGGGAGGGCGGCGCCGACGGGCGCTGCCGCACCTACGAGTTCGACGCCGAGGAGCCCGCCATGGACTGCGTGTCCGGCCTGCTCGCCCAGCCCGGCGACTGGCGCGAGCTGCACTGACCGCCGGTCGGCGTCCGGCGGGCCGTGCGCACCCGGGTGCGCAACGAATCGCCGTTCGCTGGCCGTACCGGACAAGGAAAACGCGGTAAGAAGCAGCTTTCCGCAATGGAACGCCAGGCGTGCCGCCTTTAGGTTTGATCGCATGAGCCGTCGCTACCTGATGTGTCGACCGACATATTTCGCCGTTGACTACGCGATCAATCCCTGGATGGACCCGACCGCGCCCGTCGACGCCGACCTCGCCGTAGCGCAGTGGACCCGGCTGTACGAGCTCTACCTGTCCCTCGGCCACACCGTCGAGCTCATCGACCCGGTCCCGGGCCTGCCCGACATGGTGTTCGCCGCCAACGGCGCCACCGTCGTGGACGGCACCGTCTACGGCGCCCAGTTCCGCCACCCGGAACGCGCCGACGAAGGCCCCGCCTACCTGGCCTGGTTCGAGCGCAACGGCTTCGACGTGCACGCGCCGAAGAGCGTCAACGAGGGCGAGGGCGACATCCTGCTCGCCGGCGAGCACCTCCTGGCCGGCACCGGCCTGCGCACCGAGCTCGCCGCGCACGCCGAGGCCCAGGAGCTGTTCGGCCGGCCGGTGATCACCCTGCAGCTCGTCGACCCGCGCTACTACCACCTCGACACCGCGCTGACCGTGCTGTCGGAGCGCAACGTCGCGTACTACCCGGGCGCGTTCTCGCCCGGCAGCCAGGCGGTGCTGCGCCGGCTGTACCCCGACGCGGTCATCGCCACCGCCGATGACGCCGCCGTCCTCGGCCTCAACGCCGTCAGCGACGGCCACCGGGTCGTCCTGCCGTCCGCCGCCACCCGCCTTGCCGGGGAGCTAGCGTCGAAAGGGTTCCAGCCGGTGCCGGTCGACGTGTCCGAACTGCACAAGGCCGGTGGCGGACCGAAGTGCTGCACGCTGGAGGTGCGCTCATGACCACCGCTCTGGACGGCCTCACCGGGCCCGCCATCGAGCTCGCGGAACACTGGACCGCGCACAACTACCACCCGCTGCCGGTGGTCATCGCCTCCGGGGAGGGCGCCTGGGTCACCGACGTCGACGGCCGCCGGTACCTGGACTGCCTGGCCGGCTACTCCGCGCTCAACTTCGGCCACCGCCACCCGGATCTCATCGCCGCCGCGCACGCCCAGCTGGACCGGGTCACGCTGACCAGCCGCGCGTTCCTGCACGACCAGTTCGGCCCGTTCTGCCAGGAGCTCGCCACCCTGTGCGGCAAGGACCTGGTCCTGCCGATGAACACCGGCGCCGAGGCCGTCGAGACCGCGATCAAGGTGGCCCGCAAGTGGGGTTACAAGGTGAAGGGCGTCCCCGACGGCCAGGCCACCATCGTCGTGGCCGCCGACAACTTCCACGGCCGCACCACCACGATCATCAGCTTCTCCACCGACCCCGACGCCCGCGCCGACTACGGCCCCTACACGCCAGGGTTCCGGATCGTGCCGTACGGCGACCTGGCCGCGCTCGCCGACGCCATCGACGACACCACCGTCGCCGTGCTCATCGAACCGATCCAGGGCGAGGCCGGCGTGCTCGTCCCGCCGCCGGACTACCTGCCCGGCGTGCGTGAGCTGTGCACCGCCAGCAACGTGCTGTTCGTCGCCGACGAGGTCCAGTCCGGCCTCGGCCGCACCGGCGCCACGTTCGCCTGCGGCGACGTCGTCCCCGACGTGTACGTCCTGGGCAAGGCCCTCGGCGGCGGCATCGTGCCCGTCTCCGCGATCGCCGCGAACCGCGACGTCCTCGGCGTGCTGCGCCCCGGCGAGCACGGCTCCACGTTCGGCGGCAACCCCCTCGCCTGCGCCGTCGCCCGTGCCGTCATCGCCCTGCTCGGCACCGGCCAGCCGCAGGCCAACGCGCGGCTGGTCGGCGCGTACCTGCACGAGCGGCTCAACACCCTCGTCGGCCACGGCCTCACCGCCGTGCGCGGCCGCGGGCTGTGGGCCGGCATCGACATCGACCCGGCGCTGATGACCGGCCGGCAGGCGTGCGAGGCGTTGCTGACGCACGGCGTCCTGGCGAAGGACACCCACGGCTCCACTCTCCGCCTCGCCCCGCCGCTGCTGGTGACCGAGGGGGACGTGGACGTCGCGGTGGACGCGCTGACGGCGGTGCTGAAGGGCTGACGGCCGGCTGCCTGAACGGCGTGCAGGCGTCGCCCTCCGCCTGCACGCCGGCCCTCAGGTGCGGTGGAAGAGCCGGCCGAACCAGCCCCGGTGCTCCTGCGGCGCGGCCGGCGCCGCCTCGTGGAACGGGCACGACGCCGGCTCGTCCTGGGCCTGCGGCGCGATGGGGGAGCGGCCCCGGCGGCCCAGCTCGCGGGCGTCGCTGTCCAGGTAGAAGGCGGGCCGCTGGTCCGCCTCGTGGTAGTACCGGTGGAAGACGCCGGTCGTGGCGCCGCTCATCGGCGGCACGATCCAGGTCCAGTCGGCCGGGGTCGGCCGGCCGGCACGTTCCTCGCTGGCGATGTGGGCGAGGAACCGTTCCGACTCGCTGTGGTGGTCGCTGATGCGGGCGCCTGCCTGGTCGAAGGACCACAGCACGGCGCGGTTGAGCTCGAGCAGGGCCGTGTCGCGCCACAGGGAGCGCTCGGTGCTGGTGTCCAGGCCCATGCGTTCGGCGATGACCGGCAGCAGGTTGTAGCGGTCGGCGTCGGCGAGGTTGCGGGCGCCGATCTCGGTGCCCAGGTACCAGCCGTTGAACGGCGCCAGCGGGTAGTCGACCCCGCCGATGGTGAGGCGCATGTTGGAGATCGCGGGCACCGCGTGCCAGCGCAGGCCGAGCTCGGCGAACCAGCGCAGCGTCGGGTGCTCGATCGGCACCTCCCAGACCGCGGTCTCGGGCAGGTCGTACAGCCTGACGTCACCGCCGGGGCCTTCGATCGCGAGGGGAAGCACGTCGAAGGGATTGTCGGGCTTGCCGCGCCAGCCGTACTGCTGCAGCGTCTCGGTGAACTGGGTGTAGCGGGGGTCGCCGACGACGGTGCCGGCGTGCGGGCCCTCGCCGTGGCGGTGGCCGGCGTACCGGATGAGCTGCTCGTTCCACAGGCGGGTGCCGTCGCGGCCGGGGACGTGCTGGGCGAACACCGAGATGACGGGGCGGATCACGTTGCGCTCCCGCTGGCCGGCGAGGTGCAGGTGGCGCACGAGCTCCTCGAAGACCTCGTCGGGGGCGCTGACCTTGCGCAGGTCGCGCACGACGAGGCTGCGCCAGTACAGCCGGCCGATGCAGCGGCTCGCGTTGCGCCACGCCACCCGGCAGCCGAAGACCAGCTCCGGGTACGTGTGGACGTACGTGCCCGTCTCGGCGACCTCGTCCCGGATCTGCGCGAGGCGCTCCCGCCCGTCACCGCGCTGGGGGTTCTCGCGGTAGTACTGCTCGAGGAAGTCCTCGGCCTCCCGAAGATCCACCGGCAGGTGCGGATCCCACTGCTGACCTGGCATATCGCGGTATCCAGGCACGCTCACACTGACCTCCCAACGGCGACGGGGTCCCTGGGGGTGGGTTCCGACGCGGCAAGAAGTTCATGTTGGGCGTCTCTCCCTCGCCAGAGTCGCACAATGTGTGCGGTCTGTGTCGGTGGGTCAGCGATGCAAGATGCAAAACGGCAGGGGCACTCCGGCCGAAAGGATGATGACGGCCGGAGTGCCCGATACGACCGGGAAAATGTGCTAGCCCGACGCGACCCGCCGCAGCTTGGCCAGGTACGTCTGCGCCACGACGACCAGCGCGATGAACGCCCCACTGATCACGGTCTGCCACGCGGACGTGACCGTGCCGTCCTGGTTGATCAGGTTCTGGATCACCTGCAACAGCAGCACCCCGGCGATCGTGCCGCCCAGCGTGCCGGCCCCGCCGGTGAGCAGGGTGCCGCCGATGACGACGGCGGCGATCGCGTCCAGCTCCATGCCGGTGCCCAGGACCGTGACGCCGGAGCCGAGCCGCGCCGCGTTGAGCGCCCCGGCCAGCCCCGCGAGGAGCCCGGACAGCACGTACACCCGGATCTGCGTGGCCCGGATCCGCACGCCCATGAGCCGGGCCGCGTCCTCGCTGCCGCCGATCGCGTACACGGACTGGCCGAAGCGGGTGCGGTACAGCGTCACCATGCCGGCCGCGAACAGGAACACGACCAGGTACACGGGGTACTTCACGCCGAGCAGCGAGCCCTGGCCGAAGTCCTTGAACGCCCCGGGGTCCACCAGGTACGTGGTGCGGCCCTCGCCGGACAGGGCGAGCATCAGCCCCCGCGCGCCGAGCAGCCCGGCGAGCGTCACGATGAACGGCGCCAGCCGCGCGTACGCGATGACCAGGCCCTGCACGAGCCCGAACAGCCCGCACACCGCGAGGGGCACGGCGAACGCGGCCGCGACGCCGTACTGCGACGCCCACGCGGCGAGGACGCCGCCGAGGACGTAGAGGGAGCCGACGGACAGGTCGATCCCGCCGGTGATGATCACGAAGGTCATGCCGAGCGCGATGAGGGCGGCCGGCGCGGCCGAGATGAGGATGGTGCCGGCGTTGTCGAGGCTGCGGAAGTTGTCGTACGCGACCAGCCCGACGACGAGCACGATGCCGAGCACGGCCAGGGCGCCCTGGCGCTGGACGAGCTCGACGACGCGTTCGGTGCGCAGCGACGCCGCTTCGGCCTTCTCGGTCCGGGGTTCGGCGACGAGCGTCATCGGGTCCTCCGTTCACGTGCCGTGTAGACCGCGACCAGGATGATGACCGCCTGGACCATCTGCGCGGTCGAGTCCTTGAGGTTGTTGGCGATCATCGTCGCGGTCAGCAGCTGCATGAGGAACGCGCCGGCGACGGTGCCCAGGACGCGGACCTTCCCGCCGGTGAGCGGGGTGCCGCCGACGACGACGGCGGTGATCGCGGACAGCTCGATGAGCAGCCCGATCCGGGACGCGTCGGCGGAGCCGATCCGGGACACCTGGATCACGCCGGCGACGGCGGCGAGCACGGCGGCGATGACGTAGACGGTGATCAGGACCCGTTTGACGGGGACGCCGGCGAGCTGGGCCGCGGCCCGGTTGTCGCCGACGGCGAGCAGCCGCCGGCCGAACACGGTGCGGCGCACGACGAAGCCGACGACGGCGGCGAGGACGGCGGCGATCCACACGGTGTACGGCACGCCGAGGAACGCGTCGGTGCCGATGGCGAGGAAGTCCTTGGCCCGGATGTCCTTGTACTTGCCGTCGGACAGCACCAGCGCGACGCCGCGGCCGGCGACGAGCATGGCGAGGGTGGCCACGATCGGCTGGAGCCCGACGAACGCGACGAGGCTGCCGTTGACCAGCCCGACGACGATGCCGCCGACGACGGCGAGCAGGATCGCCGGGACGGTGCCGTAGCCGAGGTACAGGGGGATGAGGGCGGCGCCGAGCGCCATCACCGACCCGACGGACAGGTCGATGCCCTCGGTGCCGATGACCAGGGCCATGCCGAGGGCCACGATGACGACCGGGGTGACCTGGACCAGCTGGATGCGCAGGTTGTTCCAGGCGAGGAAGTTGTCGGTCCAGGCGATGTTGAACAGCACGAGCAGGGCGAGCGCCACGTACACCCCGTACACGGGCAGCAGGCGGCGCAGGGTCGCGGTGTCGACACCGCGCGGCTTGAAAACGGCCGGGGCGGTCATGACGTCACCTCCGCTGCGCTCCGGCGCCGCCCTGACCGTCGAACTGCGCCCATGATGCCCGCCTCCTCGCTGCGCTGCGGGGCGGTCATGACGCCGCCGTCGCGATCACGTTCATCAGATGCTCCGTTGTCACTTCGTCGCCGCGCAGCATGCCGGCGACGGCGCCGTCGCGCAGCACGACCACCCGGTCGGAACCCTCGATGAGCTCCTCGGCGTCGGAGGAGACGAGGACGACGCCGAGGCCCTCGGCGGCGAGCTCGTCGATGAGCGCCTGGACCTCCGCCTTGGCGCCGACGTCGATGCCGCGGGTCGGCTCGTCCAGCAGCAGCACCTTGGGCCCGGTGGCGAGCAGCCGGGCGAGCAGGACCTTCTGCTGGTTGCCGCCGGACAGGTCACCGACGCGCTGGTGCGGGCTGGACGCCTTGATCCGCAGCCGTTGCATGAACGTCTCCACGATCTTGTCGATCCGGCGTTCGGAGACGATGCCGGCGGTGGCCAGCCGCGGCAGGACGGCCAGGGCGATGTTCTCCCGGACGGACAGCCCCAGGGCGATGCCCTCGGCCTTGCGGTCCTCGGGCTGCACGGCGATGCCGGCCTTCAGCGCGGCGACCGGGTTGGGCCGGCGCAGGGCCTTGCCGTCGACCTCGACGGTGCCCTGGTCCAGCGGCAGCGCCCCGGCGACGGCCTTGATGGTCTCGCTGCGCCCGGCACCGAGCAGGCCGCCGAGGCCGACGACCTCGCCGGGCAGCACCTCGAAGCTGACCCCGGTGAGCTTGTGCCGGCTGCTGAGGCCGTCGGCGCGCAGCACGGGCCGGCTGTCGGCGGCGGAGTGCTCGCCGCCGAAGCTGGTGAAGCCGGCCTTGCGCACCTCGGACATGGGCCGGCCCAGCATGTGCGAGACCAGCTGCAGCCGGTCGAGGTCCTTGATGAGGCCGGTGTGCACGAGCCTGCCGTCGCGCAGCACGGTGACGCGGTCGCAGATGCGGTACAGCTCGTCGAGGCGGTGGCTGACGTAGATGATGCCGACGCCGCGCTCGTGCAGGCGCTGGATGACGCCGAAGAGCGTCTCGACCTCGCGCGGCTCCAGCGAGGACGTCGGCTCGTCCATGACGACGACGCGGGCGTCGACCATGACGGCGCGGGCGAGGGCGACCATCTGCTGCGCGCCGAGCGCCATGAGGCCCAGCGGGCGGCGCACGTCGGAGGTGATGCCGTAGCCGGCGAGGATCTCGGCGGCATCCCGGTTCATCCGGCCGACGTCGACGAGGCCGAGCCGGTTGCGCGGCTCCCGGCCGAGGAAGAGGTTGCGCGCCACGCTCATCAGCGGGACGAGGTTGACCTCCTGGTAGATGGTGGAGATGCCGGCCGCCTGCGCGTCGAGCGGGCCGTTGAACGTGACCGGCCGCCCCAGGTGCCGCAGGTCGCCGCCGTCAGGCTGGTACACGCCGGTGAGGACCTTGATGAGGGTCGACTTGCCGGCGCCGTTCTCGCCGACGAGGGCGTGCACCTCGCCGGCGCGCAGGGTGAACGAGACGTCGTCGAGGGCGCGCACCCCCGGGAACTGTTTGCTGACGCCTGCCACTTCGAGCAGCGGCGCGTCCGGAGCGGACATGCGAGAGGTCCCATCTTGAAGAAAGCCCAGGCCGGGATCATCCCCGACCTGGGCTCCGGCGCAAGGGTCGGTCAGTACGCGAGGCCCAGGTCGGCCGCGGCGTTGGTCGAGTCGTACTCCCGGTCGGAGATGATGATGTTCTCCGGGATCGCCTCGCCGTTGAAGAACTTCGTGGCGGTGCCGAAGGCCAGCGGGCCGAAGCGCGGGTTGGACTCGATGACCGAGGAGATCCAGCCCTCGACGATGCCCTGGACGGCGCCCTTGGTACCGTCGATCGTCACGATCTTGACGTCGCCCGCCTTCTTGCTGGCGCCCTTCAGCGCGGTGATCGCGCCGAGCGCCATCTCGTCGTTCTCGGCGTAGATGCCGTTGATGTTGGGCTTGGACTGCAGCAGCTGCTCGGAGACCTTCTGGCCCTCCTCACGGGAGAACTGGCCGGTCTGCTCGAACTCGATCTTGATGTTCGGGGCGACCTTCGCGATCTGGTCCTTGAACCCGTTGGTCCGCAGCGTGGTCACGTTGTTGCCGGGGGCGCCGAGCAGGATCGCGACGGTGCCGGTGTTGTTGAGGGCCTTGGCCATCTTGTCGGCGGCGCGCTTGCCCTGCTCGTAGAAGTCCGAGCCGATGAACGTCAGGAAGTCGGTGCAGTGTTTCGCGTTGATCTTCCGGTCGATGGTGACGATCGGGACCTTCTTCGCCGCGGCCTTCTGGAACACCGAGTCCCAGCCGTCGGAGTTGAGCGGCGCGATGACCAGCAGCTGCACGCCCTGGTCGATCAGCGTGCTGACGTCGGTGATCTGCTTGTCGAACTTCGAGTCGGCGTTGGTGACCTTCAGGTTGGCGGCCGGGATGCCCAGCTTCGCCGCCTCGTCCTTGATGGACTGGGTCTCGGCGATGCGGAACGGGTTGGCCTCCTTCTCCGACTGCGAGAAGCCGATCGTGGCGGTCTTCAGGTCGATCTTCGTCCCGCCGAACTGCTGCAGGGTGCAGGTGGAGCCTCCGGCCCCGGCGGACTTCGTCGTCTGCACCGCGGCGGAGCTGTCGGCGGTCGCCTTCGCGGCGGGGTCGTCCTCGGACTTCGCGCAGCCGGTCATCAGCAGGGCGGCGGCGCTGAGAACGGCCAGGGCGGGCCGCCAGCGGCCACGCATATCGATCATCTCGGTCACTCCCTTGAGCGAGGGGTGGACCGCGGCGCGAGGTACGCCGCGTTGGGGTGTACCGCATTCACTCATCCTCCAACTTTTTCTGTCAAGAGTTTCCACCCACCCGCCCAAAACCAAACAACAACTGTCACATGTTCGAGACCTTGGCGAAGTTGTCCCGACATCGCGGCGATCGATCGCGTGCAACCGCCGGCGGGTATGCCACAATATTCAACAATTTCGATCTCTCGACCCTGGGAGCTGGGATGGCCCGAAATCCCCGGGCGTTGAGGCGCGTCCTCACCGCCGCCGCCACGGCGCTGTTGGCATCTACGTTCATCACTTCGGTTGGGACCACACCGGCGGCCGCCACCGCCACCCCGCGACCCGGCCCGGTCACCGCCCCCGTCATGGGCTGGAACAGCTGGAACCGGTTCGGCTGCAACATCGACGAGAACCTCATCAAGGCGACCGCCGACGCCATGGTGAGCACCGGGCTGCGTGCCTCCGGCTACACGTACGTCAACATCGACGACTGCTGGATGGCATCCACCCGCGACGCGCAGGGCCGGCTGCGCCCCGACCCGGTCCGCTTCCCCGGCGGGATCGCCGCCCTCGCCGACTATGTGCATGCCCGCGGGCTCAAGCTCGGCATCTACTCCTCGGCCGGCACCGCCACCTGCCAGGGCCTGCCGGCCAGCCTCGACCACGAGACCGCCGACGCGCAGACCTGGGCGTCATGGGGCGTCGACCTGCTCAAGTACGACAACTGCAACAACCAGGGCCGCCCCGCCGTCGCGCGGTACAAGGCGATGGGCGACGCGCTCAAGGCCACCGGGCGGCACATCGTCTACAGCATCTGCAACTGGGGCAACGACGCGCCGTGGGTGTTCGGCCCGGACGTCGGCGGCAGCCTGTGGCGCACCACCGACGACATCAACGCCAGCTGGGGCAGCATCACCTCGCTGCTGGACCAGCAGGCGGGGCTGGAGACCTTCGCCCGCAAGGGCTACTCCAACGACCCCGACATGCTCGAGGTCGGCAACGGCCCGCTCACCCAGGACGAGAATGTCGCGCACTTCTCGCTGTGGGCGCTGCTGTCCGCGCCGCTGCTGCTCGGCAACGACCTGCGCAGCGTCTCCACCGCCACCCTCGACGTGCTGCGCAATGCCGAAGTCATCGCCGTCAACCAGGACTGGGGCGGATCGCAGGGCCGCCGCGTCGCCGACAACGGCGACACCGAGGTGTGGGCCAAGCCGATGAGCGACGGCTCCGTGGCGACCGTGCTGTTCAACCGCGGCGGATCGGCCACGACCGTCTCCACGACCGCCGCGGCGCTCGGGCTCGGCGGCTCCAGCTCGTACACCACCCGCAACCTCTGGACCGCGGCCACCGGCACCACGGCGGGGACCGTCTCGGCGACCGTCGCGCCGCACGGCGTCGCGATGTTCCGGGTGACCCGTGCGGGCACCCTCGCCGCCCCACCGGCCGCCGCCGGGACGCTGCACGTGAGCGACCTGCCGTGGCTCGCCTCCAGCGGCGGCTGGGGACCCGTGGAACGCGACCGCGCCAACGGTGAGCAGGCTGCCGGCGACGGCGCGGCCCTGAACATCGGCGGGACCGCGTTCGCCAAGGGCATCGGCACGCACGCCGACGCGGCCGTGCACGTCTGGCTCGGCCGGGCCTGCCGCACGTTCACCGTCCAGGTCGGCGTCGACGGCGAGGCCGGCGCCAACGGCTCCGTGCGGTTCGCGGTGTACGGCGACGGCCGGCTCCTCGGCTACACCGCCGTGAAGACCGGTGGGCAGGCACCGACCAGGCTGACCATGTCCACCGGCGGCTACCTGACCCTCGAGCTGCGGGTCACCGACGCCCGTGACGGCGTCAACTACGACCACGCCGACTGGGGTGCCCCCACCCTCGTCTGCGGCGGCAGCGGCGCCGGTACGGCCGTCAGCGACCGCACCTGGGGCACCGCCGTCAACGGCTGGGGACCCGCGGAACGCGACACCTCCAACGGCGAGCAGGCCACCGGCGACGGCAGCCTCATCACCGTCGGCGGGGTCAGCTACCCCAAGGGCGTCGGCGTCCACGCCGGCGGCGACCTCACCGTGCCCCTCGGCGGGGCGTGCAGCCGGTTCACCGCCGTCGCCGGCCTCGACGCCGAGGTCGGCACGTCCTCGACCGGCGTCGTGTTCAGCGTCGTCGCCGACGGCGTCACGCTGTGGACCAGTCCGACCGTGACCGCCGCCGCGCCCGTCATCGTGGATGTCGCCGTGGCCGGCCGCACCGACCTGCGGCTCGTCACCGGCGGCGCCGGCTCCATCGACTACGACCACGCCGACTGGGCCGACGCGCGCCTCATCTGCTGAACCGGTGCGTCCCCGGTCCGGGGGTGACCACGAAGGTGTCGGGAGGCGTGAAGCCGGCCACGGCGAACGCCTCCCGCACGCCGGCCTCCACCGCGTCGCAGCGCTCCTCGTCGACCAGCGCCAGGACGCAGCCGCCGAACCCGCCGCCGGTCATCCGGGCACCGTGCGCGCCGTGCTCCAGCGCGGCCTGCACCGCCGTGTCGACCTGCGGCACCGTGATCTCGTAGTCGTCGCGCATCGACGCGTGCGACGCGGTCATCAGCGGCCCCGCCGCGCGCAGGTCACCGGCGCGCAGCATCGCGACGGTGTCCAGCACCCGCTGGTTCTCCGTCACCACGTGCCGCACCCGGCGGCGGGTGGTGTCGTCGTCGAGCTTGGCCAGGGCGTCGGGCAGCGCGTCGGTGTCGATGTCGCGCAGCGCCGCCACGCCCAGCACGGCGGTGGCCTCCTCGCACGCCCGGCGGCGGGCCGCGTACTCGCCGTCGACGTGCGCGTGCGGCGCCCTGCTGTCCACGACCAGGATCTTCAACCCGGCCGCGGCCAGGTCGAACGGCACCTGCTCGGTGGCCAGGGAACGGCAGTCCAGGAACAGCGCGTGGCCCTCCTGGCACAGGGTCGACGCGGCCTGGTCCATGATGCCGGTCGGGGCGCCCACGTACTCGTTCTCGGCGCGCTGCGCCAGCCGTGGCCGGTCCCGCATCGGCAGGCCGGTGCCGTCGACCCCGGCGAGGTCGGCGAGGACCGCCATCGCCGCGCACTCCAGGGCAGCCGACGACGACAGCCCCGCGCCGAACGGCACGTCGGAGGCGATCTCCAGCCGGGCGCCGGGCACGTCGACGCCGGCCTCCCGCAGCACCCACACGACCGCGGCCACGTACGCGGCCCAGCCCCCGACCTTCTCGCTCAGGTCGAAGGTGACCGTCTCACCCGTCTGCTCCGACGTGACGACCCAGTGCCGCCGCTCCAGCCGGACCCCGCTGACCGCGGTCGCGTGCGGCAACGCGAACGGCAGCACGAACCCGTCGTTGTAGTCGGTGTGCTCGCCGATCAGGTTGACCCGGCCCGGGCTCACCCACAGCGTGCCGGCGCCGTCCGTGCCGTCCCTCAGGCGCTGCGCGGCGAACTTCACAGCTGGACCTCCCGCAGCATCGCGGCGGCCTGCTCCGGCCGCACGTCGTTGACGAACACACCCATGCCGGACTCGGAGCCGGCGAGGTACTTGAGCTTGCCCGGCGCGCGGCGGGTGCTGAACACCTGCAGGTGCAGGTACGCCAGGTCCCGGTCGACCCGGACCGGCGCCTGGTGCCAGGCGGCGATGTAGGGCATCTGCAGCCCGAACATGCCGTCCAGGCGGCGCAGCACCTCCAGGTAGATGGGGGCGAACGCGGTGCGCTCCTCGGCGCCCAGCGCGGGGATGTCCGGGACCTGGCGGTGCGGGTACAGGTGGATCTCGAAGGGCCAGCGTGCCACGGCGGGCACGAACGCCGTCCAGTGCGCGTTCTGCGCGACGACCCGGGATCCGTCGGCGCGCTCGGCGGCCAGGACACCGGCGAACAGGTTGCCGTCACCGTGCCCGCGGGCCGACGCGAGCATCCGGCGGGTGCGCGGCGTGATGAACGGGTACGCGTAGATCTGCCCATGCGGGTGCGACAGGGTCACCCCGATCTCGGTCCCGCGGTTCTCGAAACAGAAGACCTGCTCGACGTCGTCGCGGGTGGACAGGTCGGCGGTGCGGTCCGCCCACGCCTCCAGCACGGTGCGCACCCGCGCCGGCGACAGCGACGCGAACGACGCGTTGTGGTCGGAGGTGAAGCAGACCACCTCGCAGCGGCCGGCGCCCGGCCGGGTCGGCACCAGCCCCGGCAGGACGTCGCCCTGCTCGGGCCCGACCCGGTGGCTGAACGACGGGAACCGGTTCTCGAACACCACCACGTCGTACGCGGAGGCCGGGATCTCGCTCTGCCACTGCGGCGTCGACGGGCACAGCGGGCACTCGTCGGACGGCGGGTGATAGGTCCTGGACTGCCGGTGCGCGGCGATGGCCACCCACTCATCGAGGATGGGGTCGTGACGCATCTCTGACGCCGCGGGCGGGGGCGGAAGCTCCCGCTGGTCGACCGCGTCCCGGGACGCGTCGTCACGTTCGTCGAAGTAGATGAGTTCCCGACCGTCGGCGAGGTGGGTGACCGTGCGCTTCACTCGTTCTCCAGGTGGGGTGGCTAACCGCTCGGATCGACCACGATGAGTTCACCGACGCGCTCAGCGAGCTGCACCCGTGCCTCCGCGGGCAGTCCGACGTCGGTGATGAGAATGTCCGCCTCGTCGAGCGGGGTGATGGTGGCGATGCCGACCATCTCCCATTTGGTGTGATCGGCCAGCACGACCAGCCTGCGGGCGGCGGAGACCATCAGGCGGTTGGTGCCGGCCTCCATGAGGTTCGGCGTGGTGAAACCGGTGCGCGGGCTCATGCCGTGCACGCCGAGGAACAGCACGTCGACGTTGAGCGAGCCGATCGCCGCCTCCGCGACCGGGCCGGCGAGGGCGTCGGACGGGGTGCGGATGCCGCCGGTGAGCACGACCGTCTGGTCGGGCCGGCCGGCGTGGTACAGGGTGTCGGCGACCGGGATCGAGTTGGTGACGACGGTCAGTCCCGGGACGTCGACGAGGTGCGCGGCGAGCGCCGCCGTCGTGGTGCCGGCGGACAGCGCGACCGCCGTGTGCGGTTCGATGAGCTTCGCTGCCCGCTCGACGATGGCGGCCTTCTCGTTGCGCTGGCGCACCGACTTGGCGTCGAACCCGGGCTCCTCGGTGGACCCCGGGTCGGCGATGGTGGCGCCGCCGTGGACCTTGTCGACCAGCCCGCGGTCGGCGAGCGCCTCCAGGTCACGGCGGATCGTCATGTCGGAGACGCCGAACTGGCGCACGAGCTGGCTGACCCGCACGCCCCCATGACGACGCACCAGATCAAGAATGGCCGTTTGCCGTTGCTGTGCGAGCATCACGCGGTTCCCTTCGCGAGCGCAGCGGCCGGCGCGGCTGCGCGGATGGCAAATCCCATCGCAGATTCCAACGCAGACGTTACGTCGCCAGGGACGGTGCGCACCCCGGTGACCCGGCCGAAGTTCACGGCCGGGTGGACACCACCACGAAGGGCGGCTGGGTGCGCGCGCATGCGCTACAGCTTCGAACCTAGCCGACCAGAAGTCAACAAACTCGAACAGTAAACTGTGCGAACTGTGTTCAGAACGGCGCGGTTCCGACCGTGGTCAAACGTTGCGTGGCCCGGGACAAGGCCACGTACAAGGTCCGGAACCCGGTCCTGGCCTCGTCGCGGATCTGCGCCGGCTCGACCACCAGCACCCCGTCGTACTCCATGCCCTTCGAGTCCAGCGCACCCACCGTCTGCAGCCGCTCGTCCAGCCCGTCGACCCACTTCGCGACCTCGTCGCGGCGGGCCGTCGGCGTGATCACCCCGACCGTGCCCTCGACCTGCTCCAGCAGCGTCTGCGCCGCCGCCCGCGTCGCCGCCTCCAGCTCCGGCGCGTCCACCGTCGTCAGTACGGGCGTCTGGTTGGACGACCGCACCGCCGCCGGCAGCTCGATGTCCGGCTGTGCCGCGCGGATCACCCGTGCCGCGACCTCGAAGATCTCCGCCGAGTTGCGGTAGTTGGTGGTCAGCGTGAACGCCGAACGCCGCCGGCCGCCGATCGCGCCGTCCATCGCACGCTCCGCCTCCGCCGCGTCGGCCCACGCCGCCTGCGCCGGGTCGCCGACGATCGTCCACGTCGCGTTCGGCCCGCGCCGGCCGATCATCCGCCACTGCATCGGCGACACGTCCTGCGACTCGTCGACGATGATGTGCGCGTAGTCGCGGTAGTCCGTCGGGCGCTCCACGGCCTGCGCCCTGGCCGCCGCCATCCGGTCCGCGTACGTGGTGACCTCCCGCACCCCCTCCGCGACGTGGAACGGGTCCCGGGCCACCCGCTTGCGCACCGGCGGGTCGCCGAGCAGCTCGTGCAGCTCGTCCAGCAGCGCGACGTCCTCGACCGACGGGTCCTCGGGGTCGATCGACCCGGCGAGCACCGCGATCTCCCGGTTGCTCAGCACCCCGTTCGCCCACCGCGACAGCCGGTGACGGTCGGTGAGCCAGCCGAGCACCTGCGCCGGGCGCAGCACCGGCCACCAGGCCCGCATGAACGCCACGAACTCCGGCCGCTCGGCGATGTCCGGCGCGAACTCCTCCCGCTTCTGCTGCCGCCCCGACGGCAGCAGCTCCACGCTCTGCCGCCACAGCGCGTCCAGCACGTGCCCGGCCGCCTTCGCCCGGGCCGCGTTGCGGCGCACCCCCAGGTTGAGCACGGTGCGGCGCAGCTCGTCCAGCGCCGGGCGCTCCAGCACCAGCAGCTCACCCCGGTACAGCACGCGCAGCCGGTCCGGCGAGTCCGGCACCGGGCCGCGCGCCGCCCGGCCCAGCACCCGCTGCATGCGCAGCGACCCCTTGACCGCCGCGACCTCCGGCGGCTCGTGCCGGGTCGCCTGCACGCCCTCCAGCAGTTGCCCCAGCGACCGCAGCGACGCGGTGTCCTCGCCCAGCGACGGCAGCACCCGCGACACGTAGCCGACGAACACGTCCGACGGGCCGACGACGAGGACGCCGCCGGACTCGTACCGGTTACGGTCCGCATACAGCAGGTACGCCGCACGGTGCAGGGCCACCGCCGTCTTGCCGGTGCCCGGCCCGCCGCGCACGATCGTCACGCCGAGACTGGGGGAGCGGATCGCGTCGTCCTGCTCCCGCTGGATCGTCGCGACGATGTCCTTCATGCCGGTGCCGGTGGCGCGGGACAGGTTCGCCAGCAGCGCCCCGTCGCCGATGACCGCCATGTCGCTCGGCGCGGCCTCCGGGTCGAGCAGGTCGTCCTCGATGCTGACGACCTTCTCGCCGCTGCTGCGGATGCTGCGCCGGCGCACGACCCCCATCCGGTCGGCCGGGGTCGCCCGGTAGAACGGCGCCGCCGCGGGCGCCCGCCAGTCCACGACGAGCGACTCGTACGACTCGTCGCGCAGCCCGAGCCGGCCGATGTAACGAACCTCACCGCCGGGCACGACCGGATCCGCGGACGCGGCGTCCTTGCCGTCGCCGGACCGCCCGTCGGGGCCCAGGTCGAGCCGGCCGAACACCAGGCCGTCGTGCTCGCTCTCCAGGGCCCGCCGCCGCTTCGCGGCGTGATAGACCATCGCGTCGCGCTCGACCAGCGCACCGAAGTTGCCGACCCGGGCCAGGCTGTAACCCTCGCGCTCCACCTCGGCGGCGGTGATCCGCAGCTGGTCGAGACGGGCGTAGACCCGGTCGAGGTATGCCTGCTCGGCGGCGATCTCCGACTCGCGAACCGCGTCGTTCAACGCCCCACCCCTAGCACCGGGTTAAAAAACAACCCTACGAGCCTACTGCACGGCGTGATCGCCGGCGTCTGCTCGGCTGCTCGCGGTGTGCTGCCGGGGACCGCCCGGCGGGCTTACGGGGTGGGCGCCGGCGCCTGCTCGACGTCCTCCGGCACGGTCCGGGCCTCCGCGGCGGCCTTGCGGCGCAGGTAGACGGTCGTGGCCAGGCCGGCGACGACCGCGATCGCCAGGGCGATCCACGAGAAGTCCTTCAGCCACTTCTCCGCCACCCGCCCCACCGAGTAGATCGCGAACACGGTGCCGAACGCCCAGGTCAGACCGCCCAGGGCATTCGCGACGAGGAACTTGCCATACGGCACCCGCAGCGCCCCGGCCAGCGGGCCGGCGAGGATGCGCAGCAGCGCGATGAACCGGCCGAAGAACACCGCCCACACGCCCCACCGCTGGAATGCCCGCTCCGCCTTGGCCAGGTGCGCCGGCCCGAAGTGCTTCGGGAACCGCCGCCCGACCCGCTCCAGCAGGTGCCGGCCGCCGCGCCGGCCGATCAGGTAGCCGATCGAGTCGCCGACGATCGCGCCCACGGACGCGGACGTGGCCACCAGCCACGGGTCGATCTTCGTCGTCACCGACAGCAGCGACGCGGTGACCAGCGTGATCTCGCCCGGCACGGGGATGCCCATGCTCTCGATCCCGATCACGCCGCCGACCAGCAGATACACCCAGATCGGCGAGAGGGTGGCCATCCACGTCTCGATGTGATGCAAAGTCGCCTCCCCGCGGTGGATTTCGCCTCCACCCTCTCATACGGTGACCACCGTGACGTGGATGGTGTATGGCGCGAACGGTTACAGTGGGTCACTTCTTGCCCGGCTTGCGGCGTCCCGCGGCGAACGTCCCGTGCTCGCCGGCCGCTCCTCCGCCGTGGCCGGCCTCGCCGGCGAACTGGGCCTGCCGCACCGGACGTTCCCGCTGTCGGCGCCCGACCTGACCGGCGTCACCGCCGTCGTCAACTGTGCCGGGCCGTTCGCCGCCACCGCACGCCCTCTGGTCGAGGCATGCCTCACAGCCGGCGTGCACTACCTCGACATCACCGGCGAACTCGACGTCTTCGACTGGATGTTCGCCCAGTCGTCACGCGCCGTGAGCGCCGGCGTGGTCCTGCTGACCGGCGCCGGGTTCGACGTCGTGCCGACCGACTGCCTCGCCGCCATGCTCGCCGCCGCCCTGCCCGGCGCGGTGACCCTCGAGCTCGCCTTCGACGCGCCCGGCGGCCTCAGCCGTGGCACCGCCAGGACCAGCCTCGCCGAGGCCGCGTCCGGCGGCCGCCGCCGCGTCGGCGGCGAGCTTGTCGCCACGCCCTTCGGCACCCCCTCCCGCACCGTGCCGTTCCCGTCGGGCCCACTGGAGGTCGGCGCGACCCGCTGGGGGGATCTCGTGACCGCGTACCACTCCACCGGTATCCCGGACATCACCGTGTACATGCGGCTGCCCCGCAACGCCGGATCGCCGCTGGTGCGGCTGCTGCGCCTGCGCCCGCTGCGCGCGGCCGCCCAGGCCCTCATCCCCTCGGGCGGCCCCTCCACCGCCCGCCGCGCCGGCACCGGCTGCGAGGTGTGGGGCCAGGTGACCGACGCCGCCGGCGCCACCCGTACCGCGACACTGACCGGACCGAACGCCTACGCCCTGACCGCAGACGCGTCACTGCGCGCCGTGCAGCGCGTCCTGGCCGGCGGCATCGCACCCGGCACGCACACCCCCGCGACGGGGCTCGGCCCGTCCTTCGTCGAAACCCTCGACGGCGTCACGGTCGTCCAGCCGCACTGATCCGCTGCCTGATCCGCTGCCTGATCCGCTGCCTGGTCCGCGGTCACGCCGCGGCGATGGCCTCCGCGCCGTCGCCGGCGTCACCGGTGGCTGCCGCGGCGGCCTCGCCGGCGGCTGCCACGCCGAGCTCACCGGCGGCTGCCGCGCCGGCCCTGACCGCGGCGGCCGCCGCCGCACCCGCGGGCTGGCGGGCCATCCGGGTCGTCGCCGCCGCGCGGCGGATCACGCCGACGATGGCGCCGGTGACGACGTCGGGGCGTTCGATGGGCAGCATGTGACCGGCGTCCTCGCAGGTGATCAGCTCGGCGTCGGGCAGTTCGCCGGCGATCGTCGCGGCGCAGGCGGGCGGGGTCAGGCGGTCCAGGGTGCCGACGAGCACGGCGACCGGCAGGCCGCGCATCGCGGCCAGGGTCTCGACACGGTGGTGCAGGTCGACGGAGGGGCGGAAACCGCCGATCGCGCACAGCGGGGCGTTGGCGACCATGGACGTGGTCAGGGTGATCCAGGACGTGTCGACGCGGTGGCCGAACACGAGCCAGCGCACGCCGGGCGCCAGCAGCGGCATCAGCCTGCGGTGCGGGCGCCATGCGCCGGAGCGGGCGAGCAGGCCGGCACCCTGGACCTCCAGGATGCGCATGACCCGGGCGAGCCGCGGACTCAGGCCGTAGCTGGTGCGCGACGAGCCCTCCGCCGACGTCGAGACGAGGACCACACCGGCGACGCGGGTGGCGAAGGCGGCGGCGTGGCGTTGTGCGTACTCCATGATCGCCATGCCGCCGAGGGAATGCCCGACGAGCACGACCGGTCCGGTGGGCACGTGGGCGGTCAGGACCTCGGCCAGGTCGTCGCCGAGCTGTTCGAGGGTGGCGTCGGTGCCGGACGTGGCGGAGGAGCGGCCGTGACCACGCAGGTCGAAGGCGAGCATCCGCACGGGGGCGCCGAGACGGGCGGGGAGGTCAGCGATCTGCTGTCGCCAGAGGCGGTTGTCGAGCGTCCAGCCGTGCAGGAAGACCACGGTCACCGGGGTCCGCGCCGCGCTGTCACCGCCGGTGGCGGGCGGGTACAGCACGCTGTACAGGCGGGCGCCGTCCGGGAGCCTCACGGCAGAGGGGGAGACGACGGTACCCATGGCCCATTGTTACCCGGAAGTACGTCAAATTACCCCGGTGATCCGCAGGAGGATTTCAGCGGTGACCGGGCCCGGGACAGCACACAGCCGCCGCCCGGGGTGTCCCGGGCGACGGCTGTGGAAGTGAAGCGCGTCAGGCGGCTTCGAACACGCCCGCGTCGACGAGGCGCTGCTCCGTCGCGTCCCAGCCGTGGCCGGGGTGCGCGGCGTTGAGGGCCTGCAGCTCGACCCGCAGCTTCGCTGCGTGGCCGGCGCCGGCGAGGACCCGGATCTCCTCGACGAACGCGTCGGAGGACGTGGCGAGGCGGTTGGTCTTGCCGTTGGTCAGGTTGCGCACGTAGACGTGCTTGCCGCCGTTGAGCGGGATGAGGTATTTGAACTCACCCAGCACGCTCAGGGCGCCGGATGCGCCGGCCTGGCCTGCGCGGACTGAGGCCCGCGCGGTCTTTGAGGTGTTGCTCGCCACGGCGGGAACTCCTTGTCGAGGCTGAAACTGCTGAAGACAGCAAAACTGTAACACCCGTCAGGTCCGGCCAAAAAAACGAGTTACCTGGTGGGGGCTCCACCCGTTGGACATTTCGTAGGACCCGAGTTGCCGATTCGCTGGCGCACCGAGCGCAACATCGTCATCATGAGTCCCACAAGCACATAGCCACAGGGCTGAAGCAGGACCCGCCGGGTTTCGAGGTCGTAGGGGAAGACGCACCTCGGTCTCCGGGAGGTCATCCGTGCCCACGCGTGGCGTCATATATGTCCACTCGTCACCGCTCGCCGTGTCATCGCACGTCGAGTGGGCGATCGCCCGCGTCCTCGGCGCGCCGGTCCGGCTCGAGTGGACGCCGCAGCCTGTCGAGCCGTCGGCTCGCCGGGCCCAATGCTCATGGACCGGAGCGACCGGGACCGGAGGGGAGCTGGCGGCCGCCCTGCGGCAGTGGCCCATGATCCGCTTCGAGGTCACCGAGGAGCCGAGCCCCGGGGTCGACGGCGAGCGGTTCATGCACGTGCCCGGCCGCGGGCTCTTCCACGGCTCGACGAGCGCCAACGGCGACATCGTGCTGTCCGAAGACCGACTGCGCCACCTGATCGCCACGTCGCGGGGGTACGAGACGCTCGCCCACGCGATGGAGAAAGCCCTCGGTGGCCCGTGGGACGCCGAGCTGGAGCCCTACCGGCACGCCGCCGACGGCGTACCCATGACCCTGCTCACCCGAGTTGGGTAACTTGCACGTGCGTGGTTGAGTGGCACGGTGCCGCGCCTCGCAACCCTGTCAGGACCCCGGTCGCGCCTGCTGGTGCCGCTGGCGGTCGCCGCCGTGCTGCTCGGCGGGTGCGGTGGCGGAGGGTCCGCCGCACCGTCGCCGTCCGTGACCGCCCAGGACTCCGCCGTGCGGCCCACCGGCGACCCGGCGAAGCAGGCCGCGGAGCTGGTCGCTCGGCTGTCCGACGAGGAGCTCGTCGGGCAGCTGCTGATGCCGTATGCGTACGGCAACGACGCCGACAAGGTCAGCTCCGGCTCCGTGTCGGCGAACAAGGCGTATGCCGGCGCCCCGACCCCGGCGGAGATCGTCCGCAAGTACCGGCTCGGCGGCATCATCCTGGTGTCCAGCAGCGCCGACGACCCGACCGCCGGCACCAACAAGACCACCAACGTCGAGTCGCCCGCCCAGGTCACGAAGCTCACCGGCGGGCTGCAGTCGGCGGCGCTCGGCCTGCCCGCCAGGATTCCGCTGCTCATCGGCACCGACCAGGAGTACGGGCAGGTCACCCGCATCCGCGACGGCATGGTGCAGCTGCCCAGCGCCCTCGCCCTCGGCGCCGGCAACGACCCGGCCCTGACCGAGGCCGCGTGGAAGGCGGCCGGCACCGAGCTCGCCGCCATCGGCGTCAACCTCGACTTCGCCCCCGACGCCGACGTCCTCGGCGCCCAGCCCGGCGGGGTGATCGGCTCCCGTGCCTTCGGCAGCGACCCGAAGCTCGTCGCGGAGCAGGTCGCCGCCGCGGTCCGCGGCCTGCAGTCCGCCGGGGTCGCGGCGACCGTGAAGCACTTCCCGGGCCACGGCCACACCACCGTCGACAGCCACAGCAGCCTGCCGGTGCTCAGCCAGAGCCTGTCCAGCCTGCAGAGCGGCGACCTGCCGCCGTTCGTCGCCGCCGCCCAGGCCGGTGTGGGCCTCGTCATGTCCGGCCACCTCGACGTGAAGTCGGTCGACCCGGGGGTGCCCGCGTCGTTCTCCAGCAAGGTCCTCATCGACCTGCTGCGCACGAAGCTCGGATACACCGGCGTCGTGGTCACCGACGCGCTCAACATGGCGCCCGCCGAGCAGTGGGGGCCCGGCGAGGCCGCCGTCCGCGCCGTCCTCGCCGGCAACGACATCCTGCTGATGCCGCCGAAGCTGACCGAGGCGCACAAGGGGCTCCTCGACGCGGTGCGCTCCGGCCGGCTGCCCAAGCAGCGCCTCATCGAGGCCGCGACCCGGATCCTGACGCTGAAGTTCCGGCTCGCCGCCGTGCCCCGCCCAGACGCCTCGGTCGTCAACGGCGACGCCGGCAAGGCCGCGGCCAGGGCCAGCGCGGCGGCCGCCGTCACCGTTCTGCGCGGCCCCTGCTCCGGGGCGCTGGTCACCGGACCGGTCCGGGTCACCACCGCCGGCAGCGAGACCGCCCGCGGCCACCTCGAGGCCGCGTTGACCGCCGCCGGTGCCACCGTGGTCAAACAGGGCGGCGCCGAGGTCCGGCTCATCGGCTACGGCAAGGGCGCCTCCGACCTGTCCGCGTCGGCGGCGGTGACGGTCGCCCTCGACACGCCGTACGTGCTGCGCTCCGCGAAGGGCACCCTGCTGGCGACGTACTCCTCGTCGCAGGCCTCGATGTCGGCCCTCGCGGACGTGCTGGTCGGCAAGGCGAAGGCCCCGGGCCGCTCGCCGGTGCCGGTGCAGGGGCTGCCGGCGACCGCCTGCGGCTGAGACCACGGCGGCGACAGCAGCCGAAAGGGGGCGCCGGACCAGCCGGCGCCCCCTTCTGCGTGTGACCCTGCGGAACCTCAGGCGCGGGCGAACACCAGCGCGGCGTTGTGCCCGCCGAAGCCGAAGGAGTTGTTCAGCGCGGCGGGGATGTCCAGGTGACGGGCCTTGTGCGCGGCGACGTCGAGGTCCAGCCCGTCGTCGGGCTCGTCGAGGTTGATCGTCGGCGGGACAATCCCGTGGTAGATCGCGAGGATCGTCGCGATCGACTCCACCGCGCCGGCCGCGCCGAGCAGGTGCCCGGTCATCGACTTGGTGGAGGTGATCAGCGGGTGGTCGCCGAGCGCCCGGTGCAGCGCCTTGATCTCGGCCAGGTCGCCGACCGGGGTCGAGGTGGCGTGCGCGTTGACGTGTACCACGTCGGACTTGGCGACACCGGCGTCGCGCAGCGCGAAGTCGATGGCGCGCACCGCGCCGTCGCCCTCGGGGTGCGGCTGGACGATGTCGTACCCGTCGGAGGTGAGCCCGGCCCCGGCGAGCCGGGCGTAGATGCGGGCTCCGCGGGCGCGGGCGTGGTCGGCGCGTTCGAGGACGATGACGCCGGCGCCCTCGCCGAGCACGAAGCCGTCGCGGCCCTTGTCCCAGGGGCGCGAGGCGCGCTCGGGCTCGTCGTTGCGGATCGACATGGCGCGCATCGAGGCGAACCCGGCGATCGGCAGCGGGTGGATCACGGCCTCGGTGCCGCCGGCGACCACGACGTCGGCGCGGCCGAGCCGGATCAGGTCCAGGGCGTGCGCGATGGCCTCGGCGCCGGTGGCGCAGGCGCTGGCGACGCAGTGCACTCCGGCCTGCGCGCCGAGCTCGAGACCGACCCAGGCGGCCGGGCCGTTGGGCATCAGCATCGGCACGGTGTGCGGCGACACCTTGCGCGGGCCGCTGGCCTCCAGGATGTCGTCCTGGTTGAGCAGCGTCTGGGCCCCGCCGATGCCGGTGCCGACGCTGACGGCGAGCCGCAGCTTGTCGACCTCGGGCGAGCCGGCGTCGGCCCACGCCTCGCGGGCGGCGATGATCGCGGTCATCTCCGAGCGGTCCAGGCGGCGGGCCTGCACCCGGTCGATCACGGTGCTGGGCTCGACGGCCAGCTGCGCGGCGATCCGCACGGTCAGCTGCGCGGCCCAGTCCTGGGTCAGCGGCGACACACCCGACTTCCCGGCGAGCATGGCATCCCACGTGGACGCGACATCCCCGCCCAGGGGCGTGGTGGCCCCGAGACCGGTGACGACGACCTCAACACTCACAGCACAACACCTCTCTGGCTGACCCACATGGCGCGGTCTCGGGCACGTCCGGGGTGACCGTCCGGACCCGAGACCGCGACAACGGCTCTCAGGCCTGCGACTTCACGATGTACGACACGGCGTCACCGACGGTCTTGAGGTTCGGCACCTCGTCATCCGGGATCTTCACGCCGAACTTCTCCTCCGCCGCCACCACGACCTCGACCATCGACAGCGAGTCGACGTCCAGGTCGTCGGTGAACGACTTTTCCTCGGCGACGTCGTCGGGGTTGACCCCGGCGACCTCTTCGAGGATTTCGGCGAGACCGCCGGCGATCTCTTCACGGGTGGACATAGAGCTTTCCTTCCTTGGGTTGACGCAGGGCCGACACGGAGTCGAACGCTGGAGAAACAACAAACGCCGGCACAGCGGCACAGCGGCCCGAGGGCTCAGGGGCAGCGGATGACCTGCCCCGCATACGTCAGGCCGCCGCCGAAGCCGAACAGCAGCACCGGTGCGCCCGAGGGGACCTCGCGCCGCTCGACGGCCTTGGACAGCGCGAGCGGGATGCTCGCCGCCGAGGTGTTACCGGACTCGACGAGGTCCTTGAGGATGATGGCGTTGGGCAGGTCGAGCCGCTTCACGATGCCGTCGATGATGCGGGTGTTGGCCTGGTGCGCCACGAACGCGGCGATGTCCTTGCCCTGCACGCCGGCGCGGTCCAGGGCGGCCTGCGCGAACGGCGCGATGGCGGTGGTGGCCCACCGGAAGACGGCCTGGCCCTCCTGCTTGATGTAGGGCCGCCAGCCCTCGATCTTGAGCACGTCGCCCTTCTCGGGCGCCGAGCCCCACACGACGGGACCGACGCCGGTCGGCTCGTCGCCGTAGGTCGCGGTGACAACCGCGGCGCCGGCGCCGTCGCCGAACAGCACGGCGGTGGTGCGGTCGGTCCAGTCGGTGATGTCGGAGAGCTTCTCCGCGCCGATGACCAGGGTGTTGCGGCTGGCGCCGGCGCGGATCGCGTGGTCGGCGCTGGCCAGGCCGTAGCAGAACCCGGAGCAGGCGGTGTTGAGGTCATACGCGGCCGGCGCCAGGATGCCGAGCTTCGCCGCGACCCGGGTCGCCACGTTGGGGCAGCGGTCCATCGAGCTGCACGTCGCGACGATCACCTGGTCGATGTCGGCGGCGGTGAGCCCGGACGCGGCGAGGGCCTTGCCGGCGGCGGCGGTCGCCATGTCGGCGACGCTCTCGCTGCCGGCGACGCGGCGGGCGGCGATGCCGACCCGGTCCCGGATCCACGCGTCGTTGGTCTCGATCACCTTGGACAGGTCGTCGTTGGTGACCACCTGTGACGGCTGGTAGTGCCCGAACGCGAGGATCTTCGACCCGGTCGGCTGGTTCATAGCTGGTCTCCAATGCGAGCGAGCGGCTGGCCGGGCGCGACCGGCTCGTCGGTGGCGACGAGCCACTCGGCGAGCACGCCGGCGCCGTGGGTGGTGACGTCGATCGGCCCCTGCCCGGTCTGCACCGCGCCGATGCGCTGCCCGTCGCTCACCTCGGTGCCCTCGACCAGGCCCTCGACGGGGGTGAACGTGCCGGCCGTCGTGGCCACGACCACACTGAACTGCTGGTGCGGCTCGTGGACCGGCGCGCTGCCGTGCCGCGTGATCAGATCACGGGCGGCGGCCAGGTCGTCGGGCGTGTTGACGCTGACGATCTCGATGCCCTTGATGGTGCGCTTGACCAGCCCAGCGAGGGTGCCGGCGGGCGCCAGCTCGATCACGGCGGTGACGCCGAGGTCCACCAGGGCGGCCATGCACAGGTCCCAGCGCACCGGCGCGGTGACCTGCTTGACCAGGCGCTGCAGCATGCTCGGGCCGTGGTCGACGACGGAGCCGTCGCGGTTGGACAGCAGCAGCTTCGCGGGCGCGGCGGTGGTGACCCCGGCCGCGATCGCGGCGAGCGCCTCCTCGGCCGGCGCCATGTACGGCGTGTGGAACGCGCCGGCGACCTGCAGCCCGATGATGCGGGCGCGGGCCGGCGGGTTGGCGGCGAGCTTCTCCAGGCCGCTGAGCGCGCCGGCGGCGACGACCTGGCCGGCGCCGTTGCGGTTGGCCGGGTAGAGCCCGGCGGCCTCGACGGTGGCGAGCACCTCGTCGGGGTCGCCACCGAGGATCGCGCTCATGCCGGTCGGCTCGAGGGCGCACGCGGCGGCCATCTCCCGGCCGCGGACCGCGGCGAGGGTGACCGCGGCCTCGGGGCTGAACACCCCGGCCAGGGTCGACGCGGCGAGCTCGCCGACGCTGTGGCCGGCGAAGACGGCGGCGTCGTGCATCGGCAGCTGCTCCGCGGTGACCAGCGCTGCGGCCACGAGCAGCGGCTGGGTCTTGGCGGTGTCCTTGATTTCCTCGGCGCCGGCTTCGGTGCCGAGGTGGACCAGGTCGACCCCGGCGAGGACCGACCACCAGCGCAGGCGGGCCTCGACGCCGGGCAGCGTGAGCCACGGGGTCAGGAAGCCGGGTTTCTGGGAGCCTTGCCCTGGGGCGAGTACGGCGAGCACGTCTATGACTTTTCCGGATTCCCGTCAATCGCGCGGGTAGCGCTACGCACCAAAGTGGACCACCTCGTTTGTAGGAACCCTACAAAAGATTGCGTGGTGTTGCCCCAACAGATCCACGCCGTCACCCACCGCAATCCTACGTTCACCTTCCCTGCGACCTGGGTCACTGCGGCGATGAAATCCGTCACTGCGGCGGCGGGCCGGATGGTGCGGGTGCGAACGGATCCAGTCTGCCGATGGTCAGCGCGATCCGCAGGGCAAACGCGTCACGTGGTACCAACGGGACGAACCCGGTGACCTCGCCGATGCGGCGCAGCCGGTACCGCACGGTGTTGGGGTGCACGAACAGCCCGCGGGCGGCGACCTCCAGGACCCCGCCGCCGGCGTAGAACGCGTCCAGGGTCTCCAGTAGCTCGCCGCCGGCGCGCACCAGGGCGCCGTAGATGTCCTGGCGCAGGATCCGGCGGGCCTCGGCGTCGCCGGCCAGGGCCCGCTCCGGCAGCAGGTCGGCGGCGGCCACCGGCCGGGGCGCGGCCGGCCAGGCGGGCGCGGCCCGGAAGCCGGCCAGGGCGGCGCGGGCGGACTCGGTCGCCTCGTCCAGCGACGGCACCGCCGGGCCGACGACCACCGGGCCCTCGCCGAAGCCGGCCAGGAGCCGCTCGGTCGCCGCGATCGGGTCCGGCGCGCCGCCGAGGACCACGACCAGCCGGTCGCCGTGCACCCCGCCGAGGATCTCCACGCCGATGCGGCGGGCCGCCCGGTAGACGGTGTGCAGCACCGCCGCGGCCTCCCCGCCCGGCGAGCGGCCCACGGCGACCGCGACCGGCGGCGCGTCCGCCCAGCCCAGCGCCGCGGCCCGGCTGGCCAGGACGTCGGAGGAGTCGCCGCGCAGCAGCGCGTCGACCAGCAGCGCCTGCAGCCGCGCGTCCCAGGCGCCCCGGGTCTCCGCGGCCCGCGCGTAGACGCGGGCGGCGCCGAAGGCGACCTCCCGGCTGTAGTGCAGCACCGCCTCCCGGATGCCGGCCTCCTCGCCCTCCGCGGCCAGGTGCGGCAGCTGCTCCTCGACGACCTCGATGGTCACCCTGATCAGCTGGACCGTCTGGCCAAGGTTGATCGAGCGGGCCAGGGCCCGCGGCGCGGCGTCGAAGAACTCGTCGGAGCTGTCCGGCGGCGGGGCGCCGCCCTCCTCCCGGTTGCGCAGCCACTCGACCAGGGACCGCACGCCGGCCTGCGCGACCAGCATCACCCACGCGCGCTGGTCGGCCGGCAGCTCCCGGAACCAGGGCAGCGTCTCATCCATCCGCGCCACGCTGGCGGTCGCGAGGGCGCCGGCCGCCCGCTCGATCGAGCGCACGCTCGCCTCGAGGCTCTGGTGGCCGTCACGCCCTCCCGGCAGCTCCTGGTTCGTCACCCGCACAGCTTTTCATCGTCTGGCCGCCAACCAGAAGCCGCCGTAGATCCCGGCCTCCCGCGAGGTCTGCCGCAGCCCGTCAGGGCCGTCGATCAGCCGCCGCCCCCAGCCGGTCCGCTTCGCCGGCCGGAACGCCTCGACCATGTCCAGATAGTGGTACTCGGGGCTGTTGCCGCTCCAGGACCAGCCCAGGTACCCGAGGTCGTGGCGCCGGCAGTACGCCATGATCGCGTCCTCGTCGGGGTCGCCGTACTGGTGGATCCCGGAGAACTCGCCGACCACGATCGGCAGCCGCTGCCGCACGAACGGGTCCAGGTAGGCGGCGACCTTCGGCGCGGTGTCGAACGGCCCGTACATGTGCACGTCGAAGATCGTGTTGTGCTCCGGGTCGGCGGCGAACACCTCGGCCGCGTGGTCGCGCATGACGTGGAAGGAGTCGTTGCCCCAGTTCGGCGCGTCGACCATGATCGCGTGCAGCAGCCCGGCGCCGCGCAGCCGGGTGATCGCGGTCTTCGTGTCGCCGACCCAGTCCATGTTCACCGCGTGCCCGGAGGGCTCGTTGGCGACGTTGATGATGACGTACGACTCCTGCCGCACCAGCACCTTGCGCAGCGTCAGCCAGTAGTCGACGGCGTGCGCGATCGTCGCGGCGTTGGGCTCCGTGCCGTAGCCCATCGTGTCGTGCACGTCGAGCACGCAGATCAGCCGGTTCGCCCGACACCGGCCGATGATGCCGGCGACCTCCGCCGGGGTCGTCGCGGGGAACCCGGTGCCGCTGGACAGCGCCACCCGCACCGAGTTCGCCCCGGCGGCCTTGATGTCCGCGAACACCGACTCGGGGCCCTTGCCGAAGTAGTACCCGTGGTTCACCCCCCGCAGCACGAGCCGCTCCCCGTTCGCCTCGACGAGGTGCCCGCCCTGGGCCTTGATGCCGCTCGCCCCGTAGGCGGGCTCCACCGACACGTACGCCGCACCGAGCAACGACAGCAGCAGGGCGAGGAACGCCGCTCTGATCAGCACGGCCGGGCGCTACCCGCCGATGTGCCCACCAAACGGCTATCGACCACGGTCCCTGGCCGCGGGTAATCTTGGCAACACGTACCGTGGTCAAGATCGCTGAAAGGCGGGCCGTGGAGTCCAAGTCGGCCGAGCTGGCGACCGAGCAGCAGCACTTCGACCTGGCCCGCAAGCATCGCGAGCGGGTCCGCGCCGAGTTGGGCGAGGCCCCCGACGCCGCGGCGAACGCCGGCGCCGGACGCCGCCTGGCGCTCTTCCGCCGCAACCGCAAGGAGGCCCTCGCCGCCCCCGAGGAGCAGGTCGCGTTCGGCCGGATCGACTGCACGCCCGCGGACCCCGGCGTCGGCGACGTCTTCTACATCGGCCGCGAGACCGTCCTGGACGACCAGCGGCAGGTCCTCGTCGTCAACTGGCAGACCCCGATCGGCGCCCTCTACTACGAGGCCACCCACGAGGACCCGCGCGGCCTGGAGCGCAAACGCACGTTCCACTGCACCGGCAACCAGATCCGCGACTTCGACGACGTCGTCTTCGCCCAGCTCGCCGGCGCCGTCGCGGCGCTGGACGCCCCCGACGACGCGCTGCTGGCCGAGCTCGACCGGGGCCGCACCGGCACGATGACCGACATCGTCGCCACCATCCAGGGCGCCCAGTCCCGGCTGATCCGCTCGCCCCTGGACCAGCTGCTCGTCATCGAGGGCGGCCCCGGCACCGGCAAGACCGCCGTCGCCCTGCACCGCGTGTCGTGGCTGCTGTTCAACCACCGCGACCGCCTGCGCCCCCAGGACGTCCTCGTCGTCGGCCCGCACCCGGCCTTCACCCGCTACATCCGCACCGTCCTGCCGAGCCTGGGCGACGCCGACGTGGCGCAGCTCGACATCGACCAGTTGGGGCCGCCCGTACAGCGCGGCAGGCCCGAGGCGCCGGAGACCCGCCGGCTCAAGGGTGAGGCCCGCATGGCCCGGCTGCTCGCCCGCGCCCTGGAGAACCGGGTCGGCACCCCCGAACCCGCCGAACGCCTGCTCTTCGACGGCGCGTTCATCACGCTGTCCGGCGTCGAGGTGGCCGCCGCGGTCGCCGCCGCCCGGCAGGCCGGCGGCCCCTACGCGCAACGCCGCCAACGCCTGCGCGCCCAGCTCGCCGACCTCGTCCGCGGCCGCGGCGGCCCCACCGACCCCGAGCGCCTCGGCCCGGTCGAGAACCTCCTGGAACGCCTCTGGCCGCTGCAGAGCGCCGCCGCGTTCCTGCGCGCCCTGCTGGGCTCCCGCGCCAGGCTCGCCAACGCCGCCGGCGACGAGTTCACCGCCGACGAGCTCGCCCTGCTGCACCGCCGCGGCGCCGACAAGCTCTCCGAGCAGATCTGGAGCAACACCGACCTGCCGCTGCTCGACGAGCTCGAGGAGCTGCTCAACGGCCCGCCGCGCCGGTACCGCCACATCGTCGTCGACGAGGCGCAGGACCTCTCCCCGATGCAGCTGCGCGCCGTCGCCCGCCGCTCCTCGACCGGCTCCCTCACCGTCGTGGGCGACCTCGCCCAGTCCACCGGCGCCTGGGCCCGCGACCACTGGGGCGAGGTCACCGAGCACCTGCCCACCCAGCTGCCCCAGGTCGTCGTCGGGCTGCGGTACGGCTACCGCGTCCCGCGCCAGGTCTACGAACTGGCCGCCGAGCTCCTCCCGGTCGCCGCCCCCGACGTCGAGCCGACCAGGGCCGTCCGTGAGGGCCCCGCCGACCCCGGCGTCCACGTGGTCGAGCCCGCGGAACGCGCCGGCCGGGCCGCCCTCATCGCCAAGGACCACGCCCTCGGCGGCCGCTTCGTCGGCATCGTCTGCCCCGCCGCCTGCCGCGCCGAGCTCGAGTTCGCCCTGCACGCCAACGACCTGCAGTGGGGCCGCGCCGACCAGGGCGAGCTCGACCACGCGATCAACCTCGTCAGCCCCCAGGAGGCGAAGGGCCTGGAGTTCGACGCGGTCATCGTGGTCGAGCCCGAGGAGATCGTCGCCGAGGACGACCGCGGGCACCGGCTGCTGTTCGTCGCGCTCACCCGCACGATCCGCTACCTGGACATCGTCTGCGCCGGCGACCCCCTGCCGGTCGAGCCCGCCCCCGACGTCACCTCCCGCATCCCCCGCCAGCGCACCGTCATCGAGCCCGACGCCGACCCGACGCTCGACATGACCCAGCTGGACCGCCTCGCCGAGGACCTCGCGGCACTGGTGGTCGCCGGCGCCCCGGTGCCGATGTGGGACGAGGTCCTGCTGCGCACCGCCGCCCTGCTCGACGCCCGCGCCGACCGCTCCCGCCCGTCAGGCCGCCACCGCCGAGACTGATTCCCTCGGGGTCGGTTGCCGAGCCGCTTGCCGACTACTCGTCCAGGGACGGCTCGGTGCGCAGCTCGTGGGCACCGTCCTCGCGGGTGATCTCGTAGTAGAGGCGGCCCGGGATCGTGGTCAGGTAGCGCAGCCCGTGCGGCGCGTGCGGCGACCCGCACGGCTCGGCGTCGGCCGCGGTCAGCGGCGTGAACAGCCCGTCGGCGCCCAGGGTGCCGCGGGCGGTGCCGGTGCGCTCCTCCCAGTTCTCCTCGGCGGTGGCGCGGCCGTCGTACGTGGCGCGCAGCACCCCGTCGCGGACGTCCACGGCGCTGAGCCGCACGCTGCGGGCGTCCCAGGCGCCGGGCCGCGGGGCGAGGGCGACGCCGTGCCACGTCCAGTCGACGCCGTCTGCGCTGGTCGCGTACCAGGTCGACATGCGGTCGGCGTGCTCGGCGGTCTCCAGGGGGTGCACCGATGCCCACAGGTGCCAGCGCCGGCCGTCGAAGTGCAGGACCGGGTCCTTGACGCCCTCCTCGTCGGAGCCGGGCAGGACGGTGAGCGCGGGCGCCTCGCCGAGCTTCTCCGGCTCGTCGGCCTCCAGCAGGTCGACCCGCCAGTGCTTGGTGCCTGGGGTGGCGACGCTGACGTACAGCCGCCAGCGCCCCTCGGCGGTGACGACGAGCGCGGGGCGCTCCAGGGAGGCGCCGCCGAAGCGTTCCTTCGACACCTCCGCCACGGGCGTGAACGTCAGCCCGCCGTCGGTGGAGCGGGCGATCACGTTGGCGTACCCGCGCCCCGACCCGATCGGCCGGCGCAGGCGGTACGCGAGGAGCACCGACGACCCGTGCACCACGGCGCTCGGACCGCCGGCCCAGTTGCCGGGGCCGCCCTCGGGCGGTGCGACGACGACGGTGGAACCCGTGAGGCGGGGCAACGCTGACACGACACTCCTAGTGGTAGTTGCTGGCGTGCTCGAGGCTCAGCCAGTCTGCGTACGACTCACCCGACCGGCAACGCCATCAGCCACATACCTATCCAGTCGATAGGAAAGACAGCCTAACGGCCACCGGCGAGGGACGACAACGGAGCGGGCCGATGTCATGCTGCTGCCATGAGCGGTCCCGGAGCGCGGCGGAGGTGACGGCTTGAGCGTGGTCTCGGTGATCAACTACAAGGGCGGGGTCGGCAAGACCACACTGACGGCCAACATCGGCGCCGAGCTCGCCGCCCGCGGCCGCAAGGTGCTGCTCATCGACCTCGACCCGCAGTCGAGCCTCACGTTCTCCTTCTACCGCCCGGCCGAGTTCGAGTCGCGGCGCACGATCCTGCCGTGGTTCGAGGGGTACCTGGCCACCCACGCCGCCGAGCCGCTGCACAAGTACGTGGTGAGCCCCCGCGAGGTCAACGCCGTCGTGCAGCCGCTGGGCGGGCGGCTCGACCTGCTCGCCGGCGACCTGGGCCTCATCGAGACCGACCTGGACCTGGCCGCGGCCCTGGGCGGCGCCCGCCTGCAGACCGGCAACCCCCGCTACCTGCCGGTGCACCGGCTGCTCGCCGACGCCCTCAGCGACCACGCGTTCGACGGCTACGACTCGATCCTCATCGACTGCGCACCCAACTTCAACATGGTCACCCGCACCGCGATGGTCGCCAGCGACCACGTCATCGTCCCGGCCCGCCCCGACTACCTGTCCACCCGCGGCATCGACTACCTGCGGACCCGCATGTCCCGCCTGGTCGAGGAGTACAACGCGGCCGCACCCCGCCCGATCAACCCCGAGATCATCGGCGTGGTCTACACGATGGTGCAGTACACCGGCACCGGCCCGCTGATCTCCCAGCGCACCTCGGTCAACGAGACCTCCCGTATCGAGATCCCCGTCTTCCGCCAGACCGTCCGTGACAACAAGACCGCCGTCACCGACGCCGGCGAGCGCAGCCTTCCCGTCGTCCTCGCCCCGCCCGGCACCGCCTCGATCGAGACCCTACGATACGAGTTTCAGCAGCTGACCAGTGAGTTCCTGGCCCGCACCCGGATCTGAGGAGTAGCCCGCGATGACCGACCCGGCCGACCTCGCCCACGACGTCCTGCTTAAGGTCGCCGCGTTCGTGAAGTCCCTGCCGGCCGACCAGCTCGCCGACCTCGCCTCGGGCGCCGCGACGCTCACGCTGGTCCCGCGCGCCGGCCGCGCGGCTGCCCCCTCCCGCGCCACCGCTTCGAAACCGCTGTCCCGCCCGGTCGCGGAGATCGAGACGATGCTGGCCGAGATCGGCACCCGCGCCGCGGCCGTGCAGTACCTCCACGACGAGCGCCTGACCGTGCCGCAGCTGCGCGAGCTGGCGAAGGTCCTCGGGGTAGCGCTGCCGAGCAAGTCGACGAAGGACGCCGTCATCACGAAGATCGTCGACTCGGTGGTGGGGCGCCGCCTCGACTCGGCGGCGATCAGCCGGCTGGCGTCCCGCTGACGGCGCCGCGCTCCGTCGCCTCGCGTCTCTCGCCGGGCCGAAGGCGTCGGCGCGGACGATGTCCAGGTGGCGGATCGTGCGGGTGAGCGCGACGAACAGCAGCCGGTGCCCCCGGCCCACCGCAGTGGTCGCTGTGGCAGCGGCCGGCCTCCTGAGAGGCCTGGCAGGATATGACCGTGCTGACCGATCTCGTCCTGGTGCTGCGGTACCGCAAGGCGGTGACGTACGGGTTCCACACGCTGCTCGCGGCCCTCGAGGAGCACGGCACGGACACCCGCTACGAGGTGGTGTTCGCCGAGTCGGCGCAGGCCACGATCGACGCGATCACCGCCGCCCGCGGCGCCCGGACGCTGGTGCTGTGGTCGTTCTACTCGCCGGACGCGGCCGCGCTCGCCGAAGAGCTCGCGACGATCAAGGCCGCCGCGCCCGGCGCGACCCACGTGGCCGGCGGCGTGCACGCGACCGCCGAGCCGGTGCAGACCCTCGACGCGGGCTGGGACGTCGCGGCGGTCGGGGAGGGGGAGCGGACGCTGCTCGACCTCGTCGACAGCGGCGGGGACCCGGCCGGCATCACCGGCCTGGTGTACCGCGACGGCACCGGCCGCCTGGTGCGCACCGGCAAGGCGCACAAGGAGCCGCTCGGCACGTACCGGGCGTTCCCGCTCACGTACAAGCGGATGAACCCGATCGAGATCACCCGCGGCTGCGTGTACGCGTGCCGCTTCTGCCAGACGCCGTTCATGTTCTCCGCGAAGTTCCGCCACCGCAGCGTGGAGAACGTGCGCTGGCACGTCGACCGGATGCGGGAGCTGGGCAAGCGCGACGTGCGGTTCATCACCCCGACGTCGCTGTCCTACGGCACCGACGGTGAGGAGCCCGACCTCGCCGCCGTCGAGGCCCTCTTGGCCTCCTGCAAGGAGGGGATCGGCCCCGGCGGCCGGGTGTTCTTCGGCTCGTTCCCGAGCGAGATCCGCCCCGAGCACATGACCGTCGACGCGTTGCGCCTCGTCAAGCGGTACTGCGCGAACGACAATCTCATCGTCGGCGCCCAGTCGGGCTCGGAACGCGTCCTGGAGGCCGCCAAACGCGGTCACGACGTCGAGTCGGTCCGCCGCGCGGTCCGCATCGGCATCGCCGAGGGCTTCCGCATCAACGTCGACATGATCTTCGGCATGCCCGGCGAGGACCCGGCCGACGCCGAGGCGTCGTTGAAGCTCGCCCAGGAGCTGGCTGCCCTCGGCGCCCGCATCCACTCGCACGTCTTCATGCCGCTGCCCGGCACCCCCTGGCGCGACGCCCCACCCGGCGACGTCGACCCCGAGACCATCCGGGCCGTGTCCCGCCTGGCCCAGCAGGGCGCCCTGTACGGCCACTGGCAGAAGCAGCGCGAGCACGCCACCCGCCTCGCCGCCGCGGCGGTCGAGTACCCCCGCCCGGGCCGCAGCCGCACCCTGCTGCCGCTGACCGACCGCCCCGCCACCGGAAGCGAGCCGCCCGGCTGAGGGGGTTATGCCGGGGGAGTGACCGCGGCGACCAGGGCCGAGCGTGGTGAGCGGGTGCCGAGCAGGTCGCGGGAGTACACGGCGAACGTGTAGTCCGTGGAGCCGCGCAGTTTGGGCACGGTGACCGTGGACCGGCTCGTCGTGGCGACCCGGACCTCCGCCGCGCCCTCCACGGCGACGACCTGGAACGACGCGTTGCGCCGGGGCTTCCAGCCGAGGGTGACCGTCGAGCTGGTCACGTCCAGCACGCGGACCTGCTGCGGGGCGCGCGCCGGGGAGGTGCCGGCGGCGTTGCGGTAGACGGTGGCCTCGCGGGTGTCGGTGGTGAGGCCGTTCGGGCCGGAGATGAACCGGCGGCCCCAGGCGGTGAGCTTGCCCGCGTCGAAGTTGTCGACCAGGTCCAGGTAGCTGTACTGCTTGTCGTTGCCGCTCCAGGACCAGCCGAAGTAGCCGAGCTCGCGGGCCTCCGCGTAGGCCATGATGGCGTCCTCGTCGGGGTCGCCCCACTGGTGCTCGCCGGAGAACTCGCCGACAAGGATCGGCAGGCGGCGGCTGGTGAACGAGCTGAGGTAGGCGTTGACCTTCGCGGCGGTGTCGAACTCGCCGTACATGTGGATGTCGAAGACGGTGTTGCCGGTCGGGTCGGCGTCGCGGACCCGTTCGGCGTTGTCGCGCATCACGAACGACTCGTCCTGGCCCCAGCCGGGCGCGTCGACCATGAGGGTGTGCCGGAAGCCGGCGGCCCGCAGGGTGCGGATCGCGTCGGTGGTCTGCTGCACCCACGGCATCGTCGTGCCGTTGCCGAACGGCTCGTTGGCGATGTTGACGATGATGTGGTCCTCTTGGCCGACGAGGACGTCACGCAGGCCGAGCCAGAACTGGACGGCCTGTGCCATCGTGGCGGCCTTCTTGTCCTGGCCGAAGCCGGTGGTGTCGTGCGCGTCGAGGATGCAGATCAGCCGGTTCGCCTTGCACAGCCCGACGACCGTGGCCACGTCCTTGGCGCCGCTGCGGCGCCACTGGTGGCCGATGCCGAGCGGGATGCGGACCGCGTTGGCGCCGGCGGACTTGATCCCGGCGAACGAGCCGTTGCGGTCCGGGTACCACATGAAGTCGTGGTTGACGCCGCGCAGCACGAGGTCGCTGCCGGTCGCCTCGACCAGCCGCCCGTCACGCACGTGGATCCCGGTGTGCGGGGCGGCCGTCTCGGCGTGCGCCGTCGCCGGCATCAGCAGAGCACCGGCGAGCACAGCGACGAGGACCAGGCTTCTCACGAGGCGAACCGCTACCCCGGCCGGTGCGTGTTACACCCGCCGGAGAAGGCGAGCGCCGGGAGTACTACAGCTTCGCGAGGGCCGCGCGCAGGCGGGTGAGGGTGCGGTCGCGGCCGAGGACCTCCAGGGACTCGAACAGCGGCAGCCCCACCGACCGCCCGGTGACCGCGACCCTGATCGGGGCCTGGGCCTTGCCGAGCTTCAGGCCCCGCTCGGCGCCGACCGCCTCCAGGGTCGACTTCAGCGACTCGGCGTCCCACGCCGCGGTCTCGAACGCCGCGACGGCCGCGCCGAGCAGGTCGGCCGCGCCGTCCTTCATCGCCTTCGCCCAGGCGGCCTCGTCGACGGCGGGCTCCGGCAGGAACGCGAAGTCGACGTTCGGCACGATCTCGGCGAGCAGCGCGATGCGGGTCTGCGCGTGCGGGGCGAGGGCGTCGAACACCTTCGGGTCGTAGTCGGCCGGGTCCCACGGGGGTGCGGCGACCGGGGTGCTGCCGGGCGCGACCGGGGTGCCGGTCAGCCATGGCCGGCACGCCTCGGCGAACGCCTCCGGCGACAGGGCGCGGATGTATTCGCCGTTGAACGCGCGCAGCTTCTTCTCGTCGAAGAACGCCGGCGACGGGTTGACCTCCTCGAGGCGGAACTCGTCCTCGATGACCGACCACGGCACGATCTCGCGGTCGCCCGACGGGGCCCAGCCGAGCAGCATCAGGTAGTTGCGCATCGCGTCGGCGAGGTAGCCCTCGTCGCGGTACTGCTCCAGGGCGACCTTGTCGCGGCGCTTCGACAGCTTCTGGCGCTTCTCGTTGACCACCACGGGCACGTGCGCCCACACCGGCGGGGTGCGGCCCAGCGCCGACCACAGCAGCTGCTGCTTCGGCGTGTTGGGCAGGTGCTCCTCGGCGCGGATCACGTGGGTGATGCCCATGGTCATGTCGTCGACGACGTTGGCGAGCAGGAACACCGCGGAGCCGTCGGCGCGGGCGATGACGAAGTCCTCAATGAGCTTGTTGTCGAACGTCGGCTCGCCGCGGACCAGGTCGACCACGACGGTGGAGCCCTCGTCGGGGGAGCGGAAGCGCAGCGCCCGGCCCTCACCCGGGCCGAGCGCCCGGTCGCGGCAGAAGCCGTCGTAGCCGCGGAACTGCGCGCCGGCGCGCTCCTGGATCTGCTCGCGGGTGCAGTCGCAGTAATACGCCTTGCCCGCCGTGTACAGCTCGTGGGCGGCGGCGGTGTGCGCCTCCGCGTAGGCCGACTGGAAGTAGGGCCCCTCGTAGGTGTCCCGGGCGATGCCGATCCACTCCAGGGCGGTCAGGATGCCCTCGGTCCACTCGGGACGGTTGCGCGCCGCGTCGGTGTCCTCGATCCGCAGCACGAACACCCCGCCCTGCTGCTTGGCGTAGATCCAGTTCTGCAGCGCCGAGCGGGCACCGCCGACATGGAACATCCCGGTCGGGGAGGGGGCGAAACGCACGCGAACCGTCACACCTCCAGACTAGTGGCCTCGTCATCCGGGATAACGACGCCCTGCTCCAGGGCGTCGGCGCGGGCGGCGTCCAGCAGCCGGGACAGCACGGTCTCCAGCATGAGCAGGGTCTCGTCGTCGAGCCGGTCCAGCAGGCGGCGTTGTGCCTGGTTGCCGCTGTCCATGATCTCGGTCAGCACCTCGCGCCCGGCCGGCGACAGGTGGATGCGGCGGATGCGGCGGTCCTGCCGGTCCTCGGTGCGGGTCACGTAACCATGGGTCACCAGGCGGTCGACGATGCCGGTGAGCGTGGCGGACGTCACCCCGAGGTGGCGGGTCAGCTCGTGGGAGGCGAGCCCGTCGTGGCGCGACAGCAGGATAAGCACCTTGAGCTGCTGCATCGTGAGGTTTACTGAGAAGATCCGGTTGGTCCGGTCATACGCGAACAGGGTGCGCAGACGCTGCTCGGCCCTCATTACGCGCAGCAGCAGCGCATTCCTGTGAGTTGTCACAGCAATGTTTTACCCCCTGGAAAAGCTTTGCGCGAGGCGAACCGTTAGCATCACACGAACTAACGTGTGTCTTAGCCGATCGGAAGAAGACTCCAGACATGTCGTTCCTCGCCCGGCTCAGTTTGGCGAACCGGGGGCTGGTCGCGATCATCGCGATCGTCGTCCTGGGCTTCGGCGCCATTGCCATCCCGTCACTGAAACAGCAGCTCATCCCGTCGATCGACTTCCCCGCGGCGTTCGTGCTCGCGCCGTACCCGGGCGTGTCGCCGGACATCGTCGAGGAGCAGGTCACCGAGCCGATCGAGAACGCCCTGCAGGGCGTCCCCGGGCTCACCGACGTCACCTCCACCACCCGCGAGGGTGTCGCGACGGTCCAGGTGTCCTTCGAGTTCGGCTCGTCCATCGCCGACATCACCAACAAGATCCAGACCGCGATCAACCGGATCAAGTCGACGCTGCCGTCGACCGTCGAGCCGCAGGTCATCGCCGGCTCGACCGACGACCTGCCGGCCGTGGTGCTCGCCGCCAGCAAGACCGGCGACCAGGTCGCGTTCGCCCAGCAGCTCGACGCGATCGTCGTGCCGGCGCTGCAGGGGATCGAAGGCGTGCGGGCGGTCGAGGTGACCGGCGCGGCGACGCAGGACGTGGAGATCACGCTCGACCCGGCGAAGGCGTTCCCGGCCGGGGTCAACGCGCAGACGCTCACCGCCGCGCTGAAGTCCAACGGCGTGTCGTTCCCCGCCGGCACCCTCACCGAGGGCAGCCGCTCCCTGGCGGTGCAGGTCGGCGGTACCCTCGCGACCCTGGAGGACCTGAAGGCGCTCAACATCACGCCGGCCACGAAGCTCGGCGACGTGGCGAAGGTCGAGCTGAAGACGGCCGAGACCACCTCGATCACCCGCACCGACGGCAAGTCCAGCCTCGGCATCGCCGTCACCGCGTCCCCCGACGGCAACGCCGTCAAGATCAGCCACGCGGTGCGCGACAAGCTCGACGAGCTCAAGAAGGAGCTCGGCGGCGACACGGCGATCACTCCGGTCTTCGACCAGGCGCCGTTCGTGGAGAAGTCCATCAAGAGCCTCAGCACCGAGGGCGCCCTCGGCCTGCTCTTCGCCGTCGTGGTGATCCTGGTCTTCCTGTTCTCGCTGCGCTCGACGCTCGTCACCGCCGTGTCGATCCCGCTGTCGGTGGTCGTCGCCCTGATCGGCCTGTGGATCGGTGACTACTCGCTCAACCTGCTCACCCTTGGCGCGCTCACCATCGCCGTCGGCCGGGTCGTGGACGACTCGATCGTCGTGCTGGAGAACATCAAACGACATCTGGAGTACGGCGAGGAGAAACGCCACGCGATCCTCACCGGCGTCCGCGAGGTCACCAGCGCCGTCGTCGCCTCCACCCTGACCACGGTCGCGGTGTTCCTGCCGATCGGTCTCGTCGGCGGCTTCGCCGGGCAGCTGTTCCGCCCGTTCGCGGTCACCATCACCGTCGCGCTGCTCGCCTCGCTGCTGGTGTCGCTCACCGTCGTGCCGGTGCTCGCGTACTGGTTCCTGCGCCCGCCGAAGCAGGTCGGCGCCCTGGAGCGCGAGGCGATCCTCGCCAAGGCCCTCGACAAGGAGGAGCGCAGCCGGCTGCAGCGCACCTACGTGCCGGTCATCAGCTGGGTCACCCGCAGCCGCGCCACCCGCTGGGCGACCGTCGGCTTCAGCCTCGTCGTGTTCGTCGCGACGATGTACGCCGGCACCCTGCTCAAGACGAACTTCATCGACCAGAGCGGGCAGACGGAGTTCTCCATCTCCCAGGAGCTGCCGGTCGGCTCCAGCCTCGCCGTCACCGACGCCGCCGCGAAGAAGGTCGAGGACCTCCTCGGCGCCCGCAGCGACATCGAGACCTACCAGGTCACCGTCGGCGCCTCGGCCGGCTTCGGCTTCGCCGGCGCCCAGTCGGGCAACACGGCCAACTTCTCGGTCAGCGCGAAGGAGGACGCCGACGTCGACAAGGTCATCGAGGAACTGCGCCAGCAGGTCACCGACCAGGCCGCGTTCGGCGTCGTGAAGATCACCGCCGGCGGCGGTGGCGGCGGCTCGACCGACCAGCTCGAGGTCGTCGTCAAGGCCAACAACCCCGACGACTTGGCCAAGGCCGCCACGCAGGCCCAGAAGGCGATGACCGACACTCCCGGCATCGCCGACGTGGAGAGCAACCTCGCGGCCAGCAGCCCGCGCGTCGACGTGCGGGTCAAGCGGGACGTCGCGGCGAGGTACGGGCTGTCCGACGCCGCGATCGGCGGCATCGTCAGCGCCGCGTACCGCGGGCAGAACCTCGCCCAGCTCACCGTCGACGGCCAGCAGCGCGACCTGATCCTGCGCTCCGGCCCGGCCCCGGCGACCCTGGAGCAGCTCAAGGCGCTGCCGATCCCGGTGCAGAGCGGCACGACCCCGTTCGTGCGCCTGGACCAGGTCGCCGACGTCAAGGAGGGCGCCGGCCCGGTCGCCATCACCCGCATCGAGGGCAACCGCAGCGCCTCGGTCACCGGCCGGGCCGAAGGCTCCGACCTGGGCGATGTCTCCACGAACCTGCAGAAGAAGCTCGACGAGCTGACCCTGCCGGCCGGCGCGACCGTGACCCTCGGCGGCGTCACCGAGGACCAGCAGGAGGCGTTCGCCCAGCTCGGCCTGGCCATGCTCGCCGCGATCGCGATCGTGTTCGTCATCATGGTGGCGACGTTCCGCAGCATCGCCCAGCCGATCATCCTGCTGGTGTCGATCCCGTTCGCCGCGACCGGCGCGATCCTGCTGCTGCTCGCGACGAACACGCCGCTCGGCCTGCCCGCCATGATCGGTGTACTGATGCTCATCGGCATCGTCGTCACCAACGCGATCGTGCTGATGGACCTCATCAACCAGTACCGGGAGGGCGGCATGCCCGTCCGCCAGGCGGTCATCGAGGGCGGCCGGCACCGGCTGCGGCCGATCCTCATGACGGCGGTCGCCACCATCTGCGCCCTCGCGCCGATGGCGATCGGCCTCACCGGCGAGGGCGGGTTCATCTCCCAGCCGCTGGCCATCGTGGTCATCGGCGGCCTGGTCAGCTCGACCCTGCTGACCCTGGTCCTGGTGCCGACGCTGTACACGATGGTCGAGGGCGTGAAGGAGCGCCGCCGGATCCGGCGCGAGGGCCGGCACGCCGCCGTCACCACCGCCCCCGAGCCGCCGGCCGCCGGCGACGAGGGCGAGGGCCGGCACCGCGTCGACCCGCTCGAGCCCGCCCCGTCGCACTAGGACGGCCCGACACGCGACCGGCCACTCCTCACGTCGAGGGGTGGCCGGTCGTGTACGGGGGGATCAGCGGACCAGCAGAGGCCCGGACGGCGCTGGGGGTCAGGGGGCCAGCAGGGCCCGGATGGCCTTCACCGCCTTCGACGTGCCCGCCATCTGGCCCCGCAACGACGACGAGCACCTGTCCCGGCTCCTCGCCACCGCCGCCACCCGCGCCCTGGCCGGCCCGCTCGACGAACCGCACCGGGGCCGGATCCTCAGCACCCTGGCCCTGGAGCTGCGCGGCAGCACCGGCCCGCTCGGCCGGCAGTCGGCGTCGTCCGCGGAGCGCATCGCCCGCACCACCGGGGACCCCGTGCAGCTGGCGCTCGTGTTGAACGCCCGCTACATGCACACTTTCCACCGCCCCGGCCTGGCCCCGGCCCGCGCCGCCATCGGCGCCGAGCTCGCCGACCTGGCCGCCCGGCACGACCTGGCCACGTTCGAGGTTCTCGGCCACCTCATCCAGCTGCAGTCGGCCGCAGCCCTCGGCAACCTGCCCGCCGCCGACGCCCACGCCACCGCCGCCGACACCCTCGCCACCCGCTACGACCTGCCCCTCGTGAGGGTGTTCACATCCCTGTACGCCGCACTGCGCCGGCCCTCGGAGGCGGCGTACCGCACGGCGCACACCCTGCTCGCCCGCGCCGACATGCCGGGCATGGAGGAGGGCCTGCTGAGCCTGTCCCTGCTCACGCTGGACGTGGACGCCGGCGGGGACTGGGGCCCGTACGAGCCGTGGGTGCGGCCGCTGCTGCTGATCCGCGCCGGCCGCCGGGACGAGGCCCTCGGGGCCCTGCGGTCGCTGCCCCCGTCCCCGCACGACGCCCTGCTGGAGGCCCGGCTGTGCCTCGCGGCGCGGGCGGCGGTCGCGCTGGAGGACCGCCCGACGATGCGGTTGTTGCATGCGGCGCTGCTTCCGGCAGCCGCGGAACAGGCGGGCGCCCAGTCAGGCGTGCTGTCGTTCGGCCCGGTCGCGGAGTTGCTCGCCGCTCTGGAATGAGCTGTGTCCCGCGCAGGCTCCGCCTGCTCCCCGGCGGGGGGTTCCCACCCCGCGCCCCCCATGCAAACGCTGCGCGTTCGCACCCGTGCGCCGAGGCTGGACGGAGAGCGCCGTCGACGAGCTGATCGCCACCAACACCGTCGAGCCGCTCGAAGTCCGCTGGCGCGGCGGTGTCACAGCTGCTGGTCGAGTGGCGGCACACCGCGGAGATCCACGCCGACCCCGACCTGCACCGGGCGTTGACGACGCAGCCGCTCGACGACTTCGGGCCGGTGCCTCGGCCCGCCGAGCAGTGAGCGCAGAGCGCGGCGACCGAGCGGCCCCACCTCCCCGGCCTGGCGGTTACGTCCTGCGTTTCGCGACCAACGACGCGGCCAAGGGCTGGGAAGAGCTGTGCCGGCAAGCAGCCGCAGACACCCGAGCCGCATTCGACGCGATCGAAGCCGACCCCTGCCCCGCTCCGCCGACCGGTCGACAGCACCAACTCAAAGGAAGTCTGTCCACCGACACCTACGGCGGACGAGCGCTGGCCCAGTGGCAGTACGAAGTCACCGCCGGCGGCCGGGTCTGGTACCTCGTCGACCATGAGACCCGCACCTGCTGGATCAAACATGCCGGCACCGGCCACCCGACGCTGACCGGCTGATCCCGCGCGCACTGACGTCTGGGGCACGCGAGAGACACGGCGGGTTTGGGCAGTGTCCCTGACCTGCGGTAAGGCGACCGCCTTACAAGCGGGGGGTCGTTGGTTCGAACCCAACCGTGCCCACCAACACCTACCAGGCATTTCGCCGTGCACATGCCGAGCAGCTCTGGAGCACGCTCTCCACGTCGAGCACCGAGCCGGTCGAGGACCGGCTGATCATCAGGTGGTCGGGCGTGTCGTGGGCGAGGGCGGCGTAGAGGTCCGCGGTGCCGCCGTCGGCGGCGCTGATGCGCCAGGAGTTGACCTGCCCGGGGCGCGAAGACGGTCAGGAACGCCGCACCGGCCATCGGGGCGGGGGCGCTGGGCGGACATGTCGTAGCCCACGTGAGCAAGGTAGGCGGCCGGCGGTCAGTACCGGAACGTCTGGACGATGCTGCGCAAGCTGCCCGACAGCTCGGCCAGACTGCCCGCCGCGCGCTCCGCTTCCGTGATGCCGGTCGTGGTGAGCTGCACCGACGTGGCGACCTCGCCGATCGTCGCGGCGACCTGGTTGCCCGTCGCGGCGGCCTGCTCGACGCTGCGGCTCATCTCCTCGGTGGTGGCGGACTGCTGCTCGACGGCGGAGGCGATCGTCGTCTGGTGCTCGTTGATCTGGGCGATGATCCCGGTGATCTCTTCGATGGCGGCGACGGCGCCGGTGGTGTCGGCCTGGATGGCGGCGACGCGGCGGCTGATGTCGTCGGTGGCGCGGGCGGTCTCCTGGGCGAGGTCCTTGACCTCGGAGGCGACGACGGCGAAGCCCTTGCCGGCGTCGCCGGCGCGGGCGGCCTCGATGGTGGCGTTGAGGGCCAGGAGGTTGGTCTGCTCGGCGATCGAGGTGATCACCTTGATGACGTTGCCGATCTCGGCGGAGGAGTCGCCGAGCTTGCCCATGACGGTGTTGGTGGTGCCGGCGATCTCGACGGCGCGGCTGGCGACGGTCACGGCCTGGGTGGCGCTCTGGGCGATCTCGCGGATCGAGGCGCCCATCTCGGTGGCGCCTGCGGCGACGGTGGAGATCGCGCCGGACATGTCGCTGGCCAGGCCGGCGACGGCGCCGGCCTGGCGGGCGCCGGTCGCGGCGCCCTGGGAACTCTGGGTACTGGTGGTGGCGAGTTCCTCGGCGGCGCTGGCGAGGACCGTGGAGTGCTCGGCCAGGGTCGCCACGGTACGGCGCAGGTTGCCGGTGGCGGTGCGCAGCGCGTCGGCCATCTGGCCCACCTCGTCGCGCTGGTCGACGGCCGGGTCCTGGGTGAGGTCGCCGTCGGCGACGGCGCGCAGGACGCGGGAGACGCGGCCGAGCGGCGCGACGATGAGCCGGGCGATGTAGAGGGCGAGCGCGACGGCCAGCGCGAGCGCGACGATCAGCAGCACGATGACCGTGAAGCGGACCGAGGACACCGTGTCGCCGAAGTCCTTGCCGGCGACGAGGGCCGCGTCGGCGCGGGTGATCTCCTGGTCGAGGAGGTTCTCGTACACCTTGCGCAGGTCGCGGTTGGGGCCGAGCGCGGCGGTCACGGCGGCCGCGGGGTCGGTGCCGAACAGCGTGAACTCGGCCTGCAGCGCGGTGTACCAGGCGTCGACGGCGGCCTGGATCTCCTGCACGGCCCGGCCGGACGGGGCGAGGGCACGGGCGGCGTCGAGCAGGTGGTCGATGTCGGCCCGGCGGCCGAGGGCATCGTCGCGGAAGGACGGGTCGCCGCCGAGGAGGAAGCCGCGCTCGTCGTTGGCGGCGGACTTCGCGATCAGGGCCGCCTCGTTCAGCGCCGTGATGTAGGGCACCGCACGCCCGACCTCCTCGTTGCGGGTGTCGCTGAGGTCGTCGATGCCGGCGAGGGCCAGGATGCCGGTGGCAGCGGTACCGGCGATCGCGACCGCCGCGACGATGAGGATCTTGGTGTAGACGCGGCGGGAACCGAGCCAGCGGCGCATGGTGATGTCCTTTCGGATGTTCTGTCCGACTGAACGACCGACGACGTGACCATCTGAGGAAAAGCGTGCGCGAAGATGTCGCCGTGGACAGTTGGGTGCCGTTCCGCCGGTCGGACACCGCGAAGGTCGTGGAGCTCGTGCGTACCGTCGCGGCCGCCAACGACCCGGGTGAACACGGCCAGGGGGTCGAGGTGGTCGTGGAGGCCCCGCGGCGGCGGTGGTGGCAGGCGCTGCTCAACCGGGACGACGCCCTGGCGCAGGCGAGGATCGTGGTGACCCGCGACGGTGGCGAGGTGCGCTGCCCGTACGACATCCAGCTCGTCACCGCGCACGGCGCGGACGCGGCGCACCGGCTCGGGCGGCGCACCGGCTGGGCCGTCAGCAACTCCAACGGCCTCGCGTTCCTCATCCAGAAGGGACCGGAGCCCGACTACGGCGAGCTGGTGACGGGCGCGGTCGAGGCCCTCGCGGCGCTGCGCCGCCAGCCCCGCGACGGGGGCTGGCGGGCGCGCGTGGACCGCGGCGTCACCAGGCGTTGATGGTCTCCAGCTCTGCCGCCGTCAGCGAAAACAGGCGCGCGGACCGGGGCGTCACCAGGCGTTGATGGTCTCCAGCTCCGCCGCCGTCAGCGAGAAGTCGAGCACCGACAGGTTCTCCACCATCCGCTCCCGGCGGGTCGACTTGGGGATGATGACGATGTCGTGGTGCAGCTGCCAGCGCAGCACCACCTGCGGCACGGTCACGCCGTGCGCCTCGGCGATCGCGACCAGGCGCGGGTCGTCCAGCGGCGTGTTCTTCAGCGAGCTGTACCCCTCCACCACGATCCGCCGGTCGCGCATGTCGGCGAGGAACCGCTCGTCGTGCTGGGCGGGGCTCCACGCGACCTGGTTGACGACCGGCGTCTCGCCCGTCTCCTTGACCAGCTCGTCGATCAGCGCGGCGTCGTAGTTGCTGACCCCGACGGACCGGGTCAGGCCGGCCTCGCGGGCCTGCAGGAACGCCGTCCACACCGGCACCGACTTCCCGCGCGCCGGCGGCCAGTGGATGAGCCACAGGTCGACGTGGTCAACACCGAGGGCCTTCAGGCTCGCCTCGATCGTCTGCCGCTCCCGGCCCGCCTGCGACGGGGGGAGCTTCGTGGTGATGAAGATTTCCGACCGGTCGACGCCGCTGTCACGCAGCGCCCTGCCGATCTCCTCCTCGTTGCCGTACATGGTGGCGGTGTCGATGTGCCGGTACCCGACGTCGAGCGCCGTCCGGGTCGACTCGTACGCCGACGAACCGGTGATCTGCCAGGTGCCGAAGCCGATCGCCGGCAGCTGCACGCCCGGGCCCAGCTCGGCGGTTGGGATCTCATGTGCCATACGCCCAATACTGCCCGAGAGACCGGATCATTCCGCGGCGCGACGTGAACCGGTAGCGTGCGATCATGTCGGACTTTCCAACAGGGTTCCAGTTCGGTGTGTCGACCGCCGCGTACCAGATCGAGGGCGCCGCGGACGAGGACGGCCGCGGCCTGTCCATCTGGGACACGTTCAGCCGCACCCCCGGCACGACGCGCGGCGGGGCCACCGGCGACGTCGCCTGCGACCACTACCACCGGTGGGAGTCCGACCTCGACCTGATCCAGGAGCTCGGCGCGACCGCGTACCGCTGCTCGATCTCCTGGCCCCGCGTCCAGCCGACCGGCGAGGGCCCCGTCAACGCCGCCGGGATCGCGTTCTACGACCGGCTCGTCGACGGCATGCTCGCCCGCGGCATCGACCCGCTCGTCACCCTGTTCCACTGGGACCTGCCGCAGGCGCTGCAGGACCGGGGCGGCTGGGCCGACCGCGACACCGCGATGCGCTTCGGCGAGTACGCCGAACTCGTCGGCGAGGCGCTCGGCGACCGGGTGAAGCTGTGGGTGACGCTCAACGAGCCGTACATCCACCTCGTGCTCGGCCATGTCCTGGGCATCCACGCCCCGGGCCTGCAGCTCGGCATGGACCTGCTGCCCGTCATCCACCACCAGCTGCTCGGCCACGGCCTGGCCGTGTCGGCGCTGCGCCGCGTCAGCGGCGCGCAGGTCACCCTCGCCAACAACTACTCGCCGGTCTGGCCGAAGAGCGACGCCGAGGACGACCAGGCCGCCGCCATGTTCTACGACCTGGTGCAGAACCGGCTCTTCACCGACCCGGTCCTGCTCGGCGAGTACCCGCCGATCGTCGAGGGGCTCACCGGCGGCGCCGACATCGACTCAATCGTCCTGGACGGCGACCTGCAGGTGATCTCCCAGCCGATCGACGCGCTGGGCGTCAACTACTACAACCCGAGCCTCATCAGCGCCCCGCTGCCCGGCGAAGACCTGCCGTTCAGCCGGCTCGACATCACCGGCTACCCGACGACGGACTTCGGCTGGCCCGTCGTGCCGTCCGCACTGCGGGACCTGCTCGTCACGCTGCGCAGCACGTACGGCGACAAGCTCCCGCCCGTCTGGATCACCGAGAGCGGATGCTCGTACGCACCTGTCGACGACCAGTTCCGCATCGACTACCACGCCGGGCACCTCGACGCGGTCCGCGAGGCCATCGCCGCCGGGGTCGACGTGCGCGGCTACTGCGCATGGTCGCTGCTCGACAACTTCGAGTGGGCCGAGGGGTACGACCAGCGCTTCGGCCTCGTCCACGTCGACTTCACGACCCAGGAGCGGACGCGCCGGGCGTCGTTCGACTGGTTCCGGCAGATTTGCACCTCAGCTGCACCCCGGCCGGACTTGCAGGCCGGACCGACCGGATGACATCGTCCATGCGGGGCAATCCGTAGCGTTGCGCAGGTCAAGTCGTGCGCAGCATTGGGAGTCGTCGTGACCGAGCAATACGCCGGAGCCCTGCTCTACCTGGTCCCGGTCATCGTGGCGGCGGTCGTCGCGTTCGTGGTCACCAGGCCGGAGAAGGAGGAGGCGCCCATCTTGGATGCGGTGCCGTCCGGCCGGCGGGTCCCCGCGCAGCGCACGTATGCGGCGCCGCCGTCGTCCACCGGCTCCCTGTCGTCCACCGGCTCCTCTTCGTCCACCGGCTCCTCTGTGTACACCGGCGGCAACCGGCGCGTGCAGGCCTCGGCGCAGCAGTCGCCCACGCTGCTGCACGCCGCCCTGTCGTCGCACCTGGCCGCGGTGTCCCGCACCGCTGCTTCGTCGAACGCACCGCGGTCGTCTCCGGTGGTCCGCCCGGCCCGGCTCGTGTCGATCCGCCGCCCCGCCCGCATCCCGCGGCGCCCGCTGTACCAGTGCCCGCACAAGCGCCCCTGAGCGGACTGGTTCGGTCACAGGTGCTGCATGCCCGTTCCGGCATCGAGGTGACTCTGCGGTGACAGGCGCAGCTGCGGGCGCTTCCTCGCCTCGACGGCCTGCTTGCGCAGCCCGATCGTCAGGTGAAAATTGACGAGGTACGCCCCGTCCTCCCGCCGCAGCGTGGCGAGCCCGAAGTGCTCCCGCATCTCGCACAGCCGGGCGCTGTGACAGTCGACCCACAGGTGCAGGCCGTTCTCGCCCCTCACCCCGGGCGCGACCCGGAAGGCGACCCGCTCACCGACGAACGCCGTCCCCCAGTCCTGCACGTTGCGGCACGGCGCCTCCCCCTTCATCACCGAGACATGCGGCCGCGCCGCCGGCTTGAACACCACACCGGCCGCCCCGGCGAGCGTGATGAGGGCGGCATGGGTGTCGGCGGGGACGGCGAGCAGGTACCAGCCAGGCTCGTAGACGACCTCACCGTGCACCTCAGGCACCCCGTCGTAGTCCTCGAGCTTCGCGGACATGGCCGCCTTCCGTCGATCCTCCGGTCACACGGTAGCGGGGGACCAAACTCCGGCTTCCGGCCAACGACGGCGACCTTTGACGAAGAGATGGCTCGGTACCATCCGGCCGTGATGGGCCAGGCCTTGTTCGGTTTCGGGTACGCGGCGCTGGCGGGCTGGATGGTCTACCGAGTGTTGTCTCCAGCCCGAGCAATCTGGCGAGGGGATGCTTCGCGGGTTCCGATCGTCCCCCGCATACCGCCCCAGGCACGGACATCCTTCCCTACGCGCTGTGGTTCACGATGCTCGTTGGCGGTACCGGCCTCGCGATGTTCTTCTCTGCCATGAACGTGCTGGTCGGTCGTGTCGTCTTGCTCGACATCATTGGCCGCTGCGGGTTCTTGCTGTTCTTCGCCGGCCTGCCCCTGCTCCCGGTGCACCTGTTCGCGTACTGCTTCAACCGGCCGGGCTTCCTCATCACTCCAGCTTGGCGCCACGAGGAGGGACCGGTCACAGCGATCTGGCGTCGGCTACGCCGAAGGCTCACGGGCTCTGCCGAGTAGGGGGCGGCCCGACGGGCTGGACTTGAGCTGCTACAGCCGCTGCTACAGATTGCCGCTGTCATCCTTGGGGTTGACGGCAAACTGCCTGGTCAATGCTGGTGGGCACGGTTGGGTTCGAACCAACGACCCCCCGCTTGTAAGGCGGGTGCTCTTCCACTGAGCTACGCGCCCCGAAGTCGGCGAACCCGGGTACCCAAGGATGCTACCTGCCGCGCCTCATCCGCCCCAGTCGGTATCAGCTCTGTATCAGCTCTGCAACGATGCGATCGCCGTGCGCCAGGCTTCCTGGTCGCGGGCGCGGCCTGGGCCGTGGTGCTCGGCGAACCTGACGACACCGTCGATGTCGATGAGGAACGTGCCCCGGTTGGCGAATCCGGCCTTGTCGTTGAAGACGCCGTACGCCTGCGCCACCGCACCGTGCGGCCAGAAGTCCGACAGGAGAGGGAAATCATAGCCTTCACGGTCGGCCCACACCTTGTGGCTGTACGGCGAGTCGACGCTGACGGTGAGCACCTGCACCCGGTCGGACTGGAAGTCCCCGGCCGTGGACAGTTCGCCCTGGCAGGTGCCGGTGAAGGCGAGCGGGTAGAACACCAGGAGCACCGCTTTGCGACCGCGGAAATCCGACAGACGGACCTCTTGGTTGTTCTGGTCCTTGAGCATGAAGTCCGGCGCCTCACCGCCGACATCCACCGTCATGGGACGAGCATGCCAGGTTGTCGTACCGGGGGCCTACACTCGCCCGCATGGCTGCCGGTCCGCGTCTGGGCATCGACTTCGGGACCTCCCATACCGTTGCGCTGCTGGCGTGGCCGGATGGGCGGGTCCGCCCCTTGCTGTTCGACGGTTCTCCGTTGCTGCCGTCCTGCGTCTATGCGCAGCCCGACGGGCAGGTCCTGGTGGGTCGCGACGCGGTGCACGCCGCGCGCGTCGACCCGGCTCGATTCGAGGCGAGCCCCAAGCGGCGCATCGACGACGGCACGGTGCTGCTCGGCGACCGCGAGTTCACGGTGCCGGCGCTGATCGGGGCGGTGCTGACGCACGTCGCGTCGGAGGCCCGGCGGGTCGCCGGTGGGCAGGTGGGCGCGGTGACGCTGACCCACCCCGCGGCCTGGGGCGTGTCCCGGCGGCTCGCGCTCGTCGAGGGCGCGACGATCGCGGGGCTGCCGCAGCCGGCGCTCATGCCTGAGCCGGTCGCCGCCGCGCACTATTTCGCAGGGGTACTGCAGAAGCCGCTGACCGCGGAGCAGGGCCTGCTCGTGTACGACTTCGGCGGCGGCACCTTCGACGCCAGCGTCGTGACCAGGGCGGGCGACGGGTTCGACGTGCGCGCCGTGGACGGCATCGACGACCTGGGCGGCATCGACCTCGACGCGTTGATCGTCGACTACGCCAAGCGCAAGCTGGAGGACCCGCCGGTCTGGGCGCGGCTGGAGAGCCCGCAGACCACCGAGGACCGCCGGCACCGGCGGCTGCTGTGGGACGACGCCCGGGTGGCCAAGGAGATGCTGTCGCGCACCTCGTCGACGGGGCTGCATGTGCCGATCGCGGCCGCCGACGTCGAGATCACCCGCGAGGCGTTCGAGGACCTGGCCCGGCCGCTGCTGGAGCAGACGGTGCGCACCACGGCCGCCGTGGTCCGCTGGGCCGGCCTGGACAACAGCAAGCTCGCCGGGTTGTTCCTGGTCGGCGGCTCGAGCCGGATCCCGATGGTCGCGACGCTGCTGCAGAAGGAGCTCGGGGTCGCCCCGACGATCATCGAGCAGCCCGAGATGGTGGTCGCCGAGGGCAGCCTCCGTGCCTGGGTCAACGTCGGCGTCCAGCCGGCCGAGGCACAGGGCGCCGCCGGCGGTCCAGCACAGACCTTCCCCGGCGGCGCTGCCGCCGCGGCGGCAGGCGGTGCGATGGCGGGCGGCGTCGCGGGCGGTGCGGCGGCGGCAGCCGCGGGTGCCGGTGGCGGCCCGCTCGGCGCGGCCGGTGTGGCCGGCCCCGCCGGGGTGGCTGGTCCGGCGGGCGTGGCCGGTCCGGCCGGTGCGGTGCAGGGGTTCCAGCACGGGCCCGGGACGCCGCCCGGGGGTAACGCGCCGGTCAGTGCCGTGCCGATGAGCGCGCCTCCCGTGAGCAGCCCTCCGATGAGCGGGCCGCCGATGAGCGGGCCGCCGGCCGGTGCCCCCATGGGCGGGCAGCCGATGAGCGCGCCGCCGGCGGGCAACATGCCGGTCAGTGCGCCGCCGCCGGTGAGCGGTGCTCCCGGCGGGTATCAGGGCGGCTACCCGGCGGGCGCGCCGGTGAGCCCCGGATTCGGCGACGCCGAGGCGACCCAGCGGATCCGTCCGATGACCCCGCCGCCAGCGCCGCAGGGTTACCAGGGCGCGCCGCCGGTGGTCCCCCAGCACGGGTACCAGCAGGGCCACGCACCCGTCCAGCCGCCGCGGGCCGTGCCGCCACCGCCGGTGCAACAGGTGTACCAGTCGCCGTCGGCGACCCGCATGGACTATGCGCCGCCGCTGCCCCGGGAGGAGCCGCTCCCGCCGCCACCCCGGCAGCGCAACGTGGCGATCCCGGTGCTGATCGGCATCCTGGTCCTCGCCCTCGCGCTGGCCGGTTACGTGGTCTACGACGAGGTCGGCAAGAAGAACAACGTCGGCCAGGAGCCCACCACCAGCACGACCGTGAGCGCCGGCCCCTCGTCGTCCGCGAGCGGCAACGTGCTGGAGATCCCGGTGCGCCCCCGCGAGGACCGGCCGTCCTGGCTGCCCGGCAACTGGAAGCTGTACACGCAGCGTGGCCTGCACGAGCTGTGGCACTCCCAGGACGAGTCCGAGGGCGGCCGCTGCGAGGCGTCCGACAGCGAGCTGCACGTCGTGACGGAGCGCCAGGGCCTGACCGGCTGCACCCTGAAGGACCCGCTCAACGTGTCGATGACCGACGTCGGCATCGAGACGAAGGTGCACCGCCAGAGCGGCTGCGCCGGCATCTGGGCCAGGACCGGCGACAAGGGGTACACCGTCGGCGTCTGCGAGGGCGTCATCCGGCTGCACGCCCTCGGCGACTTCGCCCCCAGCCAGGACAACGAGCTCGCCTCCTGGCCGGTCAAGATCACCGGCGACCCTTATGTGGCGCTGGTCGTCATCGGCATCGAGGTGTCCGTGTACGTCAACGGCACCAAGCTCGGCTCCAAGACCCACGACCTGATCAAGAAGGGCCGCGTCAACCTGGGCGCCTTCACCTCCGCCGACCCGGCCGACGTTACGTTCTCCGAGGTCAGGGTCTGGCAACCCCAGTCCAACTCCGGCGGCGGCAACCCGGGCACCTCCCCGTCCCCGTCGAAGTCCGGCTGGTCCAACTCCCCGTCCCCGACCCCGACCTGGAAGCCGACCCAGACCCGCACCTGAGCCGGGACGACCACTCGCGTCCAGCGTGGCGGGACAGCCGATCCGCCTCGCCAGGATCGGCCGGCACCCGGCCAGCCTGACCGTGTTCGGCGGGCCAGGGCTGTGTTTGGTCGGCCTGACGGTGTCCGGCGGGCCTGGCCGGACCGCCGCCTCAGCCTGGCCGTTCGGCTTCTTGCCCGTCGAGCGTGGGACCCCGGCGTCCGGCAGGGCGGAGCCAGACCGCTGCCCGATCTGGCGAGCCCGACGGTGACCGGCCGGAGGGCCTGGCGGTGACCGGTCGGCGGTCCCGACAGTGACCGGCTGGCGGGTGGGGTTGGCTCTGACTCCGGCTGGCGGGGCTTACAGGCGCTCAGCCGACGTCTGACCGGCATAGGGCACATTGTTTCGTGGCGTATTCGCACCGCCGCCGTCGGTCACGACCGGTCGGGTCGGGCGGGTGACGTCGTTCGCGAGGACGGGTGCCAGATGGTGTTCACCTCCGACCCCACCCCGCCGGCGCGTACGGCGCCGGTGTCGGTGAGCACGAGCACCGCCGCGTTGATCACCCCTTGAGGCGCAACCCGAGCCAGCGCAGCGCGACGTTGAGTCACTCTCCGTGGACGCCGACCGTCATGCCGATGTGCGCGCAGTCGGTCTGGACCACGGGTACTACCCGGTGGATCCCTGTTTGCCGGCGCACAGCGATCCACCGGGTAGTGCTGCCCGGTCGCGCACATGCCGCAGCCAACGCGCGTCGGCTTCGCAGCACTCATCGCGGTGCGTGAGGGGACCGCCGTGCCGGCGGTGGCGCCCGGCCTCGGGGGTCAGCAACTCGAGCAGAAACGGCCTCGCCCAGGTCGCCTGTGCCGAGTTTGAGGAGCCATGTCCCTCAGCAGCGCCGCAAGGTGCGACAGCGAGGCTGGGGCGGTGGCGACGTTCAGCGATTCACCCCGCAAATGCCGCGGCAGCCGGCGCGGACCCCGGGCAAGTGGACCCCGGGCAAGTGGACCCCGGGCAACAGGACAGAGGCGCGCAGGAAGGATCGGCCCGGGGACCCGCCGAAGAGCGGGAGCGGGCTGGTCTGGCTCGCCTTCGGCCGCTTCCTCGGCAAGGGCCCGATGGAAGTGGACGCCGGCGAGCGCAGCGGCTAGCGGCGGGACCGTGCGGCGCGCGGTGCGACCAGGCGCGCCGCAGTCCAGTCCTTGCCGGCGTTGACCGTCGAGGTCTGCTGCAACCCGGCGGTGGGAGCCGACTCGTTGATATCGCTCGGCTCGACGTGTCCGGGACGGCCGGCCTTGGGGGTGAGCAGCCACACCACACCGTTGTCCGCGAGCGGGCCCAGCGCGTCGATGAGCGTCTCGACCAGGTCGCCGTCGTCGTCGCGCCACCACAGCAGCACCACGTCGACGACCTCGTCGGTCTCCTCGTCAACCAGGTCCCCGCACCGGTCGATCAGGACGTCGCGGAGATCCTGGTCGACGTCGTCGTCGTACCCCATCTCCATAACGACCATGCCCGGTTCGACGCCGAACCGGTCCGCCAGGCTCTTCACCTCGGCCTGACCCGCGGTCGCGTTCACTGTCCACTGCCTCCTGTCGCAACACCACTGTTAGCGCGTAGTCCACACAGTACGGGCCGTCAACGCAAGTGGCGCACCGATGCGATCGAAAAACTATCGGTACAAACTACCGGGCCAACAGCGATTTCGCTCCCTGGACGATCTGTTCCTCGGAGACGAGGACGTGGTTGGCGGCCGGTCCGAGCGGCACGAACGAGTCGACGGCGGCCACCCGGCGGGCCACGCCGACGTACCCGGCGTCGACCAGCGCGGCGATGATGCCCTCGCCGACGCCGCCGGAGCGGCGGGTCTCGTCGACGACGAGGACCCGGCCGGTGTCGGAGGCGTGCTTGATGATGTCGCCGACGGGCAGGGGCGACAGCCAGCGCAGGTCGACGACCCGGCAGCTGACGCCCTCCTCGGACAGGCGGGCCGCGGCCCGCAGGGACATGCGCACGCCGTTGCCGAAGGTGATGATGGTCAGGTCGTCGTTGGGCCCGCTGTGGTACGCCCGTGCCCGGCCGATCGGCACGTGGATGGCCGACCACTCGCTCGGTGGCGCGTACTCCGACAGCCACCAGTTGTCGCTGCCGGTGTGCAGGTCGCGGGTGTGGTACAGCGCGATCGGCTCCAGGAAGACGCAGACGCTGCCGTCGACGATCGCGCTGGCGAGGCAGGTGCGCAGCATGGGCGCCGCGTCCTCGGCCCGGGCGGGCGCGGCGACGACGAGCCCGGGGATGTCGCGGAGCACGGCGAGGGCGTTGTCGTTGTGGAAGTGCCCGCCGAAGCCGAGCTGATAGGCCAGGCCCGCCACCCGCACCACCATCGGGTTGCGGTACGCCCCCTGCGAGAAGAACTGCATGGTGGCGGCCTCGCCGCGCAGCTGGTCCTCGGCGTTGTGCAGGTACGCGAGGTACTGGATCTCCGGCACGGGCAGCATGCCGGCCAGGCCGGCGCCCAGGCCGAGGCCGAGGATGGAGGTCTCGTCCAGCAGTGTGTCGAAGACCCGGGTGGCGCCGAACCGGTCCCGCAGGCCCTTGGTCACCCCGTAGACGCCGCCCTTGGCCGCGACGTCCTCGCCGAAGACCACCATCTGCGGGTACGCGAGCATGGCGTCGGTCAGGGCGGCGTTGATGGTCTGCGCGAGGGTGAGCGGGCCGGCGTGCTCGGGCAGCCGGCCGTTGAACGCCGCGGCTCTGGTCGGCGGGTGGCCGTTGCCGTTGGGCCGGCTGTCGTCGGCGGGCTCGGGCGCGTCCCGGTCGTCGCCGGGCTCGCTGCCGGCGGGCTCCACCACCCCGTCCGGGGAGGCGGCCGCGCCGGGGTCAGGCTCCGGCCAGGCGTCCTCGTTGCCCGTCTCGCCCGAATTGTTCTTTTCGGCAGGTGTACGGGACGAGGCCGCCTCCGAAGCGTCGTCGCCATCGGAGGACGGCGCCCGGTGCGCACCCGGCGCCTCCGCCGCGGCGTCCCCAGCGGCCGGAGCCGCGCCGTCCCCAGCGGCCGGAGCCGCGCCGTCGACGACCGCGGTGTCCGAGGCATCGGTGTACGCCTCCGTGAACTCCAGGTCGTCGTCGATGTCGGTGCCCGCGTCGGGGTCCACGGCCTCGTCGACCAGGTCGGCGGCGGCGTCGGCGACGGCCCGGGACACCCGCACCGGCCGCCGCGGCGCGAGCGGCGCGGTCACCTCCGAGGCGTTGCCGAGCTTCGGCTCGCTCAGGACCTCCTCGGCGACGCGGCGCACGTCCCAGCCGAGCTCGTCGTAGCGGCCCATGAGCTCCGCCGGGGTGGCCACCCCGGCCTCGACCAGGAGCCGGGCGGTGCGCACCAGGGGGTCGCGGGCCAGGTCGGCGGCGATCTCGACGGAGGAGCGGTACGCCATCTCGGCGTCGGCGCCGGCGTGGCCCATCAGCCGCACGGTGGTGAGGTGCAGGACCGCGGGCCGCCGGAAGCGGCGCACCCACGCGGCGGCCTCGGCGGCCCGGTCGTAGGTGGCGGCGCTGTCGCAGCCGTCGGCGGTGTAGTACCGCACCCCGGGGCGGCTGCCGAGGGCGGCGGCGACCCAGCCGTCGGGGGAGCGGACGCTGATGCCGAGGCTGTTGTCCTCGCAGACGAACAGTAGCGGCAGCCGCAGGCCGACGTGGTCGCACCAGCCGGCGGTGTTGAGCGCGGCGGTCGCGGCGGCGTGGTTGACCGACGCGTCGCCGAAGGAGCACACGACGAGGGCGTCGCCGGGCCAGCCGTGGCCGTTGGCGGCCCCGGCGGCGGGGTTGCGCCGGCGGGCGCGGCCGAGCGCGAAGGCGACGCCGACGGCGCGCGGCAGGTGCGAGGCGATCGTCGAGGTGGTTGGCACCACGTGCAGGTCGGGGTGGCCGAAGACCTTGTGCCGGCCGCCGGCGATCGGCTCCTTCGAGGAGGCGACGACCCCGCGCAGCACGTCGCGGATCGGGTCGCTGCCGGGGACCTGGGCGGCGCGCATGCAGTAGAACCCGCCGGAGCGGTAGTGCAGCAGGGCGGGGTCCGTCGGGCGCAGCGCCGCGGCGACCGCCGCGTTGCCCTCGTGGCCGGACGAGCCGATCGTGTAGTAACCGGCGTCGAAGCTGCGCAGCCAGCGGGCGGCGAGGTCGAGGTGGCGGCTGGTGCACTGGGCGTCGTAGAGCGCCCGGGCCTGCGCGCCGGTGAGCGCGGTGTCGTCACGCACCGGCTCGTCGAGATCCCGGATGACCGTGGCGGCGACGAGCCCGGCGAGCTCCGCGCGGAACCGCTCGTCGAGATCCTGAGGCGTGGTCACGCTCGACAGCATGGCCGACATTGGTCTTCGTCTGCCAGTCCGATGCGCCCCGGCGTGCCGCGCCGGCTACCGCATGCGACGCTCCACCAAGGCCCTGTACTGCGCAGACGCCAGAAAGCCCGGCACGAGAAGCGCCGCGGTCACGCCGAGGTCACGGGCGAGTGCCTCCTCAGGTGTGAGGAACACCATTGCCTGGCCCTCGCCGAGCACGATCTCGTCCTGGGTGGCGTCGGTCGCCGCGTAGTACACGTGCATCTCCACGAGCCCGTCGGCGGTGGTCACCGAGGGTCGGGTACCGGTCACGTAGTGCTCCAGGGTGGTGACGGCGAGTCCGGTCTCCTCCCGCACCTCGCGGCGGGCGGCCTCCTCGGGCGTCTCCCCGTCCTCGATCTTGCCGCCGGGCATCGCCCACTGGTTGGGCGAGACCTTGGCGTGGGAGTCGCGGTGCTGCATGAGGATCCGCCCCTGCGGGTCGACCAGGAACACGACGGCGACGCGACGCTCGATCACGCCTGCGATCCTCCCGCCTGATGGCCGGGATGTCCGGCAGAAACGCGGTGCATTCGGCGCTCAACCGCGAAGGAGACTGAAGCGGACCTGGCGGGTGGCGTTGTCGCCGTTGGGGTCGACCAGGCAGATGGACTGCCAGGTGCCCAGCGCGATCCGGCCGGCCACGACGGGCAGGGTCGCGTACGGCGCGACGAACGCCGGCATCACGTGGTCGCGGCCGTGGCCGGGCGAGCCGTGCCGGTGCCGCCAGCGGTCGTCGGCCGGCAGGACGGCGTCGAGTGCGCGCAGCAGGTCGTCGTCGCTGCCGGCACCGGTCTCGATGATCGCGACCCCGGCGGTGGCGTGCGGGACGAACACGTGCAGCAGCCCGTCGCCGTCCGGGGCGTGCGCGGCGACGAACCGCGACGCCTCGTCCGTGATGTCGCGCACCACGGGCCGCGACCCGGTGCGCACGGTGATGACCTCGGAGTGCATACGCGACAGTGTTGCAGCCGGTGTCAGTCGCTGGACGACGAGGACGACGACCCCGAGTCCGACGAGGACGACGAGCCGGAGTCGCTGGACGACGACGAGCCGGAGTCCGACGACGACCAGGACGACCCGGAGTCGTGGGAGTGCGAGTGGTGACCGTGGTCCATGTTGTGGCCCCACCCGTGCACGTGCCCGTCGTGGGAGCCACCATGGGCGCCGTGGTGGGAGCCGTGGGCGCCGCCGTGCCCGTCGTAGGGGCCGCCGGCGAAGCCGTCAGGGGTCCAGTCGGGGCCGAACGGCGTGCCACCCGGCGACGAGCGGCCACCCGGGCCGAAGCCGCCGCCGAGTGTGCCGTTGAAGGCGGTGTTCACCGTGCCGCGCACGACCCGGCGCACGACGAACGTGATCGTGACGGCCACGACGGTGATCGAGCCCACGATGCAGAGCAGCGGCAGCAGCAGCCACCAGGCGGAGTTGTCGGACACGGCCGGACCGTAGCGGACCCGGGACCCTGGGATGAACGATGAGTCGCCGTTTTGTCACCCGAAAGTTACCGACCGGTATCGTGTCGCGTGTCGCAGTTGACTCCCCGTAGACGTGACGGACGGCACCGGAGACAGGCAGGATGGGACATGGGCTCACACATTGCCTCAACACGCACACCCCGAGGCCATCCCGACCGGTCTTAGCCGTCCTACCGCAGCGCGACCGGTCCTACACCTAGAAGGAACGCCTGTGTCCACCGAACGCAAGCGCCCAGTGATCAGCGACGGCCTGCCGAGTCAACTGCCGGACATCGACCCGGAGGAGACCACCGAATGGGTCGACTCGCTGGACGGAGTGATCGACGAGCGCGGCACGAAGCGCGCCCGTTACGTGATGCTGCGCCTGCTGGAGCGCGCGCGGGAGCGACAGGTCGGCGTGCCTCCGCTGACGACCACCGACTACATCAACACGATCCCGCCGGAGCGTGAGCCCTGGTTCCCCGGCGACGAGCACGTCGAGCGGCGCATCCGCGCCTACATCCGGTGGAACGCGGCGATGCTGGTGCAGCGCGCCCAGCGCCCCGACGTGGGCGTCGGCGGCCACATCTCCACGTTCGCCAGCGCCGCCAGCCTGTACGAGGTGGGCTTCAACCACTTCTTCCGGGGCAAGGACCACCCGGGCGGCGGCGACCAGATCTTCTTCCAGGGCCACGCGTCGCCGGGCATGTACGCGCGCGCGTTCATGGAGGGCCGCCTGAGCGAGCAGCAGCTCGACGGGTTCCGCCAGGAGCTGTCGCACGGCGGCATGGGCAAGGGCCTGCCCAGCTACCCGCACCCGCGGCTGATGCCGAACTTCTGGGAGTTCCCGACGGTCTCCATGGGCCTGGGCGGCATCAACGCGATCTACCAGGCGCGGTTCAACCGGTACCTGCACAACCGCGGCTTCAAGGACACCAGCCAGCAGCACGTATGGGCGTTCCTCGGCGACGGCGAGATGGACGAGCCGGAGTCGATCGGCGCGATCGGCGTGGCCGCCCGTGAGGAGCTGGACAACCTCACCTTCGTCATCAACTGCAACCTGCAGCGGTTGGACGGCCCGGTCCGCGGCAACGGCAAGGTCATGCAGGAGCTGGAGGCGTTCTTCCGCGGCGCCGGCTGGAACGTGATCAAGGTCGTCTGGGGCCGGGAGTGGGACCCGCTGCTCGCCGCCGACACCGACGGCGCGCTGGTCAACCTGATGAACGTGACCCCCGACGGTGACTACCAGACCTACAAGGCCGAGTCGGGCGCGTACGTGCGGGAGCACTTCTTCGGCCGTGACCCGCGCACCCGCAAGATGGTCGAGCACCTGTCCGACGACGAGATCTGGAACCTCAAGCGCGGCGGGCACGACTACCGCAAGCTCTACGCGGCGTACAAGGCGGCCACCGAGCACACCGGCCAGCCGACGGTCATCCTGGCCAAGACGATCAAGGGCTGGACGCTCGGCTCGCACTTCGAGGGCCGCAACGCCACCCACCAGATGAAGAAGCTGACGCTGCAGGACGTCAAGGACTTCCGCGACCGGCTGTACCTGGACATCCCGGACAGCGCGATCGGCGACAACCCGTACGCGGTGCCGTACTACCGGCCCGACGAGAAGTCCGACGAGATGCAGTACATGCGGGAGCGGCGCGCGCAGCTGGGCGGGCCGGTGCCCAACCGGCGCACCACCCATGTGCCGCTGCAGCTGCCGTCCTCGTCGGTCTACGGCGACATCAAGCGCGGCTCGGGCAAGCAGAAGGTCGCCACCACGATGGCGTTCGTCCGCATGCTCAAGGACCTCATGCGCGACAAGGGCATGGGTCGGCGCTGGGTGCCGGTCATCCCCGACGAGGCCCGCACGTTCGGCATGGACTCGCTCTTCCCGACCGCGAAGATCTACTCGCCGCACGGGCAGAACTACACGCCGGTGGACCGCGAGCTGTTCCTGAGCTACCGGGAGTCCACCAGCGGGCAGATCCTGCACGAGGGCATCAACGAGGCCGGCTCGGTCGCCTCGTTCACGGCCGCCGCGACCAGCTACGCCACCCACGGCGAGCCGATCATCCCGGTCTACATCTTCTACTCGATGTTCGGCTTCCAGCGCACCGCCGACGGCATCTGGGCCGCCGCCGACCAGATGTCGCGCGGCTTCCTGCTGGGCGCCACCGCCGGGCGGACCACGCTCAACGGTGAGGGCCTGCAGCACGAGGACGGCCACTCGCTGCTCATCGCGGCGACGAACCCGGCCGTGGTGGCCTACGACCCGGCGTTCGGCTACGAGATCGCGCACATCACCGAGAACGCGGTCGGCCGCATGTACGGCGAGCGGCCCGAGGACCTCATCTACTACCTGACGGTCTACAACGAGCCGATCTTCCAGCCGGCGGAGCCCGCGGACCTCGACGTCCAGGGCCTGCTCAAGGGGCTCTACAAGTACCAGGCGGCGCCCGTGCAGGAGGGGCCGAAGGCGCAGATCCTCGCCTCCGGCACCGGCATGCAGTGGGCGTTGAAGGCGCAGCGGCTGCTCGCCGAGGAGTGGGGCGTGGCCGCCGACGTGTGGTCCGCGACGTCCTGGACCGAGCTGCGGCGCGACGCCATCGTCGCCGAGGAGCACAACCTGCTCCACCCGGCGGACGAGCCGCGCGTGCCGTACATCACCCAGGCCCTGCAGGACGCCGGGGGCCCGGTCGTGGCGGTCTCCGACTTCATGCGGGCCGTGCCGGACCTGATCGCCCGCTGGGTACCCGGCGACTACACCTCGCTCGGCACCGACGGCTTCGGCCTGTCCGACACCCGCCACGCGCTGCGCCGGCACTTCCACGTCGACGCCGAGTCGGTCGTGGTCGCCACGCTGCGGCAGCTCGCCCGCCGCGGCGAGGTGCAGGCGTCGGTCCCGGCCGAGGCCGCGAAGAAGTACGCGATCGACGACGTCAACGCCGCCCCGGTCGGCGAGACCGGCGGCGACTCGTAACAGCACCGGCGACACCGGAAGAGGGGCCCGCGGGCCCCTTTTTTGGTGAACAGGCGACTGCGAGGTGCCGGTCACCTCGGAAGATGGCCCGGTCGTCTGGACGGTCGCGGCGGCGGCCCTCGCGGCCGGGCGTACCGCCGGGACGAGGGAGCTCGCTTCAGCTGATCCGCACATCGGCGCCCTCCAATTGGTGTTCCACCGCCGATCGGAGGGCGCCGATGCATGCCGCAAAGAACACGATTTCCTCGATTGCGGCGTTGCGTCCACAACGATCTTTTCTGGTCGCTAGCCTTGCAGGAACAGGCCTGTGACGTGCAAGCCTGGGCGATGTCGAGGTGCCGACGGCCGGTCGTGCAGAAATGCCGGACCATCCAGCCGGACGCGCCGTTTTTCCGATCGCCGGTGAATCCTTTCTTCGGGGAACATGAAATGTATCTGTGGTACCGCGGTCGGGCGGTGCGGTTGCCGTTGTCCTCGATGGGGCAACGGATAGGTATGGCAGCGACGGTGATGACGGGGGGCAGGACGCGTGGGGTCGGGCGCCTTGCCGGGAGGGCGGTGACCGCGGTGGCACAACCGGACGCGGTCGGGCTCGTCGTGGCGTACCTGCGCGCCCAGCACCACCTGTCCGGTGCCACCCTGGTGACCCGACGCCCTGACGATCTGGCCACCAGCCTGCCGGTGCTGCTGGTCGAGGCGGTCGGCGAGCCGACCCGCTCCCGGCTGCCGTGGGCCCGGCAGGTGTGCTGGCGCATCGGCCTGCAGGCGTGGGCCGAGGGCGACCAGGTGGAGATGTTCATCTATGGTGCGTTGACGGCGCTCTTCGCCGCGCGGGGCGTCCGGCTGCCCGAGGGGGGCCGGATCGTCCGGGTCGACCCGGCCGCCGAGCCGACCGAGGTGCCCGACCGGAAGGCCGCCGACGGGGTTCGGCGGGTGGTGACGACCGTCGACGTCGCGGTCGGTTACTGATCACTGGAGTAGATCAACACTCAACGATGAGTAGGTAAATCTGCAACCGTTGAGTAATTCTGCCGGAGTACAAGGGTCGACGTAGGGCTACACCAACGCTACCTTGGGCATCGGCATGAATTCTGCACGTGAATCTTTTCCGAAGCCTAGCGCGCTCAGGCAGCATCGCCGCTCGGTGGGTGCGGGGTGCGCGCACGGCGGCGGCCGGTCCCCCCGAGAGGACCGGCCGCCGGCTCCGGTGGTGTGCGGGTCATGCGGCGGTGTGCCAGGCGGCCCGCTGGGCGGCCCCGGCGGAGGGGCCCGCGCCGATCGCGTCGAGCATCAGCGCCTGCACCGCGTAGGGCTCCGCCGGCCGCCAGCCGTGCACCTCCGGCGACAGCTCCCAGCGCACCCGGCCGCCGAACTGCGGGCTGGGCGCCGCCGGCACCCACGAGCCCTGCCCGTGCAGGACCACACCGGGCTGCTGGGTGAGCTCCGGCAGCAGGCCGTGGCCCGGCAGCACCAGGAAGTGCCAGCGCTCACCCTCGCCCTGCCCGGCCACGGCGACCGGTCCCCGCGCCGCGACGACGCCGTCGCCCAGCAGGGCGGCCCGGCCCAGCGCGGCGGGGACCTCCAGGACGTCGAAGGCGTGCCCGGTGGGGAACAGCACGGTGTAGGGGCGGCTGCGCCACCACTCGGCGACGACCGCCGGCGAGCGGCTCGGCACCCGCGCCGCCGGGTGGCACGCCACCGTGCGGCAGCCGGCCTCGCCGCACTCGAAGCGGCGCACCTTGGCGCGCCGGCCGGCGTGCTGGCCGACCAGGTAGGCGCCGGGCAGCACGTGCCAGCCGTGCTCGGCGTACCGGGCCGCCGCTTTGCGCAGTTTGGCGCGTTCCCACGACCGCATGTGCTTCTCCTAGCAGGGAAGATCACTCGAAAGTGCGCACAGAACCACGTCGCGTCACCGGACGCCGTGTGCGTCGTTGGCTACGGCAACGGGGGATGCAACTTGCACGTCGGAACGTATGAGCATGGGAGCCGGACGAACCGCACAAAAGGTGCGATGTCGACCGAGCGGGTGACCTCCGGAGGTGAGCGGCGTGGATGAGCTGCCGATCGGCCGACGTGTGGCCTACTGGCGCAACCGGCGCAAGATGTCCCAGCAGGTCTTCGCCGACCGGCTGGGCAAGTCGAAGAGCTGGGTCGACAAGGTCGAGCGCGGCGTACGCCGGCTGGACAAGTTCTCCGTCGTCTACGAGATCGCCGACGTGCTGCAGCTCGACGTGCAGATCCTGCTCGGCAAGGACCCGGAGCGCCGCCCCGACAGCGTCAACTGCGTCGACCAGGTCGAGGTCGAGGAGATCCGGGCCGCTCTGGAGCGCTACGACCAGATCAGCGCCTTCTTCTACGCGCCGCCCGAGCCCCCGCCGCTGGCGGAGATGCGCAAGGCCGTCACCCACGCCTGGCTGAGCTACCAGCACGCGAAGTACGGCATGCTGGCCCGCACCCTGCCGCGGCTGCTGCGCGAGGCCCAGGCCGCCGACACCGCCTACGCCGGCGGCGGGCAGGGCCGCGAGGCTGCCCACCTGCTCGGGCAGGTCTACCAGATCGCGTCCTCGGCGCTGCGCAAGCTCGGCGAGCACGAGCTGGCCTGGCTCGCCGCCGACCGGTCCATCGCGGTGTCCCAGCGCGCCGGCGACCAGCTGCTCGCCGGCACCGCCACCACCCGCGTCGCCCTGGCCCTGCTCGCCCTCGGCCGGTCCCGCCCCGCCCTGGAGATCAACGTCAACATCGCCAACCGGCTCGCCCCCGGCTCCGGCGACAACGACTGCGCACCGGAGCGCCTGTCCGTCTACGGCATGCTGCTGCTGCAGGGCGCCATGGCCGCCGCCCGCATCGGCGACCGCGCCACCGTCCGCGACCTGCTCGGCGGGGCCGAGGAGGCGGCCAGAGGGCTCGACGGCGACCACAACTACTACTGGTCCTGCTTCGGGCCGACCAACGTGCAGCTGCACCGGGCCGCCGCCGCCGTCGAGCTCGGCGACGGCCGGGTCGCCGTCGAGGTCCACGAGACGCTGGACCTGGAGGCGTTCAACGCCCTGCTGCCGGAGCGCCGCGCCCACCACTACCTCGACCAGGCCCGCGCGTACGCGCTGCTCGGCGACATCGACCTGGCCAGCGAGATGCTCCTGGAGGGCGACCGGCTCGCCCCGTCGGAGATCCGCTGCCGGCCGCTCGCCCGGGAGGTGCTCAGCGACGTGCTGCGCCGCACCCGCGGCACCCCGTCCGCGCCCGTCGCAGAACTCGCCGAGCACATGAGCGTCGGGGTATAGCCGGCAGGTAGCACAATGCCCGCATGGCCGGTCACGTCCTGTACGCCGTTATGTGCGGATCGCCTGTCACACAGGATGCCAGCAAGTTGGTGTCGCTCGCCCAGGCGAGCGGCTGGGAGGTCTGCGTGGTCGCCACGCCGGACGCCCTCAAGTGGCTCGACGTGCCGAGCCTCGTCGCGCAGACGGGGCACCCCGTCCGGCACCGCTACAAGTACCCCGGCGACCCCGACGTCATCCCGCAGGCCGACGCGATGATCGTCGCGCCCGCGACGGTCAACACGATCAACAAGTGGGCCGCCGGGATCGCCGACACCCTCGCCCTCGGCCTGCTCGTCGAAGGGCTCGGTGTCGGCCTGCCGATCGTCGCCGTGCCGTTCACCAACGCCGCGATGGCCCGCCACCCCGCGTTCGGCGAGTCGATCGAGAAGCTGCGCGCCTGGGGCGTCACCATGATCTACGGCCCTGACGTGCTGCCCCTGCACCCGCCCGGCACCGGCGAGCGGCTCGTGGACACCTTCCCGTGGCACCTGCCCGTCCAGGCGCTCGACCAGCAGACGTCGCGGGACGGCGTGGAGTAACGTCGCGCCGTGCTTGTCGCCGAACTCGTCGAACTGCTCGAACAGCGCTACCCGCTCGCCTGGGCCGAGAGCTGGGACCGGGTCGGCCTCACCCTGGGTGAGCCGGACGCCGAGGTCACCAGGGTCCTGCTGGCGGTGGACTGCGACCCGCGGACCGTGCAGGAGGCCGTCGAGGCCGGGGCGGACTTCATGTTCACCCATCACCCCCTGCTGCTGCGCGGCGTGTCCAGCGTCGCGCCCACCACGTACAAGGGCGCCATCGTCCACCGGATGATCAAGGCCGGGATCACCCTGTACACCGCGCACACCAACGGCGACGTGGCCAACCCGGGCGTCTCCGACGCGCTCGCCGCCCGCCTCGGCCTGCTCGACGTGCGCCCCCTCGTCCCGGTCGCCGACACCGGCCGTGGTCACGGCCGCGTCGGACGGCTGCCATCTGCGATGGCACTGGCACAGTTCGCCGCGCTCGTCTCCTCGTCCGTGGGTGGTGTACGGGTGGCAGGCCCGCCGGACGCCACGATCGAGACGGTCGCCGTGTCGGGTGGCGCCGGTGACGCGTTCCTGGCCGACGCGGCGCGGGCCGGCGTTGACGCATACTTGACTGCGGATCTGCGCCACCATCCGGCACACGAGCACCTCGCCGGCGGCGGGCCCGTGCTGCTCGACGTCTCGCACTGGGCGTCGGAGCGGCCCTGGCTCGACGACGTGGCGGCGTTCCTGCGGCGCGAGACGGGCCTGCAGACCATCGTGTCCGATGTGGACACCTCACCCTGGACGTTCATGGAGGACGGCAACTCGTGAAGGCAGACCCAGAGGCCCAGCGCCGCCTGCTCGACCTGCAGGCGATCGACATCGCGCTCACCCAGCTCGCGCACAGAAGCAAGTCGCTGCCCGAGCACGCCGAGCTCGACCGGCTGGCCCGCGAGCTGTCCACGATGGAGGACGAGCGGGTGCGCGCCCAGGTCGCCGTCGACGACCTCGACCGCGACATCAGCCGCCTGGAGCGCGACGCCGAGCAGGTCCGGGCCCGCAAGGACAAGGACCAGACCCGCCTCGACGCCGGCACCGGCCCGGCCCGCGAGCTGGAGGCCCTCCAGCACGAGATCGCCACGCTCAACCGCCGCCAGAGCGAGCTCGAGGACGCCGAGCTGGAGCTGATGGAGCAGCGCGAGACCGCCCAGGCCACCCTCGACGAGATCGTCGCCCGCCTCACCGAGACCCGCGCGGTCCGCGCCGCCGCCGAGCAGCGCCGCAACGAGGCCCTCGCCGGGATCGCCAAGGACGAGGAGTTCCGCCGCTCCGGCCGCAAGCCCCTCGCCGCCGACCTGCCCGCCGACCTGGTCGCCCTCTACGACAAGATCCGCGAGAGCAGCGGCGGCATCGGCGCGGCCATGCTCCGCCAGGGCCGCTGCGAGGGCTGCCGGCTCGAGCTCGCCGGCGGCGACAAGGCCCGCGTCAAGGCCGCCGCCCCCGACGAGGTCGTCCGCTGCGAGGAGTGCCGGCGCATCCTCGTGCGGACCGCGGAGTCCGGCCTGTGAAGGTCACGATCGAGGCCGACGGCGGGTCCAGGGGCAACCCCGGGCCCGCCGGCTACGGCGCGGTCGTGCGCTCCGACACCGGCGAGGTCCTCGCCGAACGCCTCGGCCGGCTCGGCATCACCACCAACAACGTCGCCGAGTACACCGGCCTGATCGAGGGCCTGCGCGCCGCCGCCGACCTCGGCGCCGACGAGGTCGAGGTCCGCATGGACTCCAAGCTCGTCGTCGAGCAGATGTCGGGCCGCTGGCAGATCAAGCACCCTGGCCTGCGCCCCCTGGCCGAGCAGGCCGGCAAGCTGGCCGGCGGGTTCCGGGTCGTGCGGTATTCGTGGATCCCGCGGGAGCGCAACAAGCACGCCGACCGGCTGGCGAACGCGGCCATGGACGGCAAGGACGCCCCGGACCCGCTGCCGTCGGCTTCCGTTTCCTCGTTGACTGACGCCGTGCCGGCTGCTCCGGCTGCCGGTCCCGACTCGCCTGGGCGGGCGGCTGCCCGGGCGGCCGCGGCCGCGGCGTCCGCCGCGTCGGCTGCTCCTTCCGCTGCGCCGGCATCGTCTTCCGCTGTGCCAGCTGTCTCTTCCTCCGCGCCGGCCGTCTCTTCTTCCGCGTCCGCCGGGCAGGGGGTGCGGTCGTGGGCGCCGCCGTCGACCGGGTCGCCGCTGCGGATGGTGTTGCTGCGGCACGGGGAGACCGCGTACACCGTGGAGAAGCGCTACTCGGGGCGCAGTGACATCCCGCTGTCCGGCAAAGGGCGCGACCAGGCCGCGCGGGCCGCCGGCCGGGTGCACGCCGTCGCGCCCGAACTCGCCGCCGTGGTCAGCTCGCCGCTGCGGCGGTGCCTGGACACCGCGGCCGAGATCGTCGCCTCGGGCCCCGTCGGCGCCGCCGAGATCGTTGTCGAGCCGGACCTGGTCGAGTGCGACTTCGGCGAGTGGGACGGGCTCACGTTCGCCGAGGTGCGGGCCGAATACCCCAACGAGCTCGACCGCTGGCTCGCCTCCCCGCTCGTCGCGGCGCCCGGCGGCGAGTCACTGCAACAGGTCGCCATCCGCGTGCGGCGCGCCCTGCGGCGGCTGCAGCAGCAGTACGCCGGGCAGCAGATCGCCGTCGTCAGCCACGTCACCCCGATCAAGGCCCTGCTCCGTGACGCGCTCGCCGCCAGTGACGCGTTCATGTACCGGTTGTACCTCGACCCGGCCGGCCTGTCCGTGGTCGACTCGTGGCCGGATGGCGGGGTCGCTGTGCGTACCGTCAACGACACGGCACACCTGAGCTAAAAGACCGCCCGGTAGAGCAGGACCAGGCCCACGCCGATGCCGAAAACCACGATCAGCCACTTCAGCACCGCCGACGGGAGCCGGCGGGCGAGCCTGGCGCCCACGTAACCGCCGATCATCGCGGTCGGCGCGACCACCAGCACGTCCGCCCAGTCCACCGGCCCGAACGCCGCGAACGCGACCACGGTGACGAGCCCGCCGATCGCGGAGATGACGTTCTTCAACGCGCTGACCCTCGCCATCGACTGGTCCAGCACCAGCCCCAGCGCCGCGACCAGCATCACGCCGAGCGCCGCGCCGAAGTAGCCGCCGTACAGCGAGCCGGCGAACACCATCGCGTGCAGGCTCAGCGCCTGCCGCCGCGGCGACAGGTCCCGCGGGTGGCCGACCAGCCTGCGCAGCCGGTCCTGGAACGCCAGGGTCGTGGCCGCCGCCAGTACCAGAAACGGCACCACCAGATCGAACGCCCTGGCCGGCGTGGCCAGGAGCAGCAGGCACCCCAGCGCCGCCGCCACCACCGACGTCGGCAGGACGCTGAGCAGCAGCCGCCGCGAGCTGTCCCGGGCCAGGTCGGCGAGGTCGGAACGGCTGCCGTACACCGACGCCGCGTACCCGGGGAACACCGACACCGAGTTGGTCACGTTCGCCGCCACCGGGCTCAACCCGGTCGCGATCAAGGCCGGGAACGTGATCAGCGAACCACCGCCGGCGATCGCGTTCACCGTGCCGGCGGCCAGGCCCGCCCCCGACAGGAGCGCGATGTCTACAAGGTTCATGGTCCCGCCTACCATAGTCAGCACGACGGACGAGTCGACCGGGCGGCCGCGTCGGCACCTTCACGGGTGCCGCCGAGGAACGTCCGGGCTCCAGAGGGCAGGGTGGTTGTTAACGGCAACCCGGGGCGACCCGCGGGACAGTGCCACAGAGAACAGACCGCCCGACCTGGGTCGCGCTCCGCGCGGCTCGGATCGGGTAAGGGTGAAACGGTGGGGTAAGAGCCCACCAGCGCCCCGGGTGACCGGGGCGGCTAGGTAAACCCCACCCGGAGCAAGGTCAGACGCAGGCGTTCGAGGGCTGCCCGCCCGAGCCTGCGGGTAGACCGCTAGAGCCTGCCGGCAACGGCAGGCCGAGATGGATGGCCGCCCCCCGCCCACCAGCGGGGACAGAACCCGGCGTACAGGTCGACTCGTCCGTCGCCTGCTGTTCACGGCCCTACTCGTGACCGTTGACCTGGCATTTCGTATGTCAGTTCTGGTCTACGTCGGTCGATACTGGGTGCTGTTTGACGGCCCGGTGACGGCCCGGACGGCCCAGGGACGGCCCAGCGGAGATCAACTCAGACGGCCTGTGGGCTGCGCTTCGTCGGTTGCTTCCGCAGCATGCTCCGGACCCGGAGAGGCTTCCCGTTGCGCAGGCTCCGCCCTGACATGCTGTGCCGCCGGGGCGCCATGTCGGTCGGACCGCGCCGCCACCGCGAGCGCTGGCGCCCCGGTGGTGCGGCATGGCTGCCTCCGGTGCGCGACGGGAGGGCTCGGAGCCCGCCCCCGGGCTTCCCGGGCCGCCGAGGTTCCAGGGCGAGCAGCCCTGGCCGCCGGAGGCACGCTCCGGGTCGTAGGGCCGGAGGCCCTACCCGCCG